>DATMSZ010000226.1:0-57394 GCA_035565175.1 Pseudosphingobacterium sp.
CGGTTGTGGACAGTTTGGGTATCCCAACACAATTAACAATCAATGATGCGATGATTGAATTGCTTGGCCAGGTAGCTGGGCTGGTAAAGAAGTACAAAATCCCTATCGACGAACTGAGCAGTTTTTGGTCTGAGATGAAAACCTACGGAAGAGGGAATGATGCCGATTCAGAGGCGCTATGGGATCGTGTTTTTAACAGACCTCCTTTAATGGCAAATAGTACAAATCCGGATCAACCAAGTTATTATCGACCAAAGTATAACTTGAATCCGCTTTTTACTTCTCCTGTGATACATTGGGCTTATCGCAATTCAGTTGGGTCACAAGACGACAGGTTAGCAAATCAGTTGGCAGCTGCATTGAAAATTTCCATTCAAGATCTGTATTTGATCATTCAGTCGACTATAAAAATGGATGTTACTCAAAGCCCCGCTGCACTGACTGTCTCTTTATTATCCCAGTTTTATCGTGTTGCGCGTTTTGCTGAGATGCTCGATTTAAGCGTGCCCGATTTTATTCAACTAAGTTTAATTGCAGGTAGTGCAGTCAGCGATACCACATTTACCTGGAAGATTTCGGAGGTGATCAGACTAACAGAAATAGCCGAATGGATGAAGGCGGCCCGTCTTGATGTGAAGCAGTTGTCTTATCTCACTTCGGCCGTTGCTCCAGATCTGAGCTTGCAATTGCTTGATATATCAGCAATTAATAAAGCGCTTGCTTATATGATGCAATCAAGTAAGCAGGTATTGCTTAGCTCCGGGAGCTTTGTTAGCGATCGAATTGATGCGGCTACTGCGCAGGCAATCTATGACCAGTTGCTGGATTCCGAAATCATTGACAGCAAGGGCTTGGTATTGATGGACGAGTCTATTTTGACACCTGATTTCGTTTTTCAATCCCTTAACTCCAATCTGGAGACGATAGATCGGATTTTTCCTGCTAGCGGAGAGAGGAGCTGTATTCGTTTCAATACGAAGGAATCGGGTAAGGTTTCTTTTTATTTCGACCCTTTTGCGAATAAAACGATACAAGAAACCAATTGTTTTACCATCAGTGCCTGGATAAAACCGGATACGAATGGTTCGGGAACATCAAAAATTATTGGGCGTAATGAAGGTGCGGCTGATGGTACAGAGTGGTCTCCAACAATCAGCCTATTGGATGACGATCAATTGCAGATTTGCATGTCTTTCGAAAATAAATTTTACCAAAATACGATCAGCAATTATTTTGTTGATCCCTCCGAATGGGTTTACATCACTTGGGTAAACGATCAAGGTAATTGGCGGGTATTTCGAAATGGGATGCAGGTTTCGCTTCTATCTCCAATGGATCCGGTTCCAGGGGTATATCAGACTGGACCATCACCGACTTATGTTTTCGCTAATGGGTTTAATGGGTACATGTGTAACGTTTCAATTTGGGCCACCGCCCGTACCCTAACGGAAATCCGATCGGATATGGTGAGATCCGATTATAACGACCAGCCAAACCTATTAGCTTGGTGGCCGGCAGATGAAGGAACGGGTACCTTAATAAACAACCATTCTAAAAATGCGGAGGCAGTTAACGGAACACTTTCTGGTTCTTATGAATGGACGGTAACCACGGAAATATCTGCCCGAATGGAGTCTTATAAGGTCGCTCAAATACTGTGTGATGCCTTTACTGCTCAAAATCATTTGGTGGTTAAAGCGATTGCGCCGCTTGCTGCGGTAAGTGTAGATACCATGGCGGGAATCTGTTTTTTAACTTCTCGGGAAGTTAACAATGCAAGCATGTTCTCAAGCCCATCCAGTGAGCCTTACCCTTATTTTGTGAATTTGCTGATAAATGCTGATAATCAGGCACCAGATATTCTAAATAATTATTTGTTGCTTTTACAACGCAATACTGCGATGGCCCGCTGGCTCAAACTCACTGGACAGGAAGTGAGCGCTATGCTTAACTATTCGCAGTTGATCGGGGGCCAATCTATATCCTACGGTACTCAATTTCTGAGCTTGCAACAATTGATGACCCTAACGGACTATAAATCATTGCAAAACCGCTGCAACAAGGCAAACGGATTACTAGATTATTTTCGAAAGGCAAACGATCCCGGCACGAATACGCCATCCAGCGATCAACTTGCTTTGCTGTCGCAGATGACAGGCTGGAATCTCATCGAGCTTGAATCTATTGTTAATCAACCCTATTTTGCTGCTATCAATTTCAATACCGTTGGCGGACTTCGTAAGCTGGCCGATGTGATGGCATTGGAGCTGAAAATTGGAACCAGTATTTCTACACTTAATCTCTTGCGCGGACTTTCGGCGCAAAACCTGTTAGTAGGAACGAATGACCAATATTGGCAACAATATACCGATTCTGCTGTGGCCACTTTGGCAATGCTGGAAGGGAAATCGGGTGCATCAGCAGTAGATACCTTAAATCGCCATCGTGCTGCACATGTACGAAACACACTGTGCGATTGGTTAATCTGGGAGCTGCAAAACGGTATCAATAGCCTGAAAAGTCAGCAGGATCTTTATGAATATCTGCTTATTGATGTAAATATGTCGCCTGATGTAAAAACATCTTGGATGGTGACAGCCATGAACAGTTTGCAGTTGTATGTAAATAGAATCATCAACAGTCTGGAACCGGGTGCGGAAAATAAGATTCCGAAAATCTGGTGGGAGTGGATGAGTAATTACCGCGTTTGGCAAGCCAATCGTGAAATATATCTATATCCGGAGAACTATGTTGATCCCACTTTGCGAAAGTTCCAAAGCCCCGCATTCAAAACTTTTATCAGTGATGTATCAAAAGGACAAATTAACGACGAAAATGTAAAACAGGCACTGGCTAACTACTTGGAAGACATTAATGAAGTAGCTAGTCTTGAGCTGGTGGATGGTTATGTTGCCGACTTTTCGTCGGTATTTGCAAATGAATTGGAACACAATGAGAAAAAAGCGATCCATCTCATTGGCCGCTCAAGGAAGAAGCCTTTTGTTTTTTACTCACGCACTGCACTTGCTGTGACCAGTGCCGCTGCCTTGGACCGGAAGGCTCCATTTGAAGATGCGACCTACATGCATTTTGGACCCTGGGAGGAAATTAACTTGCAAATCAATGCCGATTATGTATCTACTGTTGTGGCATTTGGACGACAGTTTATATTTTGGGTAGAGCAAACAGAAATTATAAACACAGAGAACAATGGCGACAAATATACGGCTGTTTATGCTGCTATATACTACTCCTATCGGAATTTCTCCGGTAAATGGGGAGCACCGGTTTCATTCGTAAAAGACATCCTAATAGCTATTTACGGGCCGGAAATAGATACAATCATTTACTATGAGGACTATTTTGTTGGGGCTCACCTTGGCAAATTTGAGGCCGGGGATAAATTCTATAAAGCAAGAAACTGGAAAGAAGTAAAGCTTCAGTTTTTACCTTCCACTGAGGCAGAGGGTGAAAAAATTCTGGTCACGTTCGGAGCGCTCGTTAGTTGTCCAGCTTCAATGGAGAATGCCCCACCTAAACCTGACACCTCCAAAATGATTCCCGCGGTAGCTGATTATCAGGATAGGTTATATATGGCTGCAAACAGAGCGTATACTCG
Source organism: Pseudosphingobacterium sp. (assembly GCA_035565175.1). GTDB lineage: Bacteria > Bacteroidota > Bacteroidia > Sphingobacteriales > Sphingobacteriaceae > Olivibacter. The sequence continues at coordinate 3,620 of DATMSZ010000226.1, forward strand.
GAAGGGGAAGGTTACGACAATGCTAGAAGTTCATACGCTTAGCGATGCCATGGAAGTTGATTCCTGGAAATTAAGTATAGACCCGTCAAAAGCCTTTTTTATTGATTATAGCACGCTACCTTTAGATGATGAAATTGGTCTGGTGTTTTTTGCTGATGCATTGGGCAACGATGCGGAAATAGATAATCCCTACAAAGCTCCAGACGCCGTTTGGCCGATGCTCATGAATATGAATTTGGTTGAGGGTACAACAATTAAATCAGTTTATACAAATGTGCCTGGCTCTTTTTCCAAAAGCCCAACGGTACTTGCAGGAACCAATTCGCTGTATAATACATTAAAGCCAGTTTTTTTTGACGGGGAATTGTTTGCTACCATTCCCTGGAATAAATATCAAAGCCTTACTAAATTTACGGTTTCCTGCTGGGTCTATCTGCAAACTCCTACTACAAATCAGAACCTGCTGTCTTTCATTTTTCCTTCGAATAGCACTTCAAAGTGTGGTTGGGATATATCTATTAAAGATAGTAAATTCCAGTTTGGCATAGGCATACAGAATGGTATAAGTACGCAGATCAAATACGGAAATGCAAATGAGCGGAAATGGTACTTCGTTGCCCTTACAGTAAATTCTGAGTCGAAAATTGTAGTTACTGTCGATATATCATCCTCCTCGCCTTATACTATACCCTATTCGCCCGTATCATCCTCTCCGCAACTAACGATAGGAAAAAACAACGGAAACAATAATAGCTATTCACAGCTTTCTGGCTCTATTGCCAATTTAAAGGTCTGGAAAAAGCCACTGTCGACGGAAGAGTTGTTGGATGAATATAAGTCTAGTGGAATGGCCCCTAACGAGGAGCGGATGTTGCGACTGGGTAATAGTGCAGCAGGTTTTATTTATAACGTACGCAAGCAATCCTATCTAGCGCTTCCCTGTTTTGAGTCGACGCTTTTATCCGAATGCCTGAGCCCTAGCTATAACACAAGCAATCGACACTTGAATGTCGATTTTTCCCAATCGCCAGTTAATGAATATCAAGAGGCGAAAATGAAATTGATACGCGTCAATACGGATACCTTGCCAACATTAATACATATGCTAGCTAAAGGGGGGGTGAATACGTTGTTAAGGCCTGCGATGCAGCATTTACCAGAGGAGAAGCCTCCTGTTGCGGCCGGAGAAAACGTTCTCTTGCCGGAAACAGATCTCATGGATTTCTCCGGAGCCTTTGGTACCTATTTCTGGGAGATTTTCTTTTACGCACCTTATTATGTTGCCGAAAAATTACGAACTGCGAATAAATATTCGGAAGCCGAAAAATGGTATCAGTATATTTTTGATCCGACAAATCAGGCAACGCCGATTGGTTACTGGCCGTTGAACCGAAAGGTTAAAGATCAATTCCCGGATCTGACGGGAAAGGAGACGGCTATACCAAACGGCCTGATCGATCCCAGTGAACAAATACCTTTTTTCTCGAATAAATCGCGGACGATTTGGACATTCAATCCGGAAGGTAATAGCTACTTTTCTGTTCCTTATGCTAAAGCGCTCAATTCTCTTGAATTTACCGTAGCTGCTTGGATTAACCTAGCTTCTGTTCCTGCTAACAGCAAAACTTATTCCGTGGTCTGCTCGCAATCCGGAAATAATGGTTTTCATCTGAAGATTTGGGGTAAAGGAGATGGGAGATGGAACCTAATGCTCACTATTGGTACTACCGATTCGAAATGGGTAAATGCGATTTCCCCATCGTATGTAGGTATTGATCAATGGATCCATGTGGCGGGAACCTATGATGGTAAAGGTCTTCAAGTTTTTATGAATGGTGTTGCACTTGCTATAGAGGAGACCATTTGTGAAAATTATAGTGTTAACACCACCAGACCATTAACGATTGGAAGCGGAAATTCTACCGAAGCAGGTAGCTTTTTTTTTAATGGTTCGATTGCTGAAGTCCTATTGTTTGATCATGCTTTATCTGAAGGGGAACTAAAGCAAATGTATCAGGATTATCCTCAACTGTCGCTAAATAGCAATTTCTGGAATTTCCGTCCTTTCCGTCGGATTAATGCCCAATCACTCTATCATATCCTAAATGGAGATGCCTGGCAAGAATCGTTCTTTCAACCGGCACAATATTATACAGCATCGCTGCAGATGGCGGTGTATGAATACGATCCCTTTGATCCGGATACGCTCGCTCGTTTGCGTGTGAATTCCTGGCAGAAAGCTACTTTTATGCGATATATGGACAACCTCATCAGTTGGGGTGATTCCTTGTTTACCCGAAATACCTGGGAAACTATTTCGGATGCTACGATGCGTTATACGCTTGCAACTACTTTGCTGGGCCGAATACCGGTGAAAGAAGTTACAGAAGAAACGAAGCCTACGGCGAACTATAACAGCATGGAGCTGGAATACGGAGAAGGGAAGGTACCGCCTTTTCTGATTGAAATGGAGAATCAATTGTCTGGACTCGGGGCGGATGCTACTTTGCCAGAGCAGGTGCAGAGTATAGTAGATGCTTATTATTGTATTCCAAGCAATAAACAGTTGTTAAAATACCGGGAACTGGTGGCCGACCGTTTATACAAAATCCGTCATGGACTTTCTATTAACGGTGCGCCAAATGCCATTTCGCTGTACGCCCCGCCGATTAACCCCGCGGCGGCTGTATCTCTTGTGGCGAAAGGAGATAATATAAATTCGATAACCTCGTCTACATCTCCGGTTGTGCCTTGGTATCGGTTCAATTACATGATGGCACAAACACGTGCTGTTACAGCAGAGCTTACTCGGCTAGGTGGCGAGTTACTAATTGCGCTCGAGAAGAAAGACGCAGAACGGCTTTCGCAACTACAGGCAGGTTACCAGCTTGTACTGAACAACCTCACTGGGCAGATCAAAGCGAGCCAAATTAACCAGTTGCAATATTTAGGAGAAGGATTGCAAGCGAATCTTGACAATGCTAAGTATGTTCAAGACACTTATAAACGATGGTTGAAGACATCGGTAAATTTTGAAGAAGCAGCAGCACTCGATCAGCTTAGTAGTGCAATAATACAACATAGGATTGGCCTAGGGGTTAAAACAGTTGCTGTCTTTTCCTATCTGATTCCAACTATTTTTGGCGTGGCAAATGGCGGTTTCCATCCAGGAGAAAGTTTAAATGCGACAGCAGGTGTTGCCGATGCAGCGGGGCAGATATTAAGTGTAGAATCACAACTGACTTCTCAAACGGCGCAGTTTAACCGACGCGAGGAGGAGTGGGAAATGCAGTTGAATATTTCATCAAACCAGATACGGGAAATCGAGGCGCAGATTGCGGCCAATGATTTTGCGCTTCAGGCAGCTCAAAGGGAGATGGTGCTAACAGCAACGCAATGGCAGCAATCGCAGGAGGTCTATCAATTTCTCCAAACTAAATTTACGAATGAGGAGCTTTACGGATGGATGTCAGGGCAGCTTTCTACGCTGTATTTTCAAATGTTCCAACTGGCTTGGTCGCTGGCACAAAGCGCGGAAACGGCCTTGCAATATGAACTCAACCTGCATCAAACCTATCTCAATCAGACAGCATGGAATGCGGGCTATCGGGGCTTACTGGCAGGCGATGCGCTATCATTAGCTTTACAGCAGATGGAAAATGCCTACATAAGTGGCAATAACCGTAAACTTGAAATACGCAAAACCTGGTCTATGCGCCAGAACAATCCACAGGCTTTGTTGACACTGGTTTCGAGTGGTAGTTGCCACTTTGATCTGAATGAGTTAAATTATGACCTGGATTTTCCCGGCCATTATAATCGGAAAATAAAATCACTTTCAATAACCATCCCGGCAGTGGTAGGGCCGTATCAGAATATTCATGCAACACTTATTCAAACCGGAAATAAAGTTGTGGTAAAACCGAATATTGCAGCGGTGGAGTATTTATTGGGATTAACAAATACCGCGCCGTCTGACGGCTCTCTACGTGTCAACTGGAATCCGAACCAGGAAATAATTATTTCTAGCGGTATCAACGATGCTGGTATTTTTCAGGTCAACTTTAACGATGAACAATACCTACCTTTTGAAGGAACGGGGGCTATATCGTCCTGGAACCTGCGTATCCCTCAGGCGAGTAATGCTTTTTCTCTTCGTTCTATCAGTGATGTGATTATTACGGTAGAATATACCGCGGAAGACGGTGGAAGTACGTATGCTTCGAAAGTTACAGCGCTTGCGCCACTCGCCGATTACAAAGGTTGGCAATATCTTAGCATGCGCCAGTTATACAGCACCGCTTGGTTTGATTTCTGTGAGAACCCGGTGGACGGTGTTTACACTTTAATATTTGAATTGCTTGCGCAAATGTATCCTGCAAACCTAGATAAGGGTTCGATAGCGTTGGGAAATGATGAGGGTGAAATCGGACTGGTTCCGGTGATGCAACAGGGGTATAGCGGGGATCTGCCGACATTCAAAATGAACAATGCGATAAAGAGCTGGACCGCCGATGATGGTATGTTGCCAATATCAGATGATGATAATCTAGCTCCTCAATCGGTTCCGGGGAAGGGCAATCCCTGGACACTGTATGCAGAAGGCGTTCCGGAGACATTACTTACCAATGGCAAAATCGATCAGACGAAACTACTGGATATTATTCTCTTGATTCCGTTTAGCGGGAAGTTGAGCTGGTAATTAAACTTTATTGAATAACACGAGATTGAGTATATAGCGGTTGCCGCCGAAGGTGGAATATTTTCTAACGGATTTTGGAGAATCACTGGTTCCTGTAATAAAAGTGATCGATCAATGGGGTGCCGAATTGTTGCAAAGTCAGTCGGTGGAAGCGCTCTGATACTTTTTATAGGGTTAGGGAGCACGGGGCCAGTGTCGGTTTAATTGCCTGCCTACCGACGGTAGGCAGGCTGATGTCTCGAATTATCTCGTTCGATAGGACGCTAAAAATAATTAGACGCCGCTTTACCTTACTATTTTATTTTTACAGGTACTTTTAGTTTTTCCCACACTAAAGCAATTCCCTTACTGTTGATTTCATAAGTCATGCTTTCTGTCATCGCGTTGCTAACCGGTTTAACTGAAACAGTTAATACATCATTTGCGCGATCTAAGTTAGCCTCACCGCCTTTCTTGGTGCCTGGCTGCCCCGTCTGCGAATTGAAGATGATTGTCCAAGATGATTTGCCTGGGATAGCAAATAAACTGTAGCTTCCTGCTGGAAGGCTTTTGCCTTCTACTTTTAGATCCTTATCGGTTGTAAAAATCGTTGCCGCATTGGCACCAGCCCGCCAGATTTTGTCGTAGGGTACGAGCTCTCCCCAGATAGTTCTACCTTTTACACTTGGACTGCTGTACTGTATAGATACAGTGGCATTACCAATTTTACCTTCTGCGCTTTTTTTAGGACTTTGGGCACAGGCAATGAAGCTGACATTGGTCAGGATGAAAAGGATAGCGAATATTCGCTGAACACGTAATTGGATACTAGATTTCATGAAACTTTTTTTTATGTATGCTAATATAGGATTAATTTTTATTTAAGCTAATTGATTGCTGTTTGCACATCTGGGCAGCCTTATCTTCGTTGTTCTCAGGTGGCTGCTCGATAGTGCTCAGTCATGGTCCGTTTTTTTTGAAACAGCATGCGCTCATTTCAGACCTACTTTTTTATGTTGCCAGCAGGAATAATAGAAAGGAAATTTCTCCATAAACAATTTAATGGTACCTTTAGCTTGATAGTCCTATACTATCAACATGACAAGTAAAATTATAAACGAATTAGCGTATCATTTAAACCGAATAACGTGACAAGAAGAGACTTAGATGGGGATACTGAACATAGAGGTGAAGGCTTTTGGTTTCCCGGTCGTTGGATAGGTGGTGCATCTTTGATAATTGCTCCACTGGCTTTACTTACGGGAGTTCTTCTTCGAATACAGTACCATTTTTTCTTTCCCCAACAACTCGAAGCTTTTGAAAGGCATCCTACCTTGATAACAACATCCTATAATTTTTTTGTGGCCGGAAATATACTTTTGTGGCCGGCCATCATTACGCTGGCTAGGTACATAGGTGTTAAAAAAGAACAATGGGCTTTATGGGGAGGATCTTTTGTTATTTTTGGGTTATTTGCACGAAGCTTTCACGCAGGAGTAGACCATTTTGCTTTTCAGTTGGTACGATTGCATGGTGTGGATATGGCTACTGAAACGGTAGCTGATTCTTACGGAGCATTTCACATTCTCTCTACATTAAATGGAGCTATTCTAGTTGGATGGGTTATTTTGGCAATCGGTGCTTACCTTTCTGGTACACTGGGGCTGATTCGTTCCATTGCCCTGACCTGCATGTCGGCTATGATGCTTGGCGTCTTGAAGGGTAGCTCAATTGTCTCGGTTATTGCAACGCTAGGACTTTGCATTGCTTTCTTACCGTTTGGCTTTCAGGTGTTAAAAGATGGTCCCAACAAGAGTCGCAAAACGGTTGCGGGTTGGCTGCTATTGGTAACGGCTCTTATTGTTTGCCTGTTTTTTTTAGGACAGGCAGGTTGAGTACCACTTATCGTATTACCTTGGCAATTAATCTCAACGCAAGATCAATATGCATTTACATATCCTACGGCTCCACCTAAGAAGAAAATTGATTATATTATGATGGATAAAAGACCTAAGGCTGCTGTTATAGAGACGAAAGTACCACCGGTTTTGTTTTCAGATCATTTACCCATTATTTCGACTATTGAAGCAGATTTAATAAAGATACCTAATCCTTTTTCAAAAGGTTATGAATAAATGCATGACAGAACTAGAGGGATACATGAGCTATATTAGCTTCTTCTATGCTTCATGCAATGGCAGGAGCTGGCTTATGATTATGTACATACGATAGGGATTATGATACAAGGCGTATATGCATGGCATACCAACGATAAATCCCGCTATGTTCCGGGTGGCTATGTGGAGCCTGAATATCAAAGCTCCAAATAGAACCGGTTACACGAACAGTCTTCGTTCAGATAGTAGCGCGTCGAGAGATGTTGTGAAGGCCTTAGCCTACCACCTCACTCATTTCGGAGGCTATCTACTGGATTTGCCGTTGCTGCTTTGATGGCTTGGAAGCCTACGGTAAACAGGGTAATGACAAGCGCTAGTAGGGCGGCTATAATAAAAACAACCCAGCTGACCTCAACACGGTAATCGTAATTGCTGAGCCATTGACCAAGATAGTACCAGGCTATTGGTACTGCGATGATGCAGGAAATGCTTACCAGCAATACAAATTCTTTGGAAAGCAAACGTAGCAAATTGGATACGCTGGCGCCAAGCACCTTACGGATACCGATCTCTTTGGTTCGTTGTTCTGCCACAAAACTGGCCATGCCGAAAAGGCCTAGGCAGGAAATCAATATAGCGAGTACGGCAAAATAGGAAGACAGTTTGCCGATGCGTTCCTCTGCCTTGAATTTGTTGCCAAACGCTTCATCTACGAATGAGTAATCAAAGGGCACATTATCTACGTATTTCTTCCAGACCTTTTCAATGGTGCTAATGGATTGGCTGGCGTTCTGTTCAGGATTCAGCCTTACTACGATGTTCACCATATCATTATAAGGGGCGATGTGATAGAGCGTTGGTCGTACCGGAAAGAAGGGCGATTCTTGGAGGATATCATTAACCACACCAATAATGGTATAGCGCTCATTGCCCTGTCGGATTGTTTTTCCCACAGGGTCTTTAAGCCCCATAAACTTGACAGCCGATTCATTGATCACGAAGGCCATGGAGTCGGTAGCCATATCTCTTGAAAAATCCCTACCAGCCTTCACCTTCCATTGCACGGTTTTGCCAAAGTCATACGACACGGAATTGTTTGGGAAATCGGTAGCTAAATTAGGATCTTTACCTTCCCAATCAAAACCTCCATTGCTATTCCATACGCCGGTAAGGAGTTGGCACCCTGCCATTTCTTCAATAGCTCCAGTGTTCTTCAATTCTGTCCGGAACGCCTCGAAATGGTTTCTTAGCTCGCCTTGGAAGTTCAGGCTTATCAGCCCTTTTTTGGTGTAACCTACCGGCCGGTTTTTAGCATGTTGAATTTGCTGGTAGACGATAATGGTGCCGATGATAAGCATCACGGAAACCGCGAACTGAATAACCACCAGCACTTTGCGGGGAACTGATGCAAATCTGCCAACTTTGAATGTACCTTTCAATACTTTCAAGGGCTGGAACGATGATAAGTAGAACGCTGGATAACTGCCGGCCAGCAATCCGGTAATGAATATAAAAACAAAGCTGGCACCCCAAAATATGGGATTAAGCCAGGGTAGGCCGATTTTCTTGTCGGCCACCTCATTGAAAAAAGGCAAAAATACTAGCACTAATAACAGCGATAGTACAAAGGCCAGCAGTACGGTGATGTACGATTCGGCGAAGAACCTGCCTATGAGCTGCCAGCGATGCGAACCAACGGTTTTGCGGATGCCTACCTCCTTTGCACGCTTTTCGCTCCTGGCTGTGGTAAGATTCATAAAGTTGATGCAAGCCAGTAACAACACGAAGGCACCGATGAGGCCAAACAATCGCACGTAGCGGATGCCTCCACCGGTGTTGATTCCGTCACGAAATTCATTATACAAATTCCATTTACGCATAGGCTGCAGGAAAACAACCCACTGAGCATTTTGTTCCTCTTTCCCTACATTGTCCGATTTCACATTTTTGATTTTCGCGGAAATGTTTTCTATATCTCCCTGTTCGGCAACCTGCACAAAGGTCTGCGTGAAGTTACTACCCCATGGCTGTTCCATTTCGCTGGCCCATGGGTTTTGGATGAGCCACAACGACCAAGGTAAGATGACCTTCAAATTGCTGAATGAGGTATTGTTGGGCAGGTCTTGATAAACCCCTGTTACTTTTACTTCCTGACTGTGATCTATGGTCAAGGTTTTACCCATGGGGTCTTCTTCGCCGAATAGGGATTTGGCTGCGGAAGCCGAGAGCATAATAGAATGCGGATCTCGCAAGCCTGCGCGTGTTCCTTTCAGCATTTGCAGTGTAAGCATTTCAGGGGCATCCTGCTCAAAGTAGATTCCTGCTTGGGTGATATGTTTATCTCCCACGGAGAGCAAAGGATTGAAATTCCATGATGCCTGCACTACGTATTTGAAATCGCTCCCATATTTCGCTCGTAATTCTGGGCCCATCAATGCCGGATTGGCGCTCTGCGTCCCCACTTTGCCATTAAAATTGGCATGCTGCATTACTTGTGCAATGCGATCATAATTTTTGTGGTAGGTGTTGAACGTCAGTTCGTCGTATACCCATAGTCCGATCAGCATAACAACGGCCATGCCCACAGCGAGACCTCCAATGTTGATGGCACTGTATCCCTTGCTTTTAGCTAAGCTGCGCCAGGTTGTTTTGAGATAGTTTTTGATCATTTTATTCTATTCTATGACCGAGTTTCGGTGTTTTATCAATGCTTTGATCGACTTCGCTTGCTTTTGCCTGTAGCCATACGTTGTCTTGTTTAAAGATATACCACCAACTGCGCCAAAACTGTAACTTATTGATATTTTGAGAGATGTGTAGGTTGCTGTATGTTCAAGGTGTTCAATATCGAACACCTTCTGTTCGTATGTGGACGGCGCCATCTAGTGAATGGCAATTGTTCCATTAGGAACTTGTTCTCAAACCTTTTACCGGGTTTGGTGGCGGTAGCCTTGTAAGTGTATTGGTGGCTGTTAGTTCGTTACTGCATTGGTGCAGAGCCATGTTTGTCTTAGAACGGCTTGTAAAGCGGATTAAAAGCTCTGTGTAACTCTTTATTCATTTTTTGTCAATTCAATCGACGCTCCTTTTTCCGAGAGTTGGATCGGTACAATGCTTTCCTTTCCTTCATTCAGTTTACATGAAGTTATCCTTTTTCCATCCACCTTTACTTGATAAGAAGATCCGGCGGTGCCGGTCAGTTTCAGATCGAAGGTATGGGCCTTTCTGCTTACGTTATCGACCTGAAATTTCACCTCTTTGGCTCCTTTGTCAGTGATAATCGCTGTGTCGGCAAAACGATCCCTACTCAGTTCTACCATCAGTTTCTGATGCCCTGTGAGGATGCCAAAGCGGATATTCAAGCCATCCTGCGGGACGATGCAGATTTGTTGTTTTGACGTCTCTAGATTACCTCCGTAGCCTATCCAGCCGAACAAAGGATCGTTCGCGATCAAGGTGGCGGCCATCCGCATAATGGCGCCATTTCCGAGATCGATTTCTCCATCGTAATTCCAGGGACCTCTCGGTACGCTGCGCTCTTTGAGCCAGGTGCGGCCATATTTTTTAGTGTTGAAGGCCCATCCCGTAGCGCCGTCATTTTCTTTTCCGGGATACCAATAGCCGTAATTTGTTTCTGGTGTTCCTGAATTAATAAGGGCATAGGAGCTTAAATAAGAGGCATATCCTAATTGCAGCCAATCCCAGGGTTTTTCGGAGAAATGAATGCCATAGTCCAAGATACCCCAACCGCCCATTCGCGCCATATAACTTAAGCCACCTCCTTCGGAATCGTCTGATCCCAGTGCATAATAAGAGGGGGTAAGCCACCCTCTTACAGCGAGTCCGGCCCATAGTTGCTCGTCCATAAATTTGCGGCTATCTTTTGGTGAGACCTGTGGATGGGAGTACCATTTATGCAGATTGCGATCATACCAGAGATGATGATCGGGCTTCATCGGTGTAATAACGCCATATTTTGCAAAGGCATAACTTGATTCGAATGCCGTACGGTCTATGCTATATTCCGAACGGTAGGGGTATGGATCGTCATAAACAAAGTATTTGACTTTTTTCTCCCACTCGTTTCGGAGCCATTGGGCCTCTTCTTTTCTTCCGTAACGTTCCAGATCGGCCATCATCGGAACCAATACCAGTTCATTATAGCAGCCCCATTTATAGGTGTCGTACCAGGAATTTATTTCGTATGGATAGGTGAAATAGGCCTTGGCGGTTTGATAGGCCCTTTCTAGATAAGCCTTTGCATCTAAATATTTTACCTTGTCTGGGTAGTACTCCGCAATTTGGAAAAGGTGGTAATACAGCATGAAAATATGGGGATAATCATAAGCCCGCCAGACTTTTACTTTATCTAGATTGTAATCTCTTGAGCGTAGACGGAGGGAGCTATCACGTGCTTCCCGCCAGTTTGGCACACCGTGCACGCCATAGGGATAACTTTCTTTGTCGGTGCGCTGCAGTCCGCCCCAAAGAAAATGCTCAACATAGTATTCCAGCGAAGCAATCTCCTCGTCAACCGGCGCGTATACATTTTTTGCGGCAACGAAGGGCGCTTTACACAAAGCTGGGTCATCGCTGGCTAATACATAACCCCACCAAAAGTCAAAACCATCGGTATTGTCGGGACCCCGGAGTACCTTGTTTTTCATATCCCAAATGGAATACAGTCCATTATACCATTTGGATGGATCGCGGTGCTGTTGTTTTTGGGTGACGAAAGTGGTGCGTTTTTCGATCAGTGTTTTCAGTGCTTCGGTTACAAAGAACTCCATGGTTTGCTGCTGGCCATGGTTATAGTAAATGGTGAGCTTATTTTCGCCTAGCTGCGTAAAGTTCACTTCATAGAGATGCTGTAGCGGAATGGCTGTAGGGAGCGAATGTAAGTGGGTTTGCTCTTTAAATTCGGGAACAATAGAATCGATGACAGCCTTGGTGCGAAGGGCAAAGCGGCTGTTCCACTTGGTGGGTAAAGTCATGCCAGGGGTTACACGGATATCAATGAGCCCCTGCTCTACCAAGATATTGCGGAGCTCTTCATAACTGTTGGCCCACTCCATATGAAAGCCATATTCCCTGCTGTGATTTTCGCGCTGCGCTCCGTTCAGATGGATTGAAGTATTTCCTAATCGCCAAGTACCTTCCTTTACTTTGGCGGCCGCGGCAGCCGAATGGACAAACACTCGGTATTGGCCGCCTTCGCTTTCAAAATATTCCAAACGGGTGCCTGGTTTGGCTGCGAATAGAAGGTATGGCCCTTGTCCGTTGGCGCGGGTAAAGTAGATGTAGGAGCCGCTACCGCTTAAGAACTGATGCTTTAAAAAGCCCTGTTCAAAAATTTGTTTCGGATACTCCCCACTTGGTTTCGACCAGGGGAGAAGCACCGACAGGTCGCCAACCGTGAGCGGGTATTGCATTTTTGTTTGAACCCGTAGGGTTAGGTCTACGCCTTTTCCACTCTTGGTAAAAATCCGTTCTACCTGAATGGGCATGCCGGTTTTGTAGTCGGTATACACAATTTGATCAGGCGATTCGACACGGATACTGTCTACCCAGTCATAATGTTCTATCCAGTCGCCGTCCGGACGCATCTGGTACAGAAGCTTCACTCGTCCCCATACCTGTCCTTTGCCTATGATGTTGGATTGGTAGGGATCCTGCGGATCGCTCAGTTGTGTCATACCTGCAGAGGAAAACTTGGCCAATAGATGCTCGTCTTTAAATTCGACTTGATTTTCCTGAGCCATAGCAGAATCGGCTACATAGGAAAGGATACCACACAAAAAAAGTAGGTGAAAAAATCTGTTATACATACTACCGTTCATAGAAAGAATATCTTCATCATAATACCTGAAAATCTGAAGGGGTCAGATCTATTCCCAAAGATAGGAGATGCCCTAGGGTTTGGCGTTTGCAGAAATTAACCAATGAACATCATTTATTGATTCGGTTATATTTTTTTGCGTGCTTTCCTGATTCTGTCGTAATCCATATTGGGGTGCAACATTACGTGATTTTATACGTCTTTTGGTTAAAGATTTCGCTTACCACGAGGTTCAACGATAGATGTTTTGTGATGGTTAGGTTAGCCGTGGTGATGACGAAAGGAAAATATATTGGAAGGCCATGATAAAGAACTACATCAAAATCGCTTGGCGAAACCTTGTGAAACACAAGCTTTATTCGTTCATCAAAATCGGAGGCTTCGCGTTCAGTATCGCGGCCTGCATACTCATTAGCCTATATATTATCCATGAAACGAGCTATGATAAATCCTATCCTGATGCCGATCAGCTCTATCGGGCAGTTGGGCAATTCAAGGATGAACAGGGCGACCCGCTGCAAGGCATTGCCTTTCAGGCTCCAATGGCAGAAACATTGAAAGCTAATTTTCCTGAAATCGAAGAGGCTGGCCGCTTACTTCCTAATCCGCTCTTTGGTGCTGGCAGCAACCAGGTGTCTACTAATGACCGCCCTGAAAGCATGCATGAAGGCGGTGTTGTTTATATCGACCAAGGTTTGTTGGATATATTGCAATTGCCCTTTATACATGGCGATAGACAGCATGCGCTTAAGGAACCTAATACGGTGATATTGACTGCCTCAAAAGCCCGCAAATATTTCGTTGAGGGTAGCCCGATTGGGAAGGTTATCTACCTCAACAACGACAAAAACAAGCCCTACACTGTCAAGGGCATCATAGCGGATATTCCTACCAATTCTCATTTGCACGGATACGATTTTTTTCTCAATCTCCTTGGTAGCAATTTCTACGATGGCGAACCTACCAACTGGCTAGCTAGTAACTATGTAACCTATTTCAAAATCAGGCCTGGTACGGATATAGACCGATTGGCAAAGAGTATGACCCGCGATGTAGTGGAGAATTACTGGATTCCGGCAACAAAAGCGGCAGGCCGCCAAGTACCGGAGGTGATTAAAACCGCGAGGCTGAAATTGCAATCCCTATCTGCCATCCACCTGCATTCATATGATATCCGCGACTACAACGATGCCGGAACAAAAGGTGATATCCGTTTCGTTTGGTTGTTTGGTGGTATTGCTGTGTTTATTTTATTGATCGCTTGCATTAATTTTGTCAACCTGTCAACTGCTAGATCGGCCAGCCGCGTAAAAGAAGTGGGTTTGCGTAAGGTTGTGGGTTCACACCGGCGCAATTTGGTGACGCAATTTCTGGTCGAATCGATGTTATATAGTTTATTGTCCGTCACGTTGGGCGTGTTGCTCGCTTGGCTGTTTCTGCCTTTTTTTAATAGCTTCGCCGATAAGCAGTTGGTATTTCCATGGGTTGATATGTTTCCAACAATCTTATTATCTTCCGTGGGCATCGGTTTGCTTGCTGGGTTTTATCCCGCTGCTTATCTTTCGGGATTTCGTCCAATAAGGGTGCTCAAGGGTGAGCTGAGCCGAGGAGCCAAGAACCCCATGCTGCGAAATGGTTTGGTTGTCTTTCAATTTACTACTTCTATCATCCTCATCGTTGGTACCCTCATCATCAATAGTCAGATGCATTTTATCTTGAACAGGAAAATCGGTTTCGATAAAGACAGGGTGATGGTCATGCAGGCAACGCATACCTTGGGTGACCGGGTGGCAACGTTGAAAGATGAAATCGCCACCATACCAGGTGTGCGGAACGTAACGATAAGCGATTACTTGCCGGTAAGCCTAGACGGAGTGAAACGTAATGGTAACTCATTCTGGATAGATGGGAGGGACAGTGAGGATGCTCCGGCTCCCGGCCAATTTTGGCAAATTGACGAAGATTATCTTCCTACATTAGGCATCCAGCTCCGTGAGGGACGTAATTTCGACAGGAAGTTGGCCACCGATTCAGGAGCTGTCATCATCAATCAAAGCCTTGCCAAATCGCTCCAACTGGATAATCCCATTGGCGTACAACTAACCAATGGTTGGAAGAAAATGACCGTTATCGGCGTGGTAGAAGATTTCAATTTCGAATCCATGAAAGACGAGGTGAGTGGATTATGTATGGTATTGGGTAACAGTCCGAGTATGATGGCCGTGAAGATAAGTGGGAAGGATCTTCAGGCAACCGTTGTTGCGATTACTTCGAGGTGGAAGAATTTTTCTCCCGAGCAAACCATCCGGTTTACGTTTCTCGATGAAGGTTTCGCTAATATGTACATCAGCGTGCAACGCACAGGAACTATTTTTAGCTATTTTTCGGTGTTGGCCATTTTGATTGCCTGCCTTGGATTGTTTGGGTTGGCGGCCTTCACCACCGAACAGCGAAGGAAGGAAATCGGTATCCGCAAGGTGTTAGGGGCGTCGGTATCGGGTATTACGGCATTGCTTTCTAAAGATTTCGTGAAGCTGGTGCTGATTGCCATTGCCATTGCTACGCCCATCGCCTGGTGGACAATGAATAAATGGTTGGAAGATTTTGCCTACCGTATCGATATACAGTGGTGGATGTTTGTTCTAGCAGGATTGTCGGCGGTGATAATTGCGCTGATAACGGTTAGTGGGCAGGCAATACGTGCTGCAGTAGCGAACCCGATAGATAGTTTGCGGAATGAATGAGTGGTTAGGACTGGCCTCAGGCACTCGTCCGACTGATGTTTTGCCAGCCTTTTGGGACTTAAGCCAAAGGTTAAGAATAATTAAGAGAAAAAAAATAAAAAAAAACTTGACAAAGTGTAATTTGTACACTATCTTTGTATCATCATAATTTAGGTTTATAATTGGTTAGTTAAAAGTCTTCAATCTCCCCGGTTGAAGACTTTTTTTTTGTTACTTTTATCTAACCATTAGCTAAGCGGACGACAAGTTTGAGAAATATTAATGTTTTAACAATGCGATAAAACTATCCTAATATTGAGATGTTAATTTAGCGAGTCGATTAAAGGGATAGATTGCTTCGCTCCATTTTATTGTGAAATGACGTACGCTCTACTATGCTTAAGATAATGGAGCAATATGAATGATCTGATGTGAATGAAACGTTCGTCATGTCGAGTGAAACGAAGTGTAATCGAGACATCTCTCTGAAAAGGGGTTTACCCACTTCGGCTGAGATGATCTGCTCTGCCATAGTGAAAAGAGAGCTACGCTACCTTGGTCGTATCAACCTATTAAACGTGCTATTGATATGAAAATATAATCATTCTAAAACCTGTATATTTTAACCTTAACCTATTCATCGATATGAAATATGTCTGTCAATTTTTACTGTCTGCATGCTTTTTTTTCAATGCCCTATTGTGTAATGGCCAGGAATTTCTTCCCAAGCCCTATCCGGATAGGGTGATTTTAACCGTAACAGAACAACCAGCCACAACGATGGCGGTAACTTGGAGAACAGATACTTCGATACAAAAAGGCTCTGTAGAATATTTAGTTGCTCCAGATAGTCCGGATCTGGAAACAGCTGCCCTACACGTGGCTGTTGCCCCGCAATTAATGGAAGTGGAAGGTGTAGAGGCGCACTATTTTAGTACGGTCTTAACTGGTTTATTGCCCAAAACCTCCTATGCGTATAGAGTAGGAAATGACGGTGCCTGGAGCGAATGGATCCATTTCACTACGGCCGCTGTGAAAGAGGATGATTTTACGTTTTTATACTTGGGCGATGGGCAGAATGACTTGCGATCCAGGTGGTCACGCGTTGTTCGGGCAGCTTATGCTAAAGCACCGGATGCACGTTTTATTGTACATGCAGGAGATCTGATTAATCGATCTGGTGTGGATAAAGAATGGGGGGAATGGCATGATGCAACGGGCTTTATTCATCGGATGATCCCTGCTTTGGCCACTCCCGGAAACCATGAATATACCAAAGGGGAAGACATGCAATTGGATAAGCACTGGCGAGCAGGCTTTAACTTTCCTGAAAATGGCCCTCCAGGCTTGGAGGAGACAGCTTATTATGTAGATTATCAAGGAATGAGAATCATCAGCCTGAATAGCCAGCTGATTATTACGAATGAGAACTGGAAGCAAAAGACGCATGCATGGCTAGAAAAAATATTGGCAGAAAGCAGGGATAAGTGGAAAGTGATCACCTTTCATCATCCGATTCTTTCAACTGCTGAACGTAGAGATAACCCTGAATTTCGAGCTGACTTTCAGCCGCTATTTGAAAAGTACGGCGTTCACCTGATTCTGCAGGGCCACGACCATACCTACGGAAGGGGAACGGGCAATCCCGGGAATACAAAACCGGTATATATAGTTTCGGTGAGCGGACCAAAAATGTATGAGGCTGGAAGTAACAACTGGATGGAAAAAAGGGCTACCAAAACACAGTTGTTTCAGGTAATCCAGGTGAGAGGTAATGAGTTGTTTTATAAATCGTATACCGCATCAGGAAAGCTCTTCGATGAATTTGTTATAACGAAATAAAGAGGAAATATTCTGAGGCAATAGTACATTTTGGTAAACTGAACGTATTATAAGGGAATTAAAATAATCAATCCTTTACATTTAAGTTTAACTATGACAATAGGTGTGGATATCGGCGGCACAAACATACGTGCCGGGTTAGTTTCTAAAGGTACTATCATTAGCCAAAATCAACTTACGCTCAAAAATAAACATTCTATGGACGCCATGCTGGCACAACTGATGGAGGTTATAAATCCTTTAACAAGCTCCCCGTATACCGGCATAGGAATAGGTGTGCCCTCGGTGGTCGATACGGTTAATGGAATTGTATATGACGTAGCCAATATACCTGCCTGGAAACGGGTAGAACTTAAACAGATTGTACAGGAGCGGTTTCAGGTGCCCGTACGTATCAATAATGATGTGAACTGTTTTGTGCTGGGAGAATATAACTATGGTATAGCAAAGGGCTTTGGTTCTTTGGTAGGCATCACACTGGGTACTGGAATGGGATCAGGACTGATATTTGACCATGTATTATATACCGGACATAATTGTGGGGCAGGGGAAATTGGCCTTATGCCCTACTTGGATAAAACATTGGAAGATTATGTTGGGAGTCAGTTTTTTATTGCAAAGACGGGGAAAAGTGCAGAGGAGCTTTGGCGAGCAGCCTTAACGGGAGAGAAACAGGCGATAGCACTTTGGGAAGAGTTTGGCTGGCATTTGGGAAAGGCACTGAAAATTGTTATGTATGCCTATGATCCGGAAGCAATTGTATTAGGGGGGTCTATTTCTCAAGCCTATGCTTTTTTTGAAAAGAGTATGTTGGAAGTATTGAAAGATTTTGAATATCCAAATACGCTTAAACAGCTGAAAATACTGGTTTCTCAGAAAGCAAATATTTCTTTGCTGGGTGCTGCTTCGTTGATAACAGATTCATAGGCTTAAATTATTTTCGGATGAGGAGAAATATTTTTATTACCTGGCTGATCTTCGCCATTTTTTTTGTGATTTCTTTTTTAACCAATATTCTCGGGCCGATCATACCTGCCATGATCGAAAGCTTCCATATAAATGTGGCTCTAGCAGGTTTTTTGCCTTTTTGCTTTTTCGTTGCTTATGGTATTATGTCTATCCCAGCAGGCCTATTAGTGGAAAAGTATAAGGAAAAGAAAATGTTGCTGACTTCTTTTTTTATAGCTTTTATGGGTGCTCTTCTTTTTGCTTGTTGGCCGTCTTTTTTAATTGCGATGGCTTCGCTCTTTCTTATTGGATGCGGGATGGCCATGTTGCAGGTGGTGATCAACCCACTGCTCCGTACCGCTGGAGGGGAGTCTAATTTTGCTTTTAACTCGGTTTTGGGACAGCTATTTTTTGGCTTGGCCTCTTTTCTAAGTCCACAGGTATACACCTATATGGTACAGCATCTTCATCAAGATGTGGGAGATAAAGCTATTTGGATTCGCTGGTTGGAACGATTGGTGCCATCATCCTTAACCTGGGTTTCGCTTTATTGGATTTTTGCACTTGTCTGTGCCCTTGTGTACTTCTTGTTAATCTTTGTAAAGGTGCCTCAAGTAGAACTCAAGGAAGATGAAAAAATTAGTTTAGGAAAACCATTGCGTGAATTAATGGGAAACAGAATGGCCTGGTTATTTTTCTTAGGGATTTTTGCTTATGTGGGAACAGAACAGGGGATTGCCACTTGGATTTCTACCTTTTTGGTAACTTATCACCAGGTAGACCCGCAAACAGTGGGAGCTACTGTGAATGCCTATTTTTGGGGATTGCTTACGGTGGGATGCCTGTTGGGCCTGCTGCTCTTAAAGCTGATGGACAGCCGGACCGTACTGGTCTGTTTCACGATCGGTGCGATGGTTTCACTGTCTTTCGCCTTGTTTGGCAAAAAGGAATGGGCAATTTATGCTTTTCCGACGAGTGGTTTTTTCCTTTCCGTGATGTATTCAGTTGTTTTTTCGCTCGCACTTAATTCTGTTACAAAGTATCATGGTACTTTCTCAGGGATTTTGTGTTCGGGAATTGTAGGCGGTGCGGTTGTTCCCTTATTAGTAGGTACCATTGGCAATCTGATTGGTTTACGTTTAGGAATGCTTTTTTTATTTGTGCCGCTGGGTTATATATTTAGTGTTGGTTTTTGGGCGAAACCTTTGATTCAGAACAAACGGATCGTCTTACAGGCGATAAACTAGAGGAGCTAAAATTTAATCATCAACATAATCTTTAAGTTATGGTGTATAAGGTTATCCTACTACTTGATTTTGCTGAAGAATATAGCAAAAATCTCTTAAAAGGCATTAAGGCTTATGCAAAGGAATCTGGGAAATGGCTCTTTTGTTCAATGCCTTTATTTCATCGCGAAACGATTGGCATGTCGGGGATTTTACAATGGGCAAAAGAATGGGGTGCTAATGGCATTATTGGTCAGCTCTATAATGATCCGGAGATTGAACAATTGCTGGCCGCCAAGATACCGGTAATAGCGCAAGATTTTAAAGAGCGCTTTGCTAATATTCCAAATATTACCGGCGGATATCATGAGGCAGGCGAAATGGCGGCCGAATATTTTATAAAGAAAGGTTTTACTCATTTTGCTTTTTATGGGTTTAAAGATATAGTATGGTCAAGAGAAAGGGGGGAAGGCTTTGAAAAGCGCTTGGCGCAATCAAATTTCAAGGTACATTATTTTGAGCACGCTATGCCTACAGCAGATGAACTGTGGTATTACAAACCAAGTTCTCTGAGTAGGTGGTTAAAATCTTTACCGAAACCAATTGCAATAATGGCCTGTGATGATAATCAGGGGCAACATATTACAGAAGCCTGTAGGCTTTCGCAAATACGTATTCCGGAAGATATTGCTGTTCTGGGAGTAGATAATGATGAAATGATCTGTGAATTGTCTGACCCTCCCTTGTCAAGTATTGTACTGAATGCTGAAATGGGCGGATATCAAGCGGCAAAAGTAATGGAACGATTGATACAAAATGGTGAGTTTACCTGTGAAGATATTTATGTGGGGCCCTTGCAGATCGTCACACGCCGATCTACGGATATTTATGCTACAAATGATCAGCACATTGCTACTTCTCTTAAATACATCCATCATAATATCGAGAAAAACCTGCACGTGAATGACGTGTTGAAACAGATTCCGCTTTCTCGGCGGGTTTTGGAAAAACGTTTTCTGGAATGTACCGGACTGCCTATTTACAAGTATATATCTACCTTACGAATGGAGAAGTTTGCAGAAAAAGTGTTACAAACGGATAACGCCATTTACGAGATAGCACTCGACCTCGGCTTTGAAGATAGCAAAAATATTGCCCGTCAGTTCAAGCAGACCTACGGATGCAGCCCACAAGAATTTCGTAAACGACAGTTATTGGCGAAATAGGAATAGAGAGTGGCAAATAGGAGATATCTCGATTTCGCTACGCTCCACTTGATATGGCAGATAGAATGGAGGCTTCTGCCTAACTTTTGGCCGCTCTAAAAAAGTATTTAAAAAAACGTTTTCTCTCCATTAACCGATTGTAATTGAACAAGTGGTTCTTTACCTGCAGGAAAGCTTACTTCGATGGTTTTTGTTTCATATGGTAAAAGTGAAAAATAGTTATCAGACCAGGTAACGGGCAGAATGTTATCTTTTTGTTCTTTATCGAATAACTGAAACTCGTTGAAAAAGGAAATGAAGGATGATTTATTCTTACAAGTGAGTACTAGTTTACGGCTACCACCACCTGCCGACATGACTTTTTTACTTACCTGTACATCGGCCTTGGGAATATGTTCCAGCGAACGGAAATCGGCGAATTGCTTACTTGGAGTGTAAAACCAAGAGTAGGTAGCCCAGTCTAATGCATCCATACGGGAGGCTAACCAATAAAAGTTGTCGGCCACCGAATTTCCCTTACTATCAAGAATCTTTAGGTCTAAAAAAGCAACGGATTGCGCCGCTGTGAGTGAGGGTATTTCGGCGATGGCATGTACAGCATCTGCCGCCAAGATAAGAGGAATTTCACGCTTGGTAAGAAGTTTGGATTGCGCATCGTACAGCTGAATAAGAGCTTTGTGCTGTGAAATGGATTGCCGGGTATCATTACTTATATACACCTTTCTGTCGTGATAATTATAGATCAGTGTAAGGGGCTGCAGGGCTTTCTTTGTGCCGAAATAGGCGCCGTTTGGCATTAGATAATAATCGTAGAGCTGCCAATAGAATTCTGGCCATGGTGAATTAAGCATCCACTGTACGACACCGCTTGCTTGTTTTCGATTAATTACATGTGCTTCGAACATAGGGCGCATAGCCTCGTAATTGATCAGCTGCGACTTAAATGCAAGCGAGGCTATATCTTTGCTTGGACCATAACGTGTGTTGAGCGCTTGCAAATAAATACCCATTGTTGCAAAATCTTTTCTGCCTGAATGATAATTCCAGGTTGGGTTGTCTGCTGGCCATAGCTGCTCTTTTGGAATCATTTTTTCGATACTTTTTAAGGGCGGTATCTGAGGGCCCGGGCCGGTTTCTGAGTTGAATCCAAAGGCACCACCTAGCTTTTTATCTTCATACCAATATACAGGTGGTACGTATTGATAAGGACCATTCATTTTCATGCCCGACTTTCCGGATATTTTGCTGTTAAACTCGCCTGCGGAGAGGAGAAAGGGGCGCGTTGGATCGTATTTGGCTAAGGTATCCAGGTATTGCTGTTCCAGATCGGGTGGGGGCATGGCATCACTTCCGCCGACCCAGGTGAAGATACTTGGATGGTTACGCAGCCATTTAACTTGATCCCTAAAATAATCGGCTAATAGCGTTTTTTCCTTGGCTTGCAATTTTACTGCATATCGTTCTACACCTTCATTGATAGGGAGATTTTCATCACCTGGTTTTATATCAAGGGGTAAGCCCAAGTAGTCGGGCCATTCCCATTGGCAGCTCCATCCGAGCATCAACAGAATTCCGTTCTGGTCGCACAGGTCGTATAGATGGTGGTTGTTCCCCCAAATACCTTCGAAGCGAAGCGCATTCAGGTGCATGTCTTTTACGTAGTTTATCTGAGCACTGTCTTTGGCTGGCTGATAACGTAAAAATAAATCATCCACCCAACCGGCCGCCTTGATTAAAATTTCTCGTCCATTAACTTTATACCTCCTTACACCAGCTTTGTTTAGGTAGGTTTCAATTTTTCGAATGCCGAAAGTTTTACTCGCACTGTCTACTAATTGGCCGTTCTGATGTAAGGCGAGGTGTGCACGATAAAGCTGCGGCGACCCTAAACCATTTGGCCACCAGAGTCTAGGGTTTTTTAGGATCAGTTCGGGGAAATTCAGGGGGTCTAGATGAATGGTCCGTTTTTCAAAAGCCTGCAGTGTTAGAGGGCTTTCCATTTGGAACTGATCGGTGTGAAGGGATAAGTTAAGTTCCTGTGTCTCACCGCTGGTGTTTTGTACTTCAATGTCAACCGTGAGTGCTGCTTTGCTGGTATCTGCTGGATTAAAATCTGTTTTAAAAAAGGCATCATTGATCATTACTTTGCCTGATCGTTTTAATCGTATATCACGAAAAATTCCCATAAAGTGATCGGGAGGGGTAGGCGCCCAATCTACAAAACCCATATAAAAATCACGTACTTCTGGTGGGTATACTTTAACCAGTAGGATGTTTTCTCCTTCTTTGGCCGCATGGTCAATAGCAAGCTTAAATTGCTTAAAGGCGCCATAGATACTATCTTTCGCAGCAATCTGCTGATTATTTAACCAGATATCTGCTCGGTAATTGATACCGTCGATAAATAAAGCAACTGCTTCATGTTCTTTTGAGAAGTTTTGTAGATTAAAAGTAGTTTTGAACCACCATGGTGTTTGAAAGGGGGCTGCAGGGATGCTATCCATCCGGGTACCCCAAAAGGGATCTTGATACACGCCGGCATTTACCAATGATCCGAATACGGTTCCCGGCACAGTCGCCCTGACCCAGTCGGCTTTTTTCAAATTAGCGCTTACATCTTCTATATCATCGCCGACAGTTTGGCTGGAGGCTAAATACCAGTTTTGCCGGATAACCTGTTCACTCACCTTAGCATGCGGCCCCGACGGCTTACAGGCAGATAAATTCAGTGTGAACAGGATGAGATAATAGAAGACGTTCAGTTTGAAAATACCGTGCCTCATGTTTTTTTAAGTATTAGGGATGAAGTAAAGCGTGTATTGGCTTGCCAATGTTACCATTGGGCTCTTGGATGTGAAGCAGGGCAGAGATAGTGGGTGCTATGTCAGACATGTTTACCGGTATATTGCTGCTGCCGTGGGTTATTCCCCAGCCCATCCAAACTAAAGGAATATGGGTATCATATGGGTTCCACGTGCCGTGGCCGGTTCCCGTTTGATTGGGCCCGCCCCCCTTCCATTGTGGTTGAGGTATCAACTGGATGACGCCGCTACGTGCTCGATGATAGCTGTTAACAACCCTTTCGCGAAGCGGTTGAATGAGCGTACTGCTCGTTACTTCGTCCATATCTACGGCATAGTTTACACCCACTGCTTCTCCTAATAAGGAGATAAGATGGCGTCGAATGGCTTTTTCATCAAGCTTATGTTTGTTGATTAGGGAATGATTTAGATGAACTTGGTAATTGGCAAGGCTGTTAATGAGCGGTGCTTGGCCAAATGCGGCTTTTAACTGCTGGTTTAAGCTGTCGAGCCCTATACTTTTTGGCATATAGCCTCCAGCTCCTTTGTGATCAATAAAAAAAGGATTATTATGAGAGGCACCGTGATCAGCGGTTAAAAAAACAGTATACTGACCTTCGCCCACCTCTTGATCTAAAAAGTGAAAGAAGTTAGCTAAATCTTGATCGAGGCGTAGGTACATGTCTTCCACTTCCAGTGCATTTACGCCATACTGATGGCCTATGCCATCGGTAGAGGATAAACTGACAGCTAGAAAATCGGGCACCATGGCAGAATTATGCCCCAATTGTTCCTGTTGGATGGCTTCTTTAGCGAAATCTAAGGTATAGGTATTACCGAAAGGGGTGTCTCGGATGACGCTTAATCCGTTTTTTTTCAATATGGCAGCAGAAATAGGGAGTGTGGGTCGATCCATTCCATCCATCGTCCCTTCATAAGGATTGTCGTCTACGCTGCTCTGCACATAAGTTGATAAAGGGTAAAGGGGAGACCAGCCGTTTTTTAAATAGTTGGCGGCCGACTTTCGATGATTAAAATCTTTTACCCATTTTGGCAGATCGGCCATATAGTAGTTACTGCTCACCCACGCGGCCTCTGGGCCAAACCAGTACGCAGCATCGGCGAAATGACCGGCAGGTAAAATACTTCCGCGATCTTTAATGGCAATGCCGATGACTTTACTGCGGAAGTTGGTGGCTAATTTAAGCTCGTCGGTAACAGTAGAGACTAATAGATTTTTTGGTGACATCTGCCCTTTTTTGCCGGACACACCAATTCCTTGTACTGTTGTATCTTCTGTGCAGTAAACGCCTTGACCGGTCTGCTCCATAATCATGTCGTTTCCGGTAATACCATGAATAGCCGGCACACTGCCGGTGTAGACAGTGGTATGGCCAATGGCCGTAACACTTGGCAGATAATTAATATAGGTGTTTTCATTGCTGAATCCTGTAGTTAACATACGTTTAAAGCCCTTCTCACTATAGCGGTCGTAATACCGATAAAGGTAATCCCAGCGCATTTGATCAACCACAATTCCTACTACGAGTTTAGGACGTTGTAATGTAGACTGATCTTGGCTGAGTGCGAGCCGACTGCTTACTATCAGCAATAAAATCACTAGCTTAAATTCTTTCATTTTTTCTTGTTGCTTAGCTGAAAATCTCTTTCTATTTATATTCTCTGTTGCTTTATGGATGGTTTAAAAATCTGGTCGTAAACCTTTTTTTTGAAGATATGCTATAAGTCCTTTAGGTTCATCGCTCTGTATAATAGTAGCACCATTGGCTAATAAACGATCTAATGCGCTATGCTCACCTGCTTGCAGCAGCTGTTTATCTAACTCGCCGAGGGTGTTGATCCAAACGTTGGCCCCATTATCTTTGATTAAATTAACGACCTCTCGGGTATAGCATTCCTCATCGATATGAATAATTACAGGGCTAAACAATGAAATGGCAGAATCTGCTTCAGCATAATTATGCGCGCGAGGCATAAGCCTGCTATCGGGATTTTTAGCCTTAATTCTTTTGAGCTGGGCGTAATCGCTATCAAAGAAAAGGACCTCTTTCCAGGCGTCGACTTTTTCTACAATGGCTAAAATAGGATCAATCTGATCTGTTTTCAGATCAAGATCCAAAACAATACGTCCCTTGGCTAGCTTTAGAGCCTCTTCGAGGGTGGGAATAACATGGTTAGTGAGCGTCTGTTGCTGTTTCAGCTTTAGCTGCTTTAAATCTGTCAAATTGAAGCTTTCTGCTTTACCCTTTCCGGGCGTAGTGCGATCTACTTTTTGATCGTGCATAAGAAAGGGGATACCATCTTTGCTCACTTGAACGTCAATCTCAACGATATCTACACCTGCTTGAATAGCCTCTTCAATCGCTGCCAACGAATTTTCAGGCACCTGGTGATGCTCACCGCGATGGGCGGCCACTAATATGTTTGGATGATTTGCTTTGCTTAAGGCGTTCAGTGTTTGCTGTAAATGACCTTTTTTCCGGTCTACCAGCCCCAAGCTGTCCATTACAAAGACCCTGCTGGTTTGGCTATATGATCCGCCTGTAGGATCAGGATAAAATAGTTCTATATAAAAAGCCTTATAACCTGATGTAGGAAAATTGCTTTCGATGGAAAGCGGTGATTTTTGCAATATTTTGGGAGTTTTAAATAACCATACATTATTGCGAAGATCGGCATCGTTCGAAGAGGCTTCCCAAAGACGCAAGCCTTGTAGCTTGTTGAGATCCGGATGGAGCTTAACAAACACTTTGTCTTCTTTCTGTTGGATTTCCCAAGAGGAAGAAGGGTAGCTGCTTCCCCGCAATGTATAGGCGAAAAAAGCATTTAAGGCCCTAAATGCCTGCTGGCCCCCAGCCAAGTTATGGCCGGCATTTGGAACATAATGTAAGAGCTTGGTGCCAGGAATGCTGTCATAATAGTTTTTAATATTATCTACTACCCAGTATTCATCATTTGCTCCCATGAAAATCATCTTCGGCATGCTGAGCTTGTCTCGATAGCTATAGGGATCAACCATAGATAAGAGCTTGCTGCCCTCTTCACTATGTGCTTGTTGGGGAATGCCGAGATCGACATAATCTTGAATCTGTACACTATAGTCTTTCCAGGTTTGGATTTGATAGTCTAAACTGACGGGCATATTAAGTACATCAATTACCATAGGTGCGATGGCCTTTACACGTTTGTCGGCCGCGCCGGTAAGCCAGGTTGTCCAACCCCGCTTAGAGAGCCCGGCGACTAGAAAATTCTCAGTTGCTAGCGGTGCATGCGTGGCAGTGAATGCCTGTACGGCGTCCATTGCTTTGATAGCACTTTTTACCATTGGAAATAGAAGTGGCCAGGTATAGTCGTGATCCTTTTGAAATTGATGAAGGGTGTAGGAAATAAGGGCATCTTCGGTAAGATCGTTAAATAAGGGCTGGTTCGGCGCTTGTTTTAATAGCGCAACACAAGCTTTATTACGTATGGCAATACCGGTAAGCGAAGCGATCAATTCATCGCCTTCACCTGTCCAATTTGGTAAACCGTCTTTATTGGAGCCGCCACTGATAAACAACAGCGTTCCTGCAAACTTTACTTGTTTGGGAACGATAATGCTTAACTGATGGGTCCATGTTATTTGTCGCCATTTCTGTGAGGTAAGCAGTATACGATAGTTGATAGCACTGTCTAAGATAAGGGAATCTTGGATCTTCCATTGGTAGGAATCATCTGGTATATCCAGGTAATGCTGCAACGCATTTTGAGGCGTTACAGCATGCTGGGCCCAAGACGAGCCTATAATAAAACAAACATGAAAAAGCGTAAGAAGGGCTGTTACTATTCTACTCATAATCAATAGGGGGTATTAGTATCTTGTAATAACCAAAATTTAGACCAAGCGCTGTTTTTTCCATCGGCCTGAGAATAGCTGGTGACACTCAAACGATCAATTGCTTCTTGCGCGTGTTGGCCGTTCATATTGAGCTCGGCTTGCATATAGTAAAAGCGTAAAGGTAAGGCTTTTCGAATAGCTACACTTCCTGCTTGTAGCATCGGATAGCCGGTTCTGCGATAGTCAAACCAGGCTTCTGTTGCTGCCGTCCAGCTGGCGATCCATTTTTGGGTAATCAGCTGTTGTAAGCTACCATTGAAAGCCACTAAACTCCCTTGCATATACGCAGTATAGGCATTACTGATCTGCCAGTTGGCGAAAGATTCTTTAATGGCTTCTTCATAGTGTGTTTGTGCACTGCCTGCACTCCATCCCTTTAATGCCGCCTCTGCTAAGATAAAATGAACTTCAGCGGCTGAGAGTAAACGTGCTTTGAGTAATGGGCCAGCAGCTTGTTTATACACATCGTTTAAAAAGGAAACATGCGGGTTGTAGGACGTTTGTCCGGGTGTGGGATTTAAGTTGTAACTAGAGGGTAGGTTGGAATAGGAAGGGGGTAAGCCCACATAATCGGGATCTGTATCGATGGTGACGTTTGCAACGACATCAGGTGCTAGTAGACGTTTACCATTTTCGATGCGGTCTGTTCCGGCTGGCAAGTTAGGATCTACTACTAGTGGGATTTCCACTTTTTTAGCCCATATGGCTAAACGAGGATCCTGGAGCAACTGGAGCTGGTTGACCAATGTGGCGCACATTTTCAATCGGCGAAAATTGGAACCACCGGTATCATCAATTTCGGTATTGTTGGGCCAAGAATTGGCATTGGTTGTGCCAACATAGGCCATCGCGGCATCTTGCTCGGCACTTAGGATCAGCGGATATTGATCTGCGCTTCCGGAAATTTTTTCAATACCTGCTTGGGCAAAGGCCGGTTCTTTTGCAGAAAGACGCATGTAATAGCGTAATGCAAGCGAATTGGCAAAGCGACGCCAAGCGCTGGGATCACCCTCAAAAAAGAGATCAGCACTGGCTTCAATGCCTTCATAAGAGGAGGCGGGTTGCGAAAGCAATTGATTGGCCGTCTCGAGATCGCTGATGATGCCATGATAAATGTCTTGCTGCTGATCGTATTTAGGTGTAATGTATTGGGGATCATCTAAGTTACCTTTTAGGGCATCGCTGTAGGGGGCGTCTCCCCATAAATCGGCAATTAAACCAAACATGAAACTTTTCATGACCAAGGCAACACCTTGATGAAAGGTTTGGCCGGTTTCCTCCGCACGATTAAGCAATAATTGATTATTCCGCAGGATGTTATAGTAGTCATCCCAGCTCTGGCTGCCCGACCAATCGTAGTCATTATGATCGGTAAACCAAGCATCTTTTTGGGTATGCTGTACAACACCGGCAATATTCTGATAACCTAAATTATTATACAGTTTTGCCGTTTCGCTCAGTATCGTTGGCATAATGAGATTGGGGTTAACGGCAGTTTCAACCACACCGTTCGGGTTTACGTTCAGCTCATCGAGATTCTTGCATGAAAAGAGGAGCAGCGCGGCAAATGCGATATATGTTAATGGCTTGAGAGATTTCATATAGGGTACTGTTTTGAGTTTTCTGTTAAATGGCTAACTAATTTTTAAAAAACAACGCCTAGTTTAAAGCCGATAGGCATGACCCAAGGGTTCACATTATAGCGTTCTATACCTTGTTTGAACTGCGTGCCTGCCTGCGCTCCAGCACCAGGTTGGAAAGCAGTTTCTGGATCGATACCGATCTTGGCCTTTGTCCATAAAATGATGTTCCGGCTGTATATGGAAATATTCGCAGCGCTTATGCCGAATTTTTTGACGAAGCTGTTTGGAAGTTCATAACCGAAGGATATTTCGCGTAGTTTGATATAGTCTGCATCAAAGGTTGCCGCACTCATAAAATCCCAGGGATAGTTGTCACTCAGTGGGATAATTTGGGTGCCTTCTCCACCTAAATTTTCAGTATATCCGGTAATATTACCATCCTCATCATATTGTGCAATGACACCCGGGTTAAAGGCTCCGAAATTGTAGGTGTTCCCTTCAAAGGCGAAAGGAAGTCCACCACTTTCTATGGTAGGCCCCCCAACAATAGGAAAGCGATTTCCTTGCACTTTTACCAAATTGTTATTTACCAGGTAATCACGCAAGGCTTCTCCGGTCATCCCATTCGGATTGATCAACTGATCGAAGAAACGTTGCGTTTTCATATCCGATTCGTAATAACGGTAGGTTTGCGACACAAATTTGCCGCCTTTACGCCATTCCAGCGAAAAGTTTAAACTAAAGCGTTTGTAAGAGACGCCCGACTGTAAACCTATACTGAAATCAGGATTAAAATTACCGATTTTGGTACGGGTATTACTCATCGAAACACTTTGCCAGGAACCTGTTTCATCTAAAATAGGGTAGCCATAATAGGGAGAGTTTTGATCTTTAACGGTCACCAATTCGGCATCATAAAGATCGCCGATCTCGTCGCCAAGATAGGTTCTGGCTCCTCCTTTGGCGTCCGACCATAATTCGTAATATTCCAAGCCATCGGCGAGTTCCATAATGCGGGTGCGGTTTCTCGACCAGTTGACATTAATATCCCAGGTCCAATCGGATGTTTTAATGGGTGTGCCTCCCAAACTGAGTTCCAATCCTTTGCTCACCAGTAAGCCTGCGTTGATATTTTTGGACGTGTAGCCGCTTGAGCTGGGTAGCTGTGTGGGGATGATCTGGTTTCGGTTATCCACTTTATAGTAGGTGCCGGCAAATCGTAATCGATTGTTCCAGATAGCCAGATCTAGTCCGCCTTCATAGGATGTGCTCTCTTCTGGCTTTAAATTGGGAATTAACAGCGAGTTTGAACTACCCAAACGAATGACATTGCCCCATGGATCCATGTTTTGTAGCACATTCACTAGATTATATGGGTTTGTATCATTTCCTGCCTTCGCCCATCCTCCGCGTAACTTCAATAGATTAATCTTATTAGAGATCTTGAAAATATCGTTGAGCAGTACACTTAGAGAGGCGGAAGGATAAAAATAAGACCGATTGGATTTTGGAAGGGTGCTCGACCAATCATTACGGGCGGTTAAATCCAAGTAAATATAATCTTTGTATCCCAAGTTTACTAAGCCATACACACTATTTACTGCCTTTTCTGATAGGTAACTGCTGTAGCGTAAACTTGAAGGAGCTATATTGGAAAGCGTGTACAGATTAGGAATCGTGAGCCCGCTGCCGTCGATCGTTGCATTCATCACATCTTCATTGTGCTGATAGCGTGTATTGCCCCCGGCAGAGACAGTCAGACTTACATCGTTTAACCTTTTGTTATAAGAGGCTAAGAAGTCAATATTTTGGTCCATCCTGCTTAAGTTGCTAATGCCATAAGCACCTCTTGGATCATTTGTGTAGCTATAAGGAACCTTGGTTTCACGATTTTCATGGTAAAGATCGAGCGCATAACGCCCCATTAAGCTTATATCCGGTGTAATTTGCCAATCGGCTCGTATATTGCCAAATACCCTATCGCGTTTGAAAGCATTGTTTACTTCATAGGCTAAAAAATAGGGGTTGTTATATTCATCGGGGTTCTGAGAGCGTTGTTGAATACCCTCCCGACCAGGTTCCCAATATGATTTTAGATCTAGAATATTAATATGAGGTGATACGGCATATGCCCACTGTAAAGGGTTTGTTCCACGGTTTCCGGCAGGTCTATTGTCGGATCCATTTCGACTAAAGTCTATCTGCGAACTTAATTTCAGTTGGTCGGTCAACTTAATGGAACTATTGAACGCTAATGAATTCCTGTTAAGATCAGCATTGGGAATAATTCCTCGGCTGACTAGATTGGAATACGATAAGCGATAGTTAATGCGCTCATTGCTGTTGGCAATGGATACACCATTGGTGGAGGTGATGCCCGTCTGTACAAATTCCTTAATGTTATCCGGATGAGACACTAAGGGCGAAGGGATAGGATTGCCTTCTGCATCTAGGGGGCTATTCCATTGAATGCCTTGATAACCTCGATCTAATTCGGGGCCTAGGCCACCTGCCGACCCTTCCTCGATGGTAATAATGCCCCCAGGCGCAGTTTCGGGTGTGAAAGGAATAACGCCCGTGGCAAATCGATGATGCATATCTAAGAACTTATAGGGCCGGTCGAACACGGTATTACTGGTAACGCTAACTTGTATTTTATCGAGACCACTACCGCTCTTTGTAGTAATGAGCACAACACCATTTCCGGCTCTTGAACCGTATAAAGCAGCTGCACTAGGCCCTTTTAATATGGAGATGCTTTCGATATCTTCTGGATTAATGCTTGATATGGCGTTTCCATAGTCAACATTATTATCGGAGCCTACCTGCCCTACATTGTTCAGCGTATTGATAATAGGAACCCCGTCTATCACAAATAGAGGTTGATTATCGGAGTTTAAGGATTTGGCGCCCCGAATGACCATACTAACAGAGGAACCTGAACCTCCAGTAGAACTCACCGTTACGCCCGGTACTTTGCCGCTTATGCTATTCAGCACATTCTCTTGCGCAACCTTATTGATGTCTTTACTGCTTAATTCGCCTACAGAATAGCCCAAAGAACGAGAGGCTCTTTTAATACCGAGCGCTGTTACAACAACCTCTTGAAGTCCTTCTGTTTTTTCTTGAAGTGAAATACTTAAAGTCCGCCGATTTCCAACGATAATTTCTTGTTCCATATAACCTACAAAGGAGAAAATGAGTACAGATGCTTCATTGGGTACCTCCACGTTAAAGGTACCATTGATGGAAGTCGTGGTGGTTTTTCCTGTATCTTTTACTTTTATGCTTACCCCAGGGAATGGACGTCCGTCGGTAGCCGAAACAACCTTGCCATTTACAGAGATGTCTTGCTGTTCGGCCAACGTGTTTAATTTAGATTGCTTAGGATAAGCCCGGTTGACCAGAATACGGGCTTGAGAGTTTGCCAGCGGGCCAAAACTAAACATAAAGGCCAAAATGCAAGCAAAGAAGCAGATTTTTGGGGATATCATTGACGCCATAGGTTTCTTAAATTTTTGGTGGTTGTTTTTTTGTTAATTGTTCTTACACATGATGCTGCTTGTTCAACAATTATAATACTGCACTTATCTTAAAAGAGACTACTGCTTAAACCCATAATTAGAAAATATTTAGCTGTATAACAATATCTTATCTTTTTCTTAACATTAGCTTAATTTTGAGATAGCCGTAGCTGTGAAGCAAGGTGGCTGCGAAGGAACTGCTTGGCTTTAACAAGTTGATTCTTGACGGTATTTTTAGAGATCGCATGGATATCGGCTATTTCTTGATAGGATTTACCATCTACAAAACACATATAGATAATATCCCGTCTTTTATCACTGAGCTTATTGAGGGCTAATTGTATCAGTTTATACTTTTCCTCCTTCTGCGCAATGCTCTCTTCTTTTTTGTTCGTTTCCAGTAGGTAATATTTAAAGGCAGATTGGTTGCGTTGTTCTCGTTTAAGATGATCTAAAATCATATTACGTAAACAGGTAAAAAGAAAAGATTTAAAGTTTTGATCGGGACGGATTTTCTTCCGATTATCCCAGATTTTGGCAAACAAATCGTGAACAATATTTTCTGCCTCTTCCACATCGTGGAGCATGTGCATAGCAAATTTAAAGGTATGGCTTTTATAAGCTTTGTACAGATTTCTAAAGGCATTGTGGTCACCCTCCGCTATCTGCCTAACTAGGGGCTCGTTTAGGTCAATAGACATATCGTTTTTTGTTAGATTAATTTATTGAACGAAATTACCGGCGGAACGCCTTGTTTGGTGACGCATTTTGCGCTTAATAAACCTCATTTTGCGTTAATTATAAATCGTCCTGAATGCAGTATTTATATCTTTTTAGGAGAGGCAGTAGTACGATTGATTAGACGCGACGTATAATAAAGGAAATGTGCTGATAAGTGCGGGGAGATTATAGAAACTTGAATTATTGAAATTTATTTTAAACTATATGATGCGAGGTCTTTTGCTCTTAATTCTTTTGACGTGCATGTCTTTTGTTGGACAGGCAAATGAAATAGACTCGACTAGTAGTTCTTTTATTTTTCCTCCCCAGGCAAAACATGTACACGGCAGTACCTTAGTTGCTTTGCCGAATGGAGATTTGCTGGCTGCCTGGTTTTACGGCAGTGGTGAAAGGAAGGCTGATGACGTATGCATCATGGGTGCCAGGAAACAAAAGGGGGCCAAGCAATGGACGCAACCCTTTCTGATGGCAGATACGAGAGATCTACCTGATTGCAATCCGGTCTTGTTTTTAAATCAACGTGGAGAATTGTTTTTGGTTTGGATTGCGGTACAAGCAAATCGATGGGAACAATCTATTCTTAGGTATAAGAAGTCAATAAATTACAATGGTCCAGCTGCACCTGAATGGAACTGGCAAGATAATATTTTGCTCAAACCGGATAGTAATTTCGTGACGGAGATGAAAAATAAATTTAAGGATTTGCCTGAAAGGAATACTACCTGGGCTGCTTATGCACCCGATTATGATGCTTTGATTTTAGGAGCTGGTGAAGACCTGTCTAAACGGAGTTTTGGCTGGATGACCCGTATTAAGCCGCTGCTGCTGAAAGGCGACACGGTATTGTTACCGCTTTATTCGGATGGTTTAAATCTGTCTCTGATTGCACTTTCAGAAGATGGGGGCGATCACTGGCGACCTAACTTGCCGATTGTTGGAAGGGGCAATATCCAACCAAGTTTAATACAGAAAAATAACGGTAACCTTTTAGCCTATATGCGGGATAATGGGGATGCTCCTTCTCGTACGCAGATCAGTATATCAAAAGACAGAGGAGCTACATGGGCTGCTGCCGAAAAGACTAATTTGCCAAGTACCGCAAGTGTGGAAGTGTTGCGTTTACATGACGGACGATGGTTAATGGTAGCGAATGACATAGATGATGGACGATACCGTTTAGCGCTTTTTGTCTCTACCAATGAAGGCGGATCTTGGGAAAAAATAAAAAATTTAGAGGAAGATTTACGAAAGAAACAATCTTTTTCTTACCCCGCCTTGATACAGTCGGAAGACGGTGAGGTTCATATCAGCTATTCGTTTAAAACAGCCGATGGACAAGAAACCATCAAATACTTGAGTTTTTCTAGTAATCATATTAATTAACCTATCATGATGAAATTTACACCATTGATAAAACCTTCATATTACAAAATTGCATTGTTTAACATCCTGTTTTTGCTTGCTTTCCAAGTGCCTGCTAAAGTTGTTCAGGTAGTGGATACTTTTAGACAGGAATATGCGATTAAATATTATCTACCAACGGAAAAGAATAAGCTTGTGAAGGTTGCATCTGATCGCAATCTCCGAATTCAGCTGTTAAACAATTATCACTTGCTTAAACCTACTGGAGGAAGCTTTTTATATTCAGGTATATTGAAGATGGATGTTACCTACCGTTACGATTCGCTGGAGCATTTCAGAGACTTTATATCGTATAAAGAAGAGTTTGTATACCTTACCGATAAAGCGGTATATAGCAATGGATGGGCAGGAAGTCTTTATCTGAAACATTCATTGGCTCAAGTAAAGCTGTTTGAGGCCAATGATCAATTTGATTTCTTGCTCACTGATGGCGAAAATTTACAGCTCCTTAATCGGACTGGTAAAAAAATCTGGGAAGGGAAATCGAAAATGCCGGTTATTGGGTTGGCTTATGATGCCAAGCATCGTGCCTTTTGGGTACTAACGGAAAGTGGATTATTT
Source organism: Pseudosphingobacterium sp. (assembly GCA_035565175.1). GTDB lineage: Bacteria > Bacteroidota > Bacteroidia > Sphingobacteriales > Sphingobacteriaceae > Olivibacter. The sequence continues at coordinate 38,752 of DATMSZ010000226.1, forward strand.
ATATTGGGAAGTGACAAGCTGGAATTAAAACGGGTGTTTGAAGGAAAAGAATTTACCTGTTTTGCCCTTACAGAGCAGGGGACGGGTCTCATTATCGGTACAAAGGCCGGATACCTTCGATTGACTATAGACGATGTAGGAAATGCAGTGAGCGAGCCTGTTTGGAATAGAAAACTTCCTTGCAATGAGCTTACCACTGTTAAAGAAATTGATGAGCAGCTTTGGTTTGGATCAAGTGCAGGTGCTTTTCGGGAACGGAAGGACGGCGGCTTTGATTATTATTTCGGTGAACGGTGGCTACCGGGCAATCATGTTTCTTCGATTGCTAAGGGGCCTATGACTTCTATATTAATTGCAACAGATGCGGGACTAACGCAGTTGCTTGCCAAGAAAATGACCTTAAAGCAAAAGGCGGATTATTATGACAAACAGGTGAGGGCAAGACATATTCGCAATGGACTGAATGCTACGCTGAGAGGTATGAAACATGGAGATCTAAGCACCGGTTATATGTCCGACTCGGATAACGATGGATTGTGGACGGCTATGTATTTAGCCGCCGAAGCCTTGCGCTTTGCCGTAGAACAAGACAGTGCGGCTTTATATAACTGCAAGGAATCGCTGCTTGCTATGGAGAGATTGTATAGCGTTAATCCATTGATCGGTTTCCCTTCGCGGTCATTTGAACGGATTGGTCATAAGAACGAATTGGCCGATGCAAAGGTTTGGTTGGATGCAGCAGATGGACTTTGGAGCTGGAAATCTACTACTAGTAGCGACGAAGCAATCGGACATATATTTGCTTTTTCGGTATTGGCGGAGGTAGTGGAAGACGCGTTTATAAGAGAAAAAGCCATTTCATTGATGGACTCGCTTATGTCGCATATTTTAGATCATGACCTGTATTTGGTGGATCATGATGGCAAAGCTACCTTATGGGGGAAATGGCATCCAGATTATGTTAACCAGTTTCCCGTGAATGTAGGTGATCGAAAGCTGAACTCTTCTAACATTATAGCGATGTTGCAATCGGCCTACCATTTTACCAAGAAGGAGAAATATAAGGAGAGGGCCTTGGAACTCATGGAGAAGTTCGGTTATTATGAGAATTTAATGAGACCAATGAGCGAAATAGGAAAGGCGGATGAGCATGCCGATGACAAGAGTAAATTGCTTTCAGAGCGATGGAACCATTCGGACGATGAAATGTACTTTCTTGGATATTGGGGTTTGTACCGTTATGCTTTTAATGATACGTTAAAAGCAAATTATAAAAAGGCTATTATCGATCATTGGGAGTATGAAAGACCGGAAAAAGATGCCTTATGGAATTTTTTTGCCGCGATGGTGGGCGAGAAGGATCCCGACCTGCTTCAGTCGCGGCAGTTTCTAGAAGAATATCCCTTGGATTTAATTAATTGGGGTATTCAAAATAGTCATCGGAAGGATCTGAATTTCTTAGCTGATAATTTTATGGATCAAACAACGGATGTAGTGCTGTCGCCAAAGGAAAGGCCTATACATCGTCACAATCGTACGATGTTTATTTTAGATGAAGGAGAAAGTGGTGATGAGGAATACAGTGCCGGGGATATTTGGTTATTACCTTATTGGCTGGGACGGTATTTGAACCTGCTTGAGTAGAATAGGAAGATGCACGTGATTCAGCGAGTATATTAAAGAAAACGTTGTATAATTTGTTGATGATCTTGGATTTAGTATCTTCATAGGATATTTCTTGATCCTATTATGAAGCATCTCAGACTTTTCCTGTTTTTTAATGTGTTAATACTTGGTAGTTCCGCACAGAGTCGGTACCCCGCACATACTGCTTTTACACGTTCGATTGGTTTACAATTAGGTACACCTGGAATAGGTATTGAAGCGGGAATGCCCTTAAAAGACAACCTTAATATACGGGTGCAGGCAAATTATTTTCCTGAAGTAAGAAAACATTACAGAGGGTTAATTTATCAGCCACAACGGACAAACGTCGGTTTGAACGTCGATTGGCAGCCTTTGTTTGGAGAGAATAGCTGGTGGGCGCGTAAATGGTTTATTTCTGCCGGAATGTACTATTTTATGAAGCATGAAGTGAATACCTTCACTGAATCGAGGGTAGAGGGGTACCCACGTGAACAATTCTACCATGCAGAACTAAGTAAGGTCCGACCTTATATCGGGATGGGTTTAGCAAAAATGGCCATTGCTGAGCGTCTTTTTATTAACCTAAACGGAGGCCTTTTTATCCCGACAAAAAAGACAAAGGTCTTTAAATCTAATGCAGAGGAATATGACCCCGCCTATGTGACGAGAGTAGAGCAACAGGAACACCATAATTATAATCGTCCGTGGGGACACTTTTTAACTTCCCTAAACATTCAGGTGGGCATCTTTTATGATCTCGCTTACCGCTTTAATACCTATAGCTGGGAACCGAAAGAATTTATGAAAAAAAAGAAGAAGAAAAAGACTGATAAAGAGACAGCTACTTTGTCTAGATAACAAACAATTTACTTCGACTTCAAAAACGTAGATCCTATAGGGGTGTACAGGATTTGGCTACCTCAGCAAACTCCAGTCAAAACATTCTCCCTAGCAGGTTAAAATGCTATAATAAGATGCAAATTTCATATAAATTAAATGTTTATTTAACGTCTAACTTGGCCCCTATTAAAGCTAACCGAAAGTAAGTTTGCATACTTATTTCCAATTATACGTTAATACATATGGTTAATTATCCTAAAAAATTTCGAGCACGTAATTTCTTTTTTTCTGCGTTACAAGGCGTGCTTTTAATAGCATTTGAGCCTGGCATTTCGCAGGCCAGCAGCATCGAAAGGAATGCTATGCTGTATCAACAGCAAGCTAAGCTAGTGGGAACAGTTAAAGATGCGAAGGGGGCACCTATTGCTGGTGCAAGTATCTCATTAAAGGGAACCAAATTGGGGACTTCCACCGATACCAATGGGCGATTTTCACTCAATCTACCTGCAAATGGAGCCTTGGTTTTACTTGTTAATCATTTAGGGCATACTCCTAGGGAGGTAACGCTTGCTCCTAACCAAACGAGCATCGAAATCTCTTTGCAAGAAAGTGCAGAGGCGTTGGATGAGGTGGTGGTAATTGGTTATGGTGAAGTGAAAAAGCGTGATCTTACGGGGGCAGTGGTATCTGTTAAAGGAGAAGAGCTGACGAAAGTGCCTGTTACGACGCCAATGGAGGCGCTGCAAGGGAAAGTACCTGGAGCGGATATTACAAGGAATAATGGCTATGCCGGACAAGGGGCTTCTGTGCAACTCAGGGGGAACCGTTCCATTGCTAATCCGGAAAGTTCCAATAATGTACTTTATATTGTAGATGGAATCCAAGGGGTTGCTGCGCAAGATGTCGACCCTAATGACATTCAGTCAATTGAAGTGCTAAAAGATGCCTCTTCTACCGCTATTTATGGTTCAAGAGGTGCGAATGGTGTTATCTTAATTACCACGAAAAGAGGTGCCAACGAGAAACCTAAATTAAGTTACAACGCCTATGCGGGTGTATCTCACGTGGCTGGCTATGGCGAATTCATGACAGGTCCGGAATACGTTGATTTCCGTAGGGAAGCTTATCGCGCCGTAGGCTTATGGAATTCGCCTACGGATGATAATAAAATTCTAAACCCGCTACAGTTGGATGCCTTTCAAAGGGGGCAGTTCACTAACTGGAGTGATCTGTTGCTTCATAATGGGTTTCAGCAAAATCATCAAATTGGCGTAAGTGGCGGTGGCAAGAATACCAAAGTGTATTTTTCGGGTGGATATTTTCAAGAAAAGGGATTACTTAAGATGGATGAGTTTAAACGTTATTCGGGAAGGCTAAACATCGATCAAACGATCAATAACTGGATGACTGTTGGCTTGCAATCTCAATTTGCGCACATCGATAATGATATCCGGCGAGATCCGCTCAATCAGGCTTCGAAGATCGCACCAATAGGGCTTCCTTATAATGAAAATGGAGAACTTAACATGTTTCCGCTTCAGGGAAGCTTAATCAATCCTTTAGCCGACGAACAAGCGGATGCATATAAACGAAATACGAAATCAAACAGGGCTACAGTTTCTGGATACATCGAATTAAAGCCAGTGAAAGATTTATCCATAAAATCTACTTTTGGCGCTATATTCTCTACGTCGGAAGCAGGTAATTTCTACTCCAAAAATACGATCGACGGTAAAGGCTCGCGCTCACAGGCTTCTATTACAAATAATCAGGATCGTAACATCAGCTGGGAAAATGTGATTACCTATAACAAACAGTTTAATGATCATTCTTTACAAGTAACTGGAGTAACCAGTTACTTATCGTGGACAAACACCAATAGTTATGCCGGTGGAAATAACCAGCTTTTCCCTTCCCAATATTATTATAATATTGGTGGTGCGAATCAGAATCCGTTTTATGGAAGTGGCTATGTAGAAAGCAAGCTGCTCTCTTTTAGCGGACGGGTTAATTATGGATACAAAGGCAAATACTTACTTACATTAACTGGAAGAAATGACGGCTCTTCTAAATTAGCACAGGGACATAAATGGGCATTTTTCCCCTCAGCTGCTGCGGCATGGCGGATAGTGGATGAGGATTTTATGAAGAACCAACAAACGTTTAGCGATTTGAAGTTACGTGTGGGCTATGGGGTGTCGGGAAATGATGTAATCAGCCCTTATGCTACACAGAATTCTGTGGTGGTTCAGAATTTCTCTTTTAACGATGCAAATGCCGCAAATGCCTATGTGATTAATGGCCTAATTGGCAATAACACGCTAAAATGGGAGTTGACAAAAACACTTAATATTGGGCTGGATTTTGGTTTGTTTAATAATGTAATTACAGGAAGTATTGACTATTACAATGCGAAAACGGATGATTTAATATTTCCTTATACCTTGCCGCTTTCTACCGGCGTAACAACGGTAAACCGGAATATAGGAAAGACACAGAACAAGGGCGTGGAATTGAGTTTAACATCGCATAATGTGAAGAACAAATCATTCTCCTGGAATACTAATTTGACTTTTGCCCGTAATAATGAAAAGATTGTTTCTTTGCCAAATGGAAACGTGATAGCAGATGATTACCGGGAATCGCTCATTGTAGGGCAAGCAGCTCAAATCTATTACGACTATCAAAAAATTGGTATTTGGCAGTTAGGAGAGGAGGAGCAGGCTGCTCAATATGGTGCGGAACCGGGTGATATCAAAATTGCCGATCTGAATAATGATGGAAAAATTGATGCGTTCGATCGAACCATTATTGGTCAACGTGTACCGAAATGGACGGCAGGTTTGAGTAATGATTTCAGCTTTAAAGGCTTTGATCTGAATATTATGTTAGTTGCCCGCGTTGGTCAATGGATCAGCTCGGACTACTACGCTAAGTATAAACGAAATGGCTTGGAAAACGGCGCCAAAATTGACTACTGGACTCCCGAAAATCCTACCAATGAATACCCAAGGCCCAATGCTAACAAAAATTCAAACTATGTAACGACGCTTACGGAACGGGAAGCCTCTTATGTGAAAATTCGAAATATAACCCTAGGTTATAAATTCCCGTCATCTGCATTAAGTAAATTGAAGTTGCAGAGCCTAAGAGTATATGTGTCGGGTAAAAATTTACACACCTTTAGTAGCTTGAAAGATTTTGATCCGGAGGGTGAGGGTGTGATCGATCAACCCTTAAATCGTTTGTTCGTTTTCGGGCTTAATGTAGGATTTTAAACAACGTGATGCGCTATAAAAATAAGATTATGAATAATCAACAAATATCGACATGGAGAAATAAACTTCTTTGTGCCCTCTCTTTTTCTCTCGTTTTTGCTTCCTGTTCGCTAGACGAATATAATCCAGGTGGGGCAACTGTTGAAAGTTTATTTAATACGCCCGAAGGTATTGAGGCCGCTACCAACGGCACTTATACTTACAACCAAAAGATATATGGAAAAGAGCAAGGTTATGCACTTTTGGAAATGGGCACGGATATCTGGACAGGCGGCGCTAATAGTGGCAACTCTGGAACCAATGGCGTATACCCGCAGCCCCCTTTAATGAATTATCAAGGGCTTATCTCGGATAACGTATGGGTTAAATCGAATCTATGGCAGCCTTGTTATGCGGGTATCAATCTGGTAAATACAGCTTTAAAAAATATTGGAACAGCCGGAGTAGAAGCAAGCAAAGCGCCAATATTAGAGGCGGAACTCCGATTTATGCGTGCTTGGTATTATTGGCATTTGGTAGAGTCATTCGGGGATATTCCGTTTACATTAGAGCCTACGGAAAGCATCATTACCATCGCAAAGCGCACCCCGGCCGATCAAGTGTACGAGCAGATCTTTAGTGATCTTCAATATGCAGTTGATAATGCGCCGTTAACCAATACCGACTATGGCAAAATTACAAAACCAATAGCGGAAGCCTTTAGTGCACGTGTATACTTAACGCGAGGACGGTATGAAGAGGCGTTAACCTATGCTCAGCACGTGATGAATGAATATGGTTATAGCCTAATGCCAAATTACGCAGATTTATGGAAAATGGAGAATGAGAAGAACCAAGAAATTATTTGGGGCTTGAATTACTCCACGAATCTCGAATTTAATGAAGGCAGTAATGTAGGACACTCGATGTACCTGATGGAATATGATACGCAACCTGGGATGCTGAGAGACGTTGCTAACGGCTACCCTAACGTGCGTTATATGCCAACCAAATTCTTGCTGAACCTTTTTGACGAACAGAAGGATGCGCGTTTTAACAGCTCTTTTAAAACGACCTGGTTTTGCAATGAAACGGATGCTGCTAAACGACCTGCAGGGATGGCCTTAGGCGATACGGCGATATTTTGTAGTAAATATGTGATAAGCAGTGCAGCGAGGACGGGGAAGGTGTACAAAATTTATGATATCAATGATGTATATCGACCTGATGGAACGCCGGCCGACCGCTTTCACTATATTTCATTGAAAAAGTTTGACGATCCTACGCGCGCTTCAGCGGCAGAAACGGAAAGCGCACGCGATGTTTCGCTCATCCGTTTGCCAGAGATGTATTTCATCGCTGCCGAAGCTGAAATGCAACTAGGCAACACCCAAGCTGCTGCTGGCTACATCAACACCATTAGAGAGCGAGCGGCAATTAATAAGACAAACCCGCAGGAAATGGATGTTGCTCCATCTATCATTACCTTGGATTTTATTTTGGATGAGCGTGCGCGGGAGTTTGCTGGCGAGCAGTTGCGCTGGTTTGATTTAAAACGGACGAATAAATTAGTAGAGCGTGTACAACTATATAATCCTGATGCCAAGTCTTTTATTAAAGATTTCCATATGATTAGGCCTATTCCCCAGAGTGAATTAGATGCCGTAACCAATAAAGATGAGTTTAAGCAAAATCCAGGTTATTAGGAATTGATCCATTTGAGACAGCCTCAAATGGATCAATTTGTTAGCTCGACTGTAAGCTACGCCTTTAGTAGCTCGATTAATTTTTCTGCTACCCCTTCGGATGAAGCAGGGTTTTGGCCTGTTACTAATAACCCGTCAACTACGACGTGCGAAGCCCAGTCGGCGCCTTTGCTATAATTCGCTCCTTGGTCTTTCAACTCAGCTTCTACCAGAAAAGGAACAACGTCTGTTAGCTTCACTGCGGCTTCTTCCGAATCGGCAAAGCCTGTTACATTTTTGCCGCTTACAAAGGGCTGGCCATTTGGAAGTTTAACATTTTTGAAAACACCTGGTGCATGGCATACTGCACCAATGGGTTTCTTCGCCTTATAGAAACCCAAGATAAGCGCAATAGATTTTTCGTCATTAGCCAAATCCCATAAGGGGCCATGGCCGCCTGGATAAAAGAGGGCATCATAATCGTCTGCGTTGATTGCTGATAACTTATGCGTCGTGGCAACCAGCTCTTGTGCCTCTGTATCTTTATAATACCGTTGTGTAGCCTCGGTTTGCGCATCTGGCACTTCGCTATTTGGATCTACAGGTGCTTGGCCTCCCTTTGGAGTAGCAAGGGTTACATCATAGCCCGCATCGCGGAAAGTGTAGTAGGGCGCTGCAAATTCTTCTACCCAGAATCCAGTTTTATGTCCCGTATCGCCTAACTGGTCGTGTGAGGTGATAACAAATAATATTTTCATTTGATTTTATATGATTAATCGTTATTGCTTACAGTTAATTTTACGTCTATATTGCCTCTAGTGGCATTGGAGTACGGGCAAACCTGATGCGCCTGTTCGATAAGCGATTGCGCATCTTCTGTGCTCACACCGGGGATGTTAGCATGCAGGTCTACGGCCAAGCGGAAACCGCCGTTCTCGGTCTGCCCCAGTTGTACGTTGGCTGTTACAGTAGTTGTTCCGGTAGTTGCCTTGTTCTTCTTAATGACGAGGCTTAATGCGCTGTCAAAGCAGGCTGCATACCCGGCAGCAAATAACATCTCGGGATTGGCATAATCATCATTGGCACCGCCAAGAGCTTTCGGCATCCTTACCTCTAGGTCTAATATTCCGTTTTCACTTTTTACATGTCCGTTGCGGCCATTGGTAGCTGTTGCAGCTATTGCATATAAGGATTTCATACGATGGAAATTTATTTTTATAAATTAATTGTTTTGAATATTCTTTACTTTAATGGGCGATGAGTACAAACAGGATTGCTAAGAGTGCCGGTAGGGCCTGCACGAAAAATATCCTTTTGCTCGCAGTAAATGCACCGAAGATACCGGCTATGGCTACGCAGCTGAGAAAAAATAGACGTATATTGAATGCCCACTGCACATCATTAATCAAGAAAGACCAAACCAAGCCTGCCACAAGGAAGCCATTGTAAAGTCCTTGGTTGGCCGCCATGCTTTTGGTTGGCTTAAATAAGGTTGCAGGCATGGTTTTAAAGGTTTTCTTGCCTGCTGTTTCCCATGCAAACATTTCCATCCACAGAATATAGAGATGTTCTAAGGCCACCAATGCGGTCAATACCTGGGCTATTAGTAGTGTCATAGTATTATTTTTCATTGAGTCAATTCACCTGTGCTTTCCATTCTCTTTCTAATACAACAAGCTTTTTAAGCGAAAGTTATATGTTTTTTGTTCATCTTCATGCACAGGCATAAATACTTATCAAAAGTATATTGGTGTAAGATACTTTTGATAAGTATTGTTTTAGCTTATTATCCGTAGATTACAATAAGGGGAAATAGATAATGATCATAAATCAATTTTTGACATAAATTAACGTTGTTATATCACCTACCGTTTTTCCGGCATCGGTTTTTGCAATGCCGCGGAGTTTGAAATATTCATTTGTGCGGGCCTCCTCTTGCGCTTCTAAAAATACCATGTCGCCTGCTAGTGCGAGGCTGTCAGCCAATAAAGTACACTCGTCTACAACAACTGTTGTTTGCTTGTGGTTGGTAGCATGGTGAACGAATTGTATACAAAGGTCATGAAGAACTCCCAGTAACACGGCTACGGGTAAGGCGGGATGGTTGGGGAAGTGACCGCTGCAATAGTTTTCCTGAATTTCGCCAAGAGCGGCGGTTGCCTTCGTGTCGAACAATTGCAAATCATAGAGCTTATTTTTTCGTGCGTAGGGGCTGGCAATACTGGGAAGGTAATCTCTATAGCCATGGGCGAAGAACCTGTTAAACATTGCTTGGGGAATAACGCTGAAGCTAACATCAATACCGCAAATAAGCTCGTTCTCCTCGTCAACAAGGCATGCTTTAGCCATGGCTAGCCGCTTGTCGAACGAAACGCATTCGGCTAATAAGGTGAATACTTTACCGGGAGCCCATTCTTTATTTGAAATCAGTTTGTAGGTCCCTCTATTTGCTAGATAGTAATGTTTTGATTTTGTCGGATTAACCATTGCGCAAGCAACAGATCCAAGAATAGCGAGGTGCCGACATGCCTCCGCCATGGTGATGGGTGATCTTTCAAATCCGATAGGTGATTCGGGTGTTACTCTTGCGGCTACAATATTATTTTTTAAAAGATGTACATCCCGAAGTGCATAATAGGGCGTATGGACATCTATAAGTTCAAAAATCTCTTCTTGGGATAAGGCGCCAAGATTGTTCGCGTTAAATGAGTAATAGTCATCCGAACATTGAGAATGGATAAGGGCTAATGATTCGGGGCTAATCGTTGCTAAAGCTTCCATAGTTGCGTATTATTCTTAGTAGTAAGATAAAATAGATCTAGAGTTTCTTGATATAAAGAAAGCAAACGTTTAACCACATTTGAAAAAGATTACACCGAATGGTAATTTCCTTACACTAAAGTGTTTAATTAGTATGGTGGGTTAAAAAGATTTAAAGTCAACGTAAATTTTCTGGTACTCTGAATCACCAGTTACCGCAAAGTGCTAGGCTGGTTTGCTTCCTTGCAATTCGTTGCCATCTGTCTATTCCATTTATTTTTCGTCGTTCGTGTTGAATTAAGGTATTCGAGCTTTTTCTTTTCACGGGAAGATTTTCTACAGCTGAAAAAAGTAACAAAACTTAACGAAACGATTACTTAATTGCCTCGAAGAAACAAATTGTTTGAGGGAGGATTTTCGGGTATAGAGAGACAATGAATTGATTGGCTAGTCATTCATTTAAAGCTTGAACACTCTCCTGTCTATTTTATTCTGGTCGGAGATGATGAATAAAAGAAAGAAACGGCACGCATACTAGATCGACCTTTAGCGTTAGCGTAAAAAATCTGTTAGAAGAATGGATAAAAAGGTCCGTTTGGTTCTTTTGTCAAGAAAACGAACACCTAATAATTCTATTTCTTTAATTCACTTGGTAGTATACCATATTTCCGTTTAAAGGCAGCTGAAAAATGCCGCTGATTTTTATACCCTATATGACAAGATACTTCACCAACATTCATGTGCTGTTCAGTGAGCATTAGCTTAGCCTGTTCCATTTTGACATCATTCCAGAAACCAAATACGGTTGTGCCAAATAGCTCTTTGAACCCTTTTTTGAGTGTAAACTCATTGGTGCCTACTTGAAGAGCCAGGTTAATAAGCGAACAGGTGCTATCTATATTTTTTAATAAGTGCTCTCTTACTGCATAGATTTTATCTATATCACTTCTTTTTAGAGAGGTGCTAGCGGGCTTAGCTTCGCCTAACTGTTCGAATTGCAGTAGTAGTAGTTCTATCACCTTTGCCTCAAGAAACATTTTCTTAAACATTCCTTTTCGGTTACATTGCATGATTTCAGTGATGAGCTGATGCATTCGATGGCTGATGCGGTTATTATTAGGATTTAATAGGCTGGAGTTTCCTTTTTCTATCGAATTTTGAAATTGCTCAAACAATAAAGATCCTTCCGGTAAAAACCGTTTAAAAAAGCTGGGAGCAAAATTGACTTCGCACATCTGAAATTCTTTGCTTTCCCATTGCATTTCACCCTTCATCTGATTCGCATAAATAATGTTGTGCTGGTTAGACTCAAATCCTATGTGATTATTGAAGTATTCGGAGAAAGCCGCACTTTTCCCCTTCAGTGCAAAATGCATTTCTACCGTTTCGAAATCACTTTCAAAGTTAATTAAGATCTTATCGGAAAAAACAGCATTTCCATAACCTATATGTATGCCTTCGAAATAGATTTCCTGATAATATCCTTTACCCACCGGATTCTCAAACTGTGTGCTGCATTCATTTATGCCCTCTTCTCTATCGACAAAAGAATTGGGCTGATCTCTATTTATCAGGAGACTACCAAGTTTACTATCATATAATCGTAAGGCCATTAGATTGCTTTTTTACTTATTATTCGAATACTCCTTTTGGCGGACATTTTATTCCGTTTTACAGACCCTTTGGATTTACTTAACCTATTACTTTTGCACAAAGGTATAAATTGTTTAGAATCATTATTTATAGATCGCGGATTTTTACAAATGAAAACAACACGAAATAAAAAGAACGGTATTGTCCGATTGCTTGAAATTGCTGGGAGAAGGAAGGCTGTTTTATTTGCCTCAGGATTGCTGGCGATGCTGCAGGCGTTATTGAGTTTGGTGCCTTATGTCCTGGTTTTTTACATTATACGCGAGCTGACCAACGAAACAGTTGATTATTCGCTTGCTCGGACTTACATAATTTATGCTATTATGGCGGCTGTTTTCAGTATGGCTATGTTTTTTCTATCGGGCATTTTATCTCATATTGCAGCCTATAATATTCTGTTTGAGCTCCGCAGATTCGTCACAGATAAAGTGGGTAAACTTCCGATGGGCTATCTCAACAATCACAGCTCGGGTGCTTTAAAAAAGGTTCTTGCCGATGATGTAGAACGGATAGAGAATTTTATTGCTCATCAAATTCCTGATTTTATCAAAGGTGTGGCATTACCGGTGATTACCATCGCCTATCTGTTCAGTCAAGATTGGCGTTTGGCGGCCATTAGTTTTGTTCCCTTATTGGTGTTGGCTATCTGGCTTCCGCTTATGTACACGGGGCGCAAAAGTATCTTGATTAAACAGTACCATCAATCATTAGAGGATATGAACGCGGGAATAGTGGAATATGTAAGGGCCATGCCTGTTATGAAAATCTTTGCTCAATCGGCCGAATCCTTTGGCAAATACGGCAATACGGTTAAGACTTTTAACAGCTTTGTTGGTGAATGGATTAAAAGCAGTACACCGGCTTTCGCTGTATTTATGAGTTTTACTAGCAACGCTGTACTACCGGTATTGGCTTTGGGTCTTTACCTGTATTTTCAAGGTGGCGTAACGCTCGCAACGCTTTTACTATTTCTGATTTTGGGAACTGGATACATAAAACCGCTATTCGCGCTGAATAATATGGGTATGCAATTGTCTATCATAAGCCGTGGAGTGGAACAGGTAGATGAATTATTGTATCAAGAAGATCTGAAAGAAAACAATGGAACGCGACATCCAGCGAATTACACCATTGAATTTGTGGATGTTTCTTTTGCTTATCAGGAACACAACTGGGTCTTACAAGATATAAATTTTGAAGTCAAAGAAAAAACGATAACGGCGTTGGTGGGGCCTTCCGGGGCGGGTAAAAGTACTGTAGGGCAACTGTTATCGAGATTTTGGGATGTCAATAAAGGAAGCATACGAATCGGTGGAATTGATATCAGAAAGTATAATACAAAGCAACTGATGCAGCTGGTTTCTTTTGTTTTTCAGGATAGCTTTATGTTTCAACAAAGCATGTTTGAAAACATCTGTATGGGGATGGATAAACCCCGGGAGGAAGTAGAAAATGCAGCGAAGGCGGCACAGATTCATGACCTGATATTAGGCTTGCCTAACCAATATGACACCTTGTTCGGACAATCGGGCGTACACTTGAGCGGTGGTGAACAGCAGCGTTTTCAACTCGCCAGAGCTATTCTGAAAAATGCGCCCATCCTAATTCTGGATGAAGCCACCTCCTTTGCGGATCCTGAAAACGAATGGAAAATCCAGCAGGCTTTCAGTGAACTGATCAAGGATAAAACGGTATTGATTATTGCACACCGCCTGAGTACCATTACAGATGCCGATCAGATTTTGGTGTTTGACAGGGGCGGTCTTAAAGGCACAGGGAAACACCATGAACTCTTAGAAGATAGTTTGCTCTACCGAAAAATGTGGAATGCCCACGTAAGGGCGAAGGAGTTTGTGATTTAACAGCTTGTAACTCCAGGTAACAGAAAAAAAGATCTACATTCATTTTTAACATTATGATTCAGCATTTAAAATACATTACGGCTTTCAACAAAAAAGACACCCGTAAGATTATTTTTTGGGAAATTTTGCACAGTATATTTATTGCTGCCCCTTCGGGGATATTACTGGTTATCGTTTGGGAATTGTTTTCGGCATATCCCAACAAAAACCGAATCTGGAGTGTGGTGGGCCTTATGGCCATCATGCTGCTTGTGCAGTTTTTTGTTGCGTCTAAAACAATGGTCAAATCGAATCTTTGGATTTATGGTTTGTCTAACCAACTGCGTATTAAATTAGGAAACCGTATTCAAAAGTTCTCGTTGGGCTTTTTTAAACGGCGCGACCCCGGCGAAATTGCTTCAGTGATGCTGCAAGACGTTGCCAATTTTGAAGGTATTTTCGGACATAGTGTGGGTAATCTTGCTTCGGCGGCTTTCGGAACAGTCGTACTTTCGGCCTTTCTTTTTGTTTACGACTGGCGTTTGGCTTTATGTCTGTTAACTGCATTACCACTGGTATATCCATTCTTGCGGTTGGCCAATTATTTTGTGAGCAGACTGGGTAAGAAACAAATTGCAGCGCGTAATACTGTTGGGGCTAAATTTCTAGAATATATACAAGGCATGCGTCACTTGAAATCCTACGGTTTAACCGGTGAGCGGTATAAAGCACTTGAAGATTCATTCGACGAATTGCGGAGGAGAAGTATCCGCTTGGAGGCCATCCCGGGCCCTTTTATTGTGACCGCCGGTATTGTGTTTGAAATCGGCTTCATTTTGATGGTTGCTTTGGGTCTGTACTTTTTATACCATCAATCTATTAGTATTCCGGTGCTGATTACCTTTCTAATTATGGGATATAATCTATACAATCCGCTAAAGGTTGTGATGGTTGATTATTTAATGTTACGTTATATGGACGAAAGTTTGAAAAGAATCATGGCGGTAATGGAAGAACCAACAATGGAGACGGAAAAAAATGAAATGCCTGAAAATTACCATATTAGTTTTGATGGGGTAAGTTTCGGATATCAGGATAAATTAACAATACAGCAGTTGAGTTTTGATATTCCTGAAAAGTCCATGCTGGCTTTAGTTGGGCATTCCGGTTCGGGTAAAACGACGATTGCTTCGCTGATTGCTCGCTTTTGGGATGTGAACTCAGGGAGTATTAAAATTGGTGGTGTGGACATCCGCCATATCAATCAGGATAAGTTTTATGGCTTGATCAGTGAGGTATTTCAAGATGTTTACTTGTTTGATGATACAATCTATAACAATATCAAGATGGGAAAACCTGATGCAACGGAAAAAGAAGTTATTGAGGCGGCCGACAAAGCACAGGTGCTCGATTTTGCCTGGGAATTGCCACAGGGTATGAGCACTTTAGTTGGTGAAGGGGGTAATAAACTTTCAGGCGGACAAAAGCAGCGTATCAGCATTGCTCGTGCTTTATTGAAAGATGCTCCTATTATTCTACTCGATGAGGCGACTGCCAGCCTCGATCCTGAAAATGAACTCTATATACAGCAGGCGATCCATGAACTGGTGAAATCGAAAACAGTGGTGGTAATTGCTCATAAACTAGCTACCATTCAGCAGGCCGATCAGATACTGGTTTTACAGGAAGGTCGTATGGCGGAATTGGGAACCCATGAACAGTTATTGAAGCAAGCAGGGATTTATCGCAAAATGTGGGATATACAGCAAAAGTCAAGCGGATGGAAGCTGCAAGAGGAGAAAAAAGAGATAAGCGGCCATCTGAACAACCTTTAGTGAGATGGCCGTTTGGAAATACAAAGTCAACCTTTTTGCCTCCATGCTTTCCATGCTCCAGTGCTCCAAAGAGGCCATATCACGAGCAATGGGTGAAGGAAAAGGCGTAACAGCCGCAATGAATCGGTATTCAATCCGAAAGCATCTGTATGGGTGAGATACTGCTGCAGGTTACCAGGGAAGATAAGTACAAAGAATAGCGCTGTCAACCATCCCGCCAGTACTCGTTTTGTTGTCCACAGCAGCAGCATAAGACCAAGGAAAATCTCTACAAGTCCTGATAAGTTGACTACCAAGGACGGGTCTAGTGGTATCCACGAAGGTACTTGAGCCTGAAAAGGAACATTTAGCCAGGTAAGATGTCCTGTTCCGGTAAACAATAAGAGCAGTCCAAGCAATATGCGGAAGAAATGCTGGGTTTTAGTTGTTGAAGTCATGGTTGAAAAAGGTAAAGGTGAAAAAATCGGCACGCAACCGTTGCGTTACCACGATATAAATATAATCATAAATATCATTGGCAACAATATCAAGTAGTTACGTTTTTTTTCTTTCCTTTTTGCTAATAATATCACCTATATGCTATACGTTGTTATCTTGTGCCTAGCATGGGAAAAAGCTGTCTGATCTCGTCTTCGGTAGGTTGAGTGCCGTATTCGCAAATTTCAAAAGCTTCCGCATATTTAGCTTGTTTTGCTTCCGATGCTCCGTACCATTTTTCCAAACTGGCCCTTACTTCTTGGGAGATAGAGGGCCATCTATTTTTTAATATCCACGCTTTTCTTGCCTGTTCACCTTTTGGGACTTCTTCTTTATTGCCGCTGATCCAGGGTAGCCATTCATAAAACTGGGATTGATGGGCATTCAGTGCGTCTATTTTTTTATCGATCACAGGGGTAATATCTACACTCACATCGGCACTGAAGGGATTGGGTTTTTTAAAACGGTCTTCCGCATACATAAATACGGGATTTTTCTTAAGAGGTGGCGTATCTGCAACGATGTTGGGCACACCAACCAAAAAAGCCGCATCTTGCACCAAGATTCCTGTATAACGGTGGTCGGGATGATAATCATTGGGCCGGTGCGTAAAAACGATATCGGCATTCCACTCTCTAATTTTCCGGATCAATTCCAACCGTATATCTAGGGTGGGCATCAATTTTCCATCATGATGATCCAGTATTTCGTAGGTGATTCCAAGTATTCTGGCAGCTTCCTGCGCTTCGGCTGCCCGACGCTTTATCAATGTGTTTCCGCCTTGTTCATGATGGCCAGCATCACCATTCGTTACGGAGATAAATTTTACATTGTGGCCCATTTCTGCATATAAAGCCGCCACCCCGCCACACTTTATATCGCAATCGTCAGGATGAGCCCCAATCATCATAATCTGTAGCGGCCTATCCTGCGCATAAATGCGAGGCATAGATAATACGGTAAAAATAAACAAGAAAAGAAAGCTATACATAACTAGTTCAATTTTAGGACGTAAGGATGCCCTTTCAAGTTGATGCTGTTTCCAGATCACCATAAAGTTAGCAAATAATTTTAACATCTCTTTTTGTGTATACCGCATAATTTTAGCTTTAAAATCCATACATTACTTAAACGTTATTGGAAACACACGAGATCAATAGAGAAAAAGGAAAGAACTTTTTTAAATTATATTCGTAAATTTCGTCTACTATTTTTGCAGTTGCTCTACTAAATTTTGTGCCCCGCTTTAAACCGCTTAATTTGTAATTTATAGCGTATGACCAGCTCTAGCATAAAGAATGATATGACAGTGAGACACCCCTGGATCTATCTTGCCTATTGGGTGCTGGTTACCCTTATTTTTCTATATGATCGTACTTATCTGATTGAAAAAGCCGGTTTGCCGAATTTTTTTGTCTGTTCGGCCGTTAGGGTCACATTGTTGATTGCATTGGCATGGCTTAATATACACTGGCTGATACCACATTATCTTTTACGGAGAAAATATGGCAGTTATTTCGGACTGGTGTTCCTGCTTATTATTGCATATTTGTTGATACAGAGTCTTTATGACCATTATTTATTTGGATATGTATTGGGGCCAAACAAAAACGTTCATCTTTCTACTTCGCTTATCTATAATTTTACCCATACATCACTTTATCTACTATTAATTGTTGCACTCAAATTCAGCATTGACTGGTATGAGCAAAAAAAATTGCTGCAGGACGCCGAGGTTGGAAAGTTGCAGGCGGAGGTTAATTACCTCCGTTCACAGGTGAATCCTCATTTTCTGTTTAACGCATTGAACAACCTGTATGCGTTGACTATAAAGAAATCTGATAAAGCCCCCGATGTTGTATTGAAACTTTCCGAGCTGATGGAATATATGCTCTATGAAAGCGATGAGGCCTATGTGCCGCTGGATAGAGAAATCAAATATCTAGGCAACTACTTAGAGTTAGAAAAGATCAGGCAGGGAAATCAAGCAGATATAAGCCTGACTGTTGAGGGCGATACAGACAATTGCAGGATTCCACCGTTTTTACTACTTCCATTGGTAGAGAATGCTTTTAAACATGGTATCAGTAAGGCAGCTCGCCACGCTTACGTACATATCAGCATTTGTGTGGATAAAATGCTTGAGGTAAATATAAAAAATAATAAACTTAATTTTCAGCATCCTGAACAGAATGGAGGTATCGGGCTTTTTAATTTAAAGAAGAGATTGGAATTGTTGTACCCAGGTAAGCATGTGCTTCAAATCTTTAATCAACCTGCCGAATATCGGGTTCTGTTAAAAATAGATTTGCTATGACCTGCGTTATTATTGACGATGAACCGCTGGCCAGAGAGATACTAGCGGGCTATATGAAAAAGCTAGAATATGTTAATCTGGTAGGCAGTTTCAACAATGCCATTGATGCGCAAGAATTTTTAAAGACAAATAAGGTTGATACTTTATTTCTGGACATTGAAATGCCAGAAATGAGTGGGATCGACCTTTTGAGATCATTACCACATGCCCCTATTACGGTATTTACTACCGCTTTTCGCGACTATGCATTCGAAGGATTTGAATTGGGAGTGATTGATTTTTTATTGAAGCCAATATCTTTGTCGCGCTTTATGGCGTCACTTGAGAAGAT
>DATMSZ010000227.1:0-9302 GCA_035565175.1 Pseudosphingobacterium sp.
TTTGTAGTTAAGATATATAATAATTTAATCGTATACCATTTTGAATAAAGTCGGGAGAATTGCTTTTAAAACTATTTTATGGATAATCGGCAGTATTATTGGTTTAGTATTGCTGATTTTCATTTTAATCCGTATTCCAGCTGTACAAAATTTCGCAGTACAACAAGTGGTATCATTTCTTGAAAAAAAGATTAAAACACCTGTTAAAATAGAGAAAGTATCCCTTGATCTCCCTAAACTTCTGGTGCTGGAGGGCGTCTATTTCGAAGATCAAAAACGAGACACCTTATTAGCTGGAGATCAATTAAAAGTTGATATTAGCCTGCTCAAGCTATTGAAAAACAAAGTAGAGATAAATGAAATAGACTTGCAGGGAATAACCGCTAAAATTGACCGAACACTTCCTGATAGCAGCTTTAATTTCGATTATATAATGCGCGCTTTTGTAAGCGCAGAACAGGAAGAACCTAAGCCCGAAGATACTACTTCAACGATGGAATTCTCGGTTGACAAAGTCAATCTAGATCGCATCCGCTTCGTTTATAAAGATGAGGTGATAGGAACAAGTGCTGATTTCAATCTAGGACATCTTGATACTCGTATAAAAACTTTTGATCTGAACAATATGCGTTTTGAGATTCCAAAAGTCAATGTAAAAGGAATCAACGCCATGGTCAAACAATGGGCTGTGGTTGATACAGGTGTTGAGCAATCAACCGGCCCTGAATCGATGATGCCAGATCTGCAGCTAGGCAGCCTACATATAGAAGATACGAAAGCCCAATACATCGATGAAACAAGTGCCCTCAATACAAGCGTTCTGTTCGAAAAACTATTGGTTGATTTTAACAATATTAATCTGAAAGGAGAAACAGTAGATATTAAACGTATTCTCTTAGATGGGAATGATATGAAAGTTGCGTTTGGAAAAATAAAACAATCCGGTGTTGCTACTGAATCGAAATCCGCAGATAGCATTGATGTACAATCGATCAAATGGAAAGTGAATATTGACGACATACAACTCAATAGGAACCAGATTTCTTATTTCGACGCGAACCAACCGAAAGTAAAAAAAGGGATGGATTATGGCAATTTGAATTTCACTGGGCTTGATGTAAAACTCGCTGACTTCTTTTTTTCAATAGATTCTATTAGTGGAAAATTAAGTCAACTTAATTTTAAAGATAGAAGCGGACTAGCTGTCAATAAACTCAAAACAGATTTTGACTATACCGAGAAAGGGGTGACCTTAGGGAATCTATATCTAGAAACGCCCAACACACTAATTCGAAACTACGTAAAGGTAAATTATCCATCCTTAGAAACGATAACAGATCATATCGGCGAAATACAACTCGATGCTAACATAGAGAAAAGTAAAATAAGCATGGAAGATATACTCCTATTGGTTCCCGATCTGGATACCATGGAAGTAATGAAACCTTTATTTAAACATACATTTTATATCCATGGAAAAGTCAATGGTCGCGTGGACAATTTGAACATACCAAATATTGAATTTAGCACACTAGATCAAACAAAGTTGCACGCCAGTGGTCGTATTAAAGGCCTACCCGATGTGGATAAATTATTTATGGATCTACAAGTAAGAGACTTCGGCACAAGCAAACGTGATTTGGACAGATTAATAGCGAAAAGCATGCTTCCTGACAGCATTGATCTGCCTCGCCAATTAACACTCAACGGAACATTTAAAGGCGGCCTTAATCAATTTAACACCAATATGCGTTTGAATTCATCCATAGGGAATGCTAGACTCCGTGCCAACTATGCTGCAGCAAAAGACACGACCTATGATGCAGATCTAGCCATTCAGAATGTGGATGTTGGACATCTCATGAAAATGGATTCTACTTTAGGAAAAATTTCTTTCGCTGCGCAAGTAAAAGGAAAAGGGCTTGATCCATCTAAATTGATAGCAGATATTAAAGCAAAGCTCATCAGCGCAGAAGCAATGGGTTATACCTACACGAATATTGATTTGCTTGCAAAAGCTAATAACGGCGAAATGGAAGCATCGTTAAAAAGTGAAGACCCAAATATACGCTTAAATATGCAGGCGCTTGCCAACCTAAAAGGGAGATATCCAACCTTTAATATGGATCTGCTGGTAGATAGCCTAAATACAAAAAACCTGAAATTAACAAATGATAATATTAGGTTCCATGGTAAATTGCACGCAAATTTCGACTCTGCGGATCCCGATTACTTAAACGGCCAAGTCGATCTTAGCAATGCGATCATTGCTTATAATACAGATCGTTATGTGCTCGACACCATCAGCTTAATAGCACAATCAGATACGAGTCAAAACCTTATCCAGTTACGTTCGGAGTTTCTGAATGCCCATATGATCGGTTCTTATAAACTTACTTCTTTAGCTACTGCATTTCAGGACGTTTTGACTACTTATTATGATCCAAATCCAACCATTAATACTAAAACCGGTCTACCTGATACCATTCCAACGTACAGCCCTGTCCAACTTGAATTTGGAATGACTTTTAGAAGGTCCCCGCTCATCATACGGGTAGCACCCGAATTGACTGAAATGCAGCCGATCACGCTCGACGGCAATTTTAATAGCGAAACAAAATCAATCAACATAAAAGGAGTTGCTCCAAAAGCAATATATAGCGGAACAGAAATACAAAATGTCAGTTTTGACTTAAATACGCTAGACAGTACCCTTTATTATGCTGCGATTATTCATAGTTTAAAAGTATCGAGTGTAGAACTTACCAACACCCTCTTAAGTGGAACGGTAAAAAACAGTTCTATAGATGCAGGTTTGTGGATAAAAGACAAAAAGGGAAAAGAGCAGTACCATATTGGAGCGAATTTACTTGCTAAAGCAGAAGACTTTATTTTTTCATTAAAGGAAGACGGTCTGATGTTGAACTACGACAAGTGGGCGGTGAATCCTCAGAATACAATTAGTTTCGGCAAAAAGGGATTATTTGCGAGTCACTTTGATTTAAATCAAAAGGGCCAGGAAATGAATATTTCTTCACAAGATTCTGTACCGAACTCACCGCTAGCGCTAAACTTCAAAAACTTCCGGATCGAGACTTTCGCCAATATGATTGAAGGCGCCAACCTTGAACTTGGTGGAGGCATCAACGGTAATGCACTGGTAGAACGCTTAGATGCATCGCCCGTATTTACCTCGGATATTACTATCAGCGATTTTTACTTCGGAAAGGATACTATTGGCAATATCAATCTACAGGTTAACAATGCGAAAGAGAACACTTATAATGCGAATATAAGTGTTGAAGGTCAGGGTAACGATATTAAATTAAGCGGCGATTATATTTCACCGCCAAATGCCCCCGCTTCGATGGATTTTGTTTTAGATGTAAATAACCTCAACATGAGCACCATAGAAGCATTTAGCTTGGGATATTTAAGACGTAATACAGGAAGTATTCAGGGTAGCTTAGACATCACGGGTACCCCTGACGCGCCCCGAGTAAATGGTGATTTAACCTTTAACAAGGCGAAGATGAATATAAGTATGCTTAACGCAACGTTTAGCATGGACAATCAACAGATACATTTTAACAATAGCGGCCTGAATTTTAAGCAATTTACCTTAACAGACAGCGTTGGCAACCGTGCAATCGTAAATGGCAACGTACGAACAAGAAACTATACAGACTTCGCATTAGGCTTGGATATCAAAGCGGATGATTTTCAAGTATTGAACTCTACCGAGGTAGATAATAATTTATTTTATGGAAAATTAAACATTGATACCGACATGCACCTGAGAGGCGCTGCTGTAAGTCCAACGGTTAATGGCACCTTAAAAGTGAACGAAAATACCGACATGACGCTTACCATGCCGGAAACCGACCCCGGTTTAGTAGAACGCGAAGGTATTGTTGAATTCACGAGTTTGAGTCCAAAGGATAGTGCTGAAATTCTGGCGGTTTATGATACAACCGATATCAAGGGAAGCACCATTATGGGAATGAATATTTCTTTAAATATTGACGTAGATAGAAAAGCTGCATTTACCGTGATAATTGATCCAGGTACGGGTGATAAATTATTTGTTAAAGGACAAGCCCTATTAAACTTCGGAATAGATCCGGGTGGCGATATGACTTTGGCAGGAACTTACGAAGTTGAAGAGGGTAATTATGCTCTTTCTTTTAATATGATTAAGAGAAGATTCGACTTCAAAAAGGGAAGTACCATAACGTGGGGTGGCGACATTATGGACGCCGACCTTGACATGACAGCAACCTATACGCTTCAGGCACAACCCATCGACCTAGTACAGGTCACTGGTACACAATCCAATTATTACAGGCAACGGCTTCCTTTCGATGTGAATTTAATGATTGGAGGAAAGATGATGAAGCCGGAGATTTCTTTTGACATTTATCTAGGAAAAGGCGGGAATGCTAATACCGTTTCGCAAGATGTAACTCAGAACGTAGAGGCCAAACTGGCGCAATTACGAGACAACCCTTCTGAAATGAATAAGCAAACATTTGCATTAATCGTATTGGGTCGTTTTATTGCTGAAAACCCATTCTCAAGTGCTGGTGGGGCGAGCACTGAAACGATGGTTCGTTCCAGCGTTAGTAGTTTACTTACCAGCCAACTTAATAAACTAGCCGGTGATTTAATAGCCGGTGTTGAATTGAATTTCGATCTTCAGTCTACCTCCGACGATTATAGCACTGGTCAAGCCCAAAATCGAACAGATCTCAATGTGGGCGTATCTAAAAGATTATTAGACGACCGCTTAAAAGTTACGGTGGGTTCTAATTTCGAAATTGAGGGGGCGCAGCAACCGGGACAAAAAGCGACAAACATAGCAGGTGATATTTCCGTAGAATATCAATTATCGCGTGACGGTAGATATATCGCTCGCGTATATAGAAAAAACCAATATCAGGTAACGCTGCAGGGGCAATTCATAGAAACAGGATTAGGTTTCATCATAAACATGAACTACGACGAATTCAAAGAGCTCTTTATGAGTGCCAAAAAAATTCAAAAACTATCCGAGGAAAGAGCAGAAGAATTGAAAAACCATTTGGATAAAAATGGTGACGAATCGGAAATCAACGATCAAGATAGCACTGAAAATAAAAGAGGTAATAGACCTTCTAAAAATGAAAACGACGAAGAAACTCCCTCCAATAAAAAACAAGATGAAAATCAACATGATTTTCAAGGGAGTTTCAACAAAGCTTATAGGAATGACGAAGAGTTTACAGAGCATTTATCGGAAAGGAACGGTAATGAACGCTAATATTAATCTATATATACTGCTATTTATTTTAATGCTTTTTGCTTCTTGTAGTAACACTAAGTACTTAAAGGAAGGAGAGAATCTATATGTTAAAGGGCAGGTTGAGCTGAACAATGACACCATTCCAGACAGATATAGAGAACCACTAATAGAACGATTGGAAGGTGTGCTCAGACCCCGACCAAACAAAAAATTCTTAGGGCTTAAGGCCAAGTTATACTTCTATAATATTGCTGGACAACCTAAAAAGAATAAAGGTTTTAAACACTGGTTAAAGAACAAAGCTGGCGAACCACCGGTACTATTACAAGATGTAAACGTTGCTTATAATGAAAATTTAGTAAGAAACAGATTAGAGAATATTGGCTTTTTTAATGCTTATGTAACAACAGACACAACCATAAAAAGCAGAAAGGCAACATTAAATTATGTCGCAACCACCAATAAGATATATCGTATTAATAAAGTGACCTATGAGGCCGATACGACAACGCTAATTGGCAAAGAACTAAAAAAAGCGGAGGAAGGCTCTCTCCTAGTTCCTGGACGGCCTTATAATCTTGACAGAATTATCGCTGAAAGAGAGCGCATCGAAACGCTGCTTAAAGATAAAGGCTATTACTTTTTCAGTCCTGATCACATATTAGTACAAGTAGATAGCATGATTGGCGGGCACAAGGTAGATATGAATGTCAAACTTAAAAAGGAAACACCTAAGAATGCCAAACAGCCCTATACCATCAATAATATTTACATCTATCCTGAATATTCATTGGTGCAGGGGAATTATGAAATTGCCACACCTGCTGATGCCGAAGAGTATAAAGGGTATTACTTTATCGATCCTCACAAGACATTCCGAAAATTTGCAATTGCTCGTACCATGTTTTTCCATAAGGGTGATTTGTATAATCGCGACAGGCAGAACCAAACCATCAGTCAATTGGTTGGCATGGGTACTTTTCGATTTGTAAAAAATAATTTTGCGCTTGTTGATAGAGGAAAAACGAATAAATTAGATGTTCACTATTACTTAACTCCACAACAAAAGAAAGCAGTACGGGTTGAACTTCTTGGGAAAACAGCGGCAGTATACAACGGGTCAGAGGTAAATGTTAGCTGGAGCCACCGTAATGCTTTTAGAGGAGCGGAACTTCTTCGTTTAACAGCCTACGGAGGATATGAAGTACAATCCGGAGGAGGTATCAATATAAATTCAAATTTCTACCGCTACGGATTAGAAGCGTCTTTAACCTGGCCACGTATCATTGGTCCCTTCGGTTGGGAGCCTACACGCCGGTTTGTGCCACATACCACCACGTTGGTTGGTTACGAATTTCTAAATAGACGACAGGCTTATCGACTTAATTCCTTACGATTTGCCTGGGGGTACAATTGGCAGGAATCCGCCAAAAAGACCCATCAACTGAATGTATTGGACGTTGCTTATGTACAACCTGTAAATGTAACTGACTTCTATGATAGCTTAGCTAATAAATATCAATACTTGCAAAGAGCGATCGATCGACAGTTTACATTTGGTCCTAACTATAAATTCACGTACACTAACACCATGGAGACCGACAAAAAACATACTTTTTACTTCTCTGGGGGCTTGGATTTATCGGCAAACACAACGGGATTAATATTGGGATCTAACGTAAGAAAAGGAAAGCAGGACAGCATTTTCAAAGCCGCATTTTCACAATACATAAAAACGGAAATTGAATACCGTCATTACATGAAGTTGGGTATGAACAGGCAAATAGCGGCGCGCGCCTTATTCGGTTATGGCTACTCCTATGGAAATTCTACTCGTCTGCCCTATGTAAAGCAATTCTTTGCTGGCGGTCCAAATAGCTTGCGAGCTTTTAGAGCGAGAGCTATTGGTCCCGGATCTTATAATCCGCAACAATTTGGAGACGACAATTTTGTGCCTGATATGACAGGAGATATCCGTATGGAGTTTAATTTAGAATATCGTTCTAAAATTGTCAGCATACTCGATTGGGCCGCATTCGTGGATGTTGGAAATATATGGCTACAAAATACCGACACCGTTTTCCAAGGCGGTAAGTTTACAAAAGATTTTTATAAGGAGCTGGCTGTTGGCGGGGGTCTAGGTTTACGGTTTGACTTAACTTTCTTAATTTTGAGGACGGACATAGCTATTCCCCTCCGTATTCCTTATCTACCGGAAGGCGAGCGGTGGGTGTTTAATAAAATCAATTTCAGAGATCCCGATTGGCGTCGAGACAATCTAGTTTTTAACTTAGCTATAGGGTATCCTTTTTAGTTATTGGTAGCAAGATATAGGGATCAAGGGAGTTATTTTTGTGAGTTATTCTTTCAGATAAGTATCATTGCGAGGTGTCAGTTTTCCGGCAAACTCGCCGGAGTGTTAATGAGTTATTTATTTGCTGATTTGTGGGCACTTTTTTGCGGAAACCTCGAGCCAGTTAACGAGAAGCTTGAGTACCCTCAAAACGAACGTGCAACGAAAAAAAAGTACAAGTCATTGATAATTTAATTCCTTTTTATTAACTTACCGCAACAGCAAAAAAGGATAAAACAAGTATAAAAACAATCATTTTAATCCAAATTTATGAAACCATCATGATTTGCCAAGCACATAATGGAATGAACTAAGCGTAGCGCTCTCTTGAACGCCGTTGAAAAATATACAAAAAGTGAAAATAAATCATGATAGCTTCATCACCTTTAAAAAACAAATTATAAACAGATGAAAATAACCGTTATAGGCGCCGGTGCCGTCGGCGCAACCGCAGCAGACAATATTACAAGGCGAGAACTTGCTGAAGAAGTCGTTCTTCTTGATATTAAAGAGGGTGTTGCCGAGGGGAAGGCTCAAGATATTGCTCAAACGGCCGCATTATTAGGTTTCGATACAAAAATTACAGGAGTAACAAATGATTACGAGAAAACAGCGGGATCGAGTGTAGCCGTCATAACTTCGGGCATACCACGTAAACCTGGAATGACCCGCGAAGAACTCATAGGTACCAACGCCAATATTGTTAAATCAGTAGCTAAGAATTTATTGAGCTATTCACCAGATATAGTTATCCTCGTTGTTTCCAATCCCATGGATACGATGACCTATTTGACTTTAAAAGCAACAGGTCTTCCAAAAAACCGTGTGATAGGTATGGGTGGAGCGTTAGACTCTTCGCGTTTCAAATACCAGATCAGTCAGCATACGGGCGCCTCTCCTGCCGATCTAAATGCGATTGTAATTGGAGGGCATGGAGATACTACCATGATTCCACTAATAAAACATGCTACATGGAATAGTTTACCTGTGAGTCAATTTCTATCGGCATCACAACAGGAGAAGATTGTTGCCGACACGATGGTTGGGGGAGCTACATTGACCAAATTAATTGGGACATCTGCATGGTATGCACCCGGTGCTGCAATTGCAGCCATGGTGGAGAGTATCGTCCGTAATCAACAAAAGCTATTTACCGCGTCTGTTTATTTAGACGGTGAGTATCAACAAAACGATATCACCTTAGGGGTACCTGTTATTATTGGAAAAAATGGTATTGAAAAGATTCTAACACTCAAATTAGACGAAGAAGACCAAGCTAAGTTTTCTCAGAGCGCTGAAGCGGTTCGAAGCATGAACAATGTGCTTACCGAAAGTAATATCATATAAACAATATCCATGATTAAAATACCTCTTGCCTTATTAAATTTACAAGACGACGGCTTCCACTTACTGGTGGAAGTTGTTGTTTTTGACAAAACCTTTAAAGCCGTATTAGATACAGGTGCATCTAAAACAGTCTTCGATAAAACGACCATCGAAAAACACATAGGTAGTGATGAACTCAAAACAAGCGACAGAGTTTCAACAGGCTTGGGAACAACCAACATGGAAAGCTTCACTTGGCTCTTGCCCGACTTTCAAATAGGCGACTTTCACCTTAAAAATTTAGAAGTAGCTGTCCTAGACCTTTCAACGATAAATTTT
>DATMSZ010000228.1:0-1592 GCA_035565175.1 Pseudosphingobacterium sp.
GGAAGGCTTCGCCTATCGAATAGAAATTAAATGGTGGATATTCGTTGTTGCTGCGCTGTTCACATTCGCAGTAGCCTTGATAACTATTAGCTTTCAAACGATTAAGGCGGCAGTAGCAAATCCGGTGGATAGCTTGAGGAATGAGTAACCTTAGTTGTGAGTTACCAGTTGCCAGTTATGAGCTTGACCAGCTTGCAACGCATAACTCACAACTCATAACCATAAGAAGATGATAAAAACTTACATCAAAATCGCTTTTAGAAATATACTACGGTATAAAGCAAACAGTGCATTTAACCTTTTGGGCTTGTCGCTAGGCATCGTGTGTACCTTATTGCTTACTTTACACATTAAAGAAGAACTAAGTTATGACAAAGTCTTCCCAAAGCATGATCGGCTTTATCGGATGGTCACAACGGAATGGGCTAAGTCGGCACCACCCTTGGCAGCGGAATTGAAAAATTTTTTCCCGGAAATTAGTGCAACTACCCGCTTTGTACAACGAGGTACAAATGTAGTTAATACTTCTTTTGATACACAGAGTGAAATAGATGGGCTTTATACAGATAGTTCTGTCGTTCAAATGTTTGATCTTAAAACCGTATCCGGTAACCCTTTTCAAGCACTAAAAGAACCCTCATCTGTGGTGTTGAGTAAGTCGATGTCTGTTAGATTGTTTGGTAATAAAAATCCCGTCGGCCAAAAATTGGTTTTCGAAGACGAAGAGGAACTATGGGTTAAAGCAGTAATAGAAGATTTACCCAAAAACACACATCTTAAGTTCGATTACCTCGTTTCCATGCCTACTTTTTATGCTTTTATAGCCAAAGCTCTCCCGGGGTGGATAGACAATAAAGGCTGGATGTTCGGGTGGACTTATATACAGTTAAATCAACCAGCTGATATTGAAAAAATAAATGCTCGCTTAAAAGATTTTTATTTAAAATATTTAGATGGTTTAATCGGTAAAGAAGAAGCCCTTTCCTTTGCGCAGTCGGCACGTATTCAACCAATCACGGATATTCATCTTAAATCGGACCTTATTCAGGAAATGAGCCCAAACGGCAACATTACTTATATTTACATTTTTATCGCTGTTGAAGTATTGATTTTACTGATTGCCTGCGTTAATTTTATTAACTTGTTTACCGTTCAAGCAATTAAGCGATTAAAAGAAATCGGCATTCGAAAAATCGTCGGAGCAGAAAAAAGACAAATTAGTCTTCAATTCTTGATACAAGCATTTGTGCTCACCCTCTTATCCGTAATAATTGCTTTAGCCATTTATCAGATAGCAATTCCGTTCTATAATAACCTAACGGGGAGGGCAATCACCTTTCATGAGGTATTAAAAAAAGAGAACATCCTAATAATTTTACTCATTACTTGCTTCGTAGGTTTTATTTCCGGGCTTTTCCCGTCTGTCTTTGCATCCTCATTTTTACCGATCAAGGCATTAAAAGCAACAAAGGACCCTAAAACTTCAGCCATATACGTCAGAAAAAGTTTAGTTGTTTTTCAATTTGTTATTTCTGGCCTATTAATTACCTGTACACTATTAATTTACCAGCAAATGCAGCTTTTTAAAAACA
>DATMSZ010000229.1:0-4989 GCA_035565175.1 Pseudosphingobacterium sp.
ATTTATAGAGATAAAAAAACTCAAAACAATTGGGTGGCGGCAAAATTTGAAAGAAACAATTCAAAAATATAAGATATGCGTGTCCATTTTATAGCTATTGGCGGAAGCGTTATGCATAATTTAGCCATAGCTTTGTCAAAAAAAGGTTACCTGGTAACTGGTTCGGATGATTATATTTATGAACCTTCAAGGACGAACTTAGCTAATAATGATCTGTTACCTGCTAAATTAGGGTGGTACCCAGATAAGATAACAGATGAAATAAATGCCATTGTGTTAGGCATGCATGCCAAAGTTGACAATCCTGAGTTGTTGAAGGCTCAGGAGCTTGGTCTTTCTATTTATTCTTATCCTGCATATATTTATGAGCAATCAAAGGAAAAAATAAGAGTAGTGGTCGGAGGAAGTCATGGTAAAACTACTATAACTTCTATGATAATGCATGTTCTAAAGGTGCTGGGAAGGGATTTCGACTATCTTGTAGGTGCTAAGCTGGAGGGTTTCGAAACAATGGTTAAAATCACTAAAGATGCACCTTTGATTATAGTTGAAGGCGATGAGTATTTGGCATCGGCTATAGATAGGCGTCCTAAATTTTTATTGTACCGTGCGAATATTGCCTTAATTAGTGGTATTGCTTGGGATCACATCAACGTTTTCCCGACTTATCAGGAGTACCTTGAGCAATTTAAACTTTTTATAGAAAGCATTGAACCAAAAGGAACATTAGTGTATAACAAGGATGATAAAGAAGTACAAGAATTAGTGTCCAATAATAATTCCAGCATTAATAAACATGGATATAAGCTACCCGATTTTACGATAAATAAGGGTATAAGCTATCTTAGTACGGCCAAAGGTGATATTGCGTTGCAGGTTTTCGGCAAGCATAATCTATCCAATCTTGCAGGAGCATTCACAGTTTGTGAATGGCTTGGCGTAAGCCGAGAAGAATTTTATAAGGCAATTAGCAGCTTTAAGGGAGCGGCAAGAAGATTGGAGTATGTTGCTGACTATGATGGAAGTGTTGTCTACAAGGATTTTGCACATTCTCCGTCAAAGGTAAAAGCCTCTATTGAGGCAGTAAAGGAACAATATCCAGACAAAAAATTGATAGCAATCGTTGAGTTACATACGTTCAGCAGTTTAAATGAAGAATTTCTACAAGAATACAGTGATACTATGCAAGGTGCTGATGAGGCAATTATATTTATCGATCAAAATTCTCTCAGGCAAAAAAATATTACGCCAATTAATACGTTAACTATTAAGAAAGCATTTAATAGAGAGGATGCCATGTATTTTACAGACATCAATTCTTTGCAGCTCTATATTAGCGAAATAGGCCATAAAGAGAAGAATTTACTCTTTATGAGTTCAGGTAATTTTGGCGGTATCAATCTTGTTAACTTATCGGATAAGTTTTTTAATTCGTAAAGTTTATTTATATATTTGATATAGTAGAAGTTACTGCTTTGTGATGAAAAATTGCCTACCAATCAAAAATATTATAAAAGGATGAAATCTTTAGGAAAAAAAATAAGGTTATTAAGGCACCAGAATGGCTGGAGTCAAGAGGATGTTGCCAAGAGATTAGATATTTCAATTCCTGCTTTTTCTAAAATTGAAACCGGTATTACTGACGTTAATCTTTCTAGATTACAGCAAATAGCTAAACTGTTTGATATGAGTGTTGTACAGTTGTTGAACTTTAATGATGCAGATGAAGAAAAAAAGTATACAACTGATCTAGAGCAAGCGAATAGAAAATTGCAGGAAAGGAACAATGATGTTATTGAGTTACAGAAGAAGGTTATTGAACTTTACGAGGAGCTAAGAAAGAATTACGCAAATAAGAATTAGTTCGGGATAAATATTGCTACATTAGAATTTATATTGTAATGTAGCGTGTTTTTTTCCGAATGTAGCTCCCGTGGCTTTGTGAATTGCCAACATTTCTTTATTAAAATCGCCAACCCAAGATAATTCCAGTTCTTTATATTTTCCTAAGGGTAAAACATATTCTTTTAATTTAATAAAGAGTGCTGATTCAAGACCGTGCTTTTGAAAAGCTTTTTTAGTACCCATCACAATAGCACGCATCCTTTTTACTTTTTTTGTTCTATTTAACAGAAATCTAATGCCATTAAATAATCCCATCTTTCCATTAAAATCTTTTATAATCTCGTTGGCGTCAGGTAGTATCAAGATGAAAGAGGCAGGCTCTCCATTTACATAAGCAAACCAAATCAATTTTTCATCCATAATAAGTTTCATTTTACGGAATGACTCCATAATGGTTTCCATTTTGATTGGGCGAAAATTTTCAAAACCTTCCCATGCATTATTGTAGATTTCCATGAAGTCTTTTGCAAATTGCCCCAAGTTTTCTTTTTCAAAATGTCTAAAAGTATAACCAGGTTTCTGCATAACCCAATTTGCTATTTTAGTGAAGCGTTCGGGAAAAGGTCGATTTACATCCAAATGATTTGTAATCTGTTCGTAGCGTATCGTGAATCCATAATTTAAAAAGAGATCTTTATAATAAGGCTTATGATAATTCATACCATAAGATGGAGGCGTGAAGCCTTCAATGAGTAAGCCCCAGAAATTATCATTCTCTCCAAAGTTAATAGGGCCATCCATGGCGTTCATTCCCTTTGAGACCAGCCAATCCTTTGCTGTGTCAAATAGTTCTTTTGCTGCTACAGCGTCATTTATACATTCAAAAAAGCCAATTCCTCCTGTTGGATAGAGATGCGCGTACGCTTTTTCATAGTTTACGAAAGCAGCAATCCTCCCAATTGGCTTCTGATTTTTTATCAATAACCATCTTTCACACTCACCGTGTTGATGAAAATTATTCTTTTTAGGATTAAAAATTTGCCTAATATCATTATCTAGAGGGCAAATCCAGTTCGTATCATCTTTATATATTTCTCTTGCGACTTCTAAAAATAACTTTTCGTGCTTCTTGCTACTTATCTGAATAACCATTTTACCCTTATCTTTAACAAAAAAGCACCCAGTATAAATACTAAGTGCTTTATATCCTATAGTACAATGATGGAATGACTAATAGTCCTCCTCATCGTCAAAATCATCAAAATTGTCGAAATTATCCAAATCATTAAAATCGAAATCGTCATCGTCTTCATCATCAAAACGTTTCTTTGGCTTTGAATCCGTGGGTACGATACCAGATCTGCCTGCCTTTTTTGCCGGATTATTTGATCCAATTTTTTTGTCTGTCTTTTTGGGCGTTTTCATTTCCAATTTTAAATAGTTACGCTTGTTTTATATTGCTCGGTTTTGTGAGATAAAATTACGAAGATTTTAAAACAGTCAAGAAATTTATTGAAAAATAAATATCGAAAACTGAATTTTTATCCTGCAGCTTCTCCTACGCTTTGTTCTTCGCTTATTATATCTTTTAATTTTGGTAAGTCGGCTGTGGTATTTATTCCAAAATAATCCATAAACATTTTGCTGGTTCCATATAATAAAGGTTTCCCTACTGTTTCAGCCTTTCCGGAAATATGGATAAGATCTTTCTCCAGTAATTTTTGTATCGAATAATCGCAGCTTACGCCTCTAATTTGTTCTATCTCTAGCTTAGTAATGGGTTGCTTATACGCTATTATGGCCAGTGTTTCCAAAGCTGCTTGACTCAGTTTCTTTTTTGAACGATGAATCTGTAACTGATTGATAACCTTATTATACCTTTTCTTAGTAAGAAACTGATAGCCGTTATTAATATGATACAATTGAATGGCATAAACTTCATCGCTATATCTATTTTCGATAATTTGTATTGCATTTTCAATTTCGGCTGTTGTCAGCTCGTATTCCAGTGCATCTCTAATAACTTGTTTAATATCATATATTTCAACACTCTGCTCTGAGGCAAAAATCAATGCTTCTATATATTGTGTTATGTTTTCCATGATCCTATAACGCGCTTAGCCCAGATTAATAATCAATGACTTGTTCCTGAATGCTCTCTGGGATCTCCCTAAATTCATATTTCTGCGTACGTAACTGTGGTTCAAAACCAGCTTCTTTGATGGCTTCCTGTATAGAGCGAGATGTAAATCTATGCGGTGCGCCGGCAGCAGAAACAACATTCTCTTCTATCATGATAGATCCAAAATCATTGGCACCGGCATGTAGACAAAGCTGAGCAACTCGTTTACCTACAGTTAGCCATGATGCCTGTATGTTTTTTATGTTGGGAAGCATAATTCTGCTCAGTGCTATCATCCGGATATATTCTTCCCCCGTAACGTCATTGGTAATACCACGTACTTTTTTTAACAGTGTCCCATCGTCTTGAAATGGCCAAGGTATGAAGGCAATGAATCCATAAGCATCTACTGGCTTTTCGTTTTGTACCTCTCTTATCCATACTAAGTGTTCAAATCGTTCGTCTATAGTCTCAATATGTCCAAACATCATGGTCGCTGAAGTTGGTAAATTGATTTTATGAGCAGCCCGCATCACATTCAACCACTCTTCTCCTCCGCATTTTCCTTTGGAAATAAGGCGTCTCACACGATCATTGAGGATTTCGGCTCCAGCTCCCGGAAGCGAGTCTAAGCCAGCAGCTTTCAAAGCGGTAAGCACTTCTAAATGACTCATGTTCTCTAACTTTGCTATATGAGCTATTTCTGGCGGACCAAGTGAATGTAATTTAATAGTTGGATAAAGTTCCTTTAGTTGTTTAAAAAGGTCCGTATAGAAGCTTAATCCTAATTCAGGATGATGTCCTCCCTGCAATAGAAGCTGGTCTCCACCATACTTGATGGTTTCATCAATTTTTCTTTTATACGTCTCTATATCTGTAATATAACTCTCATCATGACCAGGCCTCCTAAAGAAATTACAGAATTTACAGTTGGCAATGCACACGTTTGTGGTGTTCACATTTCTATCGATTTGCCAAGTAACTTTTCCATGCGGTACCTGGATTTTTCGTAATTCATTGGC
>DATMSZ010000230.1:0-6338 GCA_035565175.1 Pseudosphingobacterium sp.
ACACGTTAAGTGCTTAATTATAGGGTCCGGACCTGCTGGTTATACAGCAGCTATATATGCTGCTCGAGCAGATTTGAAACCCGTTATGTATACAGGTATTGTCCCAGGGGGGCAATTAACTCAAACGACTGATGTAGAAAATTTTCCTGGGTATCCTAGTGGTATAATGGGACCGGAAATGATGGAAGATTTTAGGAAACAAGCTGAAAGATTTGGTACGGATATTCGTTTTGGTTATGCAACCGGTGTAGATTTTTCAGGACCTGTGCATAAGGTTGTTATTGATGAAATTAAAACTATTACGGCTGATACTGTAATAATCGCTACCGGTGCAACAGCGAAATGGTTGGGTTTAGAAAGCGAACAAAAATATAATGGATTCGGTGTTTCAGCATGTGCTGTTTGCGACGGCTTCTTCTTTAAGGGGCAAGATGTTGCGATTGTTGGTGCCGGAGACACCGCTGCCGAAGAAGCTACTTACCTTGCTAAATTGTGTAAAAAGGTTCATATGTTAGTGCGGAGGGATGAATTCCGGGCTTCGAAAGCTATGCAGCATCGGGTATTTAATACACCGAACATTGTAATTCACTATAATACCGAAGCGGAAGAAATTTTGGGTGATGGGAAAGTTGTGAACGGATTGCGTGTATTTAACAATCAAACAAAAGAACACCAAATAATAGATGTTACAGGCTTTTTCGTTGCAATAGGTCATAAACCAAATACCGAGATTTTTGCTAATTGGTTAGACATGGACGAATCTGGTTATTTGATAACAAAGCCAGATAGCACTCAAACCAATGTTGAAGGGGTCTTCGCCGCAGGAGATGTACAAGATCATATATTCAGACAGGCTGTAACGGCGGCAGGGAGCGGTTGTATGGCAGCACTGGAAGCGGAAAGGTATTTAGCTGCTAAGGAGCACGTTATTACCGTTGAGTCCGAATAACTGGTTTTTTGTTGAATGATCTTTAGATTTGATAATAGATTTTAGTGATAAAAAAGAAGACGTTTCGACTCGAAACGTCTTCTTTTTGTTAATCTCTTCTTCATGGCAATATAACCGGAGATTATCATCTTTTATTTAGAAACCACTTTTAAGCCAATAATGGAAGCAATGAGTGTGAAGATAAAAAACAATCGCCAAAAGTCTGATGGTTCTTTATAAAGAATAATACCAATCAATACCGTTCCAACTGCTCCGATTCCTGTCCACACTGCATATCCTGTTCCAATAGGGATTTCCTGTATAGCTTTATTTAGTAATAAAAAACTCACTGTAATACAAATGAAGAATCCAATTGACCACTTCAGATTCGTAAAATTATTTGATAGTTTTAAACAGGAAGTAAAACCCACTTCAAATAATCCCGCAATAATTAAATAAATCCAAGACATATCTTTTTTTTTCAAGACAAATATCCTGATTTAATTATGGTTATTTTTTTACAAATGTTAAAAAATAGCAGAGGGATATTTTTGTTTGCCCCTTATTCTACTCAGGGTGACTTGACTAATGCCTAAATAGGAAGCGATATAACCTAATTGAACGCGCTGTACAATAGACGGATTAGAAGAAAGAAGGTCTGCATATCGTTCACTAGCTGTTCTAGATTGTGCGCTTATAAGTCGTTCTTCTGTTTTTACTAGCTCTAATCCGACAATTTTGTTGAAGAAGTTAGCAATCTTTATGTCTTCCGAACAAAGCTCTTTAACCCTTTTATGGCTTATTTTTAATAAGCTACTGTTTTCTAAAAGTTCAATATTCTCATAGCCGGGGGTTTCGTTGAAATAACTGTTATATGATAAAATGACGTCAGTTTCAGCGCAAAAACAAAAGGTTATTTCTTTTTCCGATTTTAGGTAAACACGCGCTATCCCCTGTAGAATGAAATAGAGATGATGTTCTATTCTACCCGACCTTATAACCTGCTTTCCTTTTTTAAAATTAACGTGCTCCAAGGCACTCCAAAATAGTTCAAACGAATGGTTTGTTAAGCCCATTGCAGACATCTTATCTTGTAAATCCTTATCGCTTGACATAATCAATAGCTAGTATTTTGAAATCTGTTCTCCGATTCTTTTGTTTTCCCTCATCTGTATCGTTATCTGCAATTGGATTACTCTGTCCGTAGCCTTTGTATTCCATTCTTTCTCGCTCAATCCCTTTTGATAACAGGTAATTGAAAACAGCAAGTGCTCTCTTCTCTGATAGCACTTGGTTGTCTTCTTTCCGTCCGGTATTGTCAGTATGTCCGGATATTTCTATTTTCACTTTTTTGTTAATATTCATAAAATGAACAAGTTCCATTAAATCCGCCTGTGATAAGGGAAGTAAGTCATATCCATTTATTGGAAAGAAAATATTATTTAACGTAACGGAATTACCAGGGTTAATCTCTGTTAAAGGGATTTCAATCTGGTAAAAATCTTTCATAGATAAGGTATCATTTAATTTAATATGTTGGGTAAAGAAGAGAAAAGATGGATGTGATATATGTAACGCATACTGATTGTTCAACGGAAGAGGCGTTAAAAAAGTACCATCCGCATAGTCAGCTTCGGTTTTAAATATAACTTGATTATTGCGGAGATTAGTCAAGCTAATCTCCGCTTTCAGCGCTTGCCCTGTGCGCTTATTGTATACCTTTCCTTTTACAAAGCCCATTGCTTTCGGTCTTATTGCATTTGGAAGCTGAAAAGTATAAATATCTAATCCACCAAAACCTTTTGACATTTCGGAGGCAAAGAAAGCTTCCTTTCCATCCATGCTCACCGTCAAAGCGCGTTGCTCTAAATGGTTGTTTATCGGAGAACCTAAATTTATAGGTGTTATGCGATTTCCAGAGGAGTCTAGTTTGCTGACAAACAGATCTTTATTGCCAAACCCTGGCCAGCCGTTTGATGAAAAATACAGTGTTTCCTGATCGGCATGAATAAATGGAGTACCTTCATCATAAGGGGTGTTAACCTGAGGCCCGAGATTAATGGGACTGGACCATGTTCCGTCATCAGTTAATGTACTACACCAAATATCATTTCCGCCATATCCACCTTTACGATTACTCACAAAGTAAAGTTTATTCCCATCGGCACTAATTGCCGGTTGTGCTTCCCACACATTTGTATTAATGGGAGATCCCAAATTATGAGGCACACCCCATTGATTACCTTCCAGATGAGAAACGTAGATGTCACAGCTACCCTTGCCCGCAGGTTTATTACACCCTGTAAAAAATAAATATTTGCCATTCGGCGAAATGCAATGCGCTCCCTCACTATAAGAATCAGTATTCACGTTGCCCGGAATAGGCACTGCCATATCCCAATCATTATGGTGGTGTTCGCTCATGAAAATATATTCCAGTTTTCCATTTGCCTGCCTTGTGAATAGAATGGAGTTCTTGTCGGCTGTTAACATAGGAAAATACTCGTCTTCCGTTGAGTTGATGCTATTTCCCATATTTGTGATTTTGATGTCTTGTTTATCCCGTAATGCTTGCAAGCTAAAATTGCAATCTTTGAGATATTTTTCGACCAATAATTTTTTTGGGGCGTTTTGATCGCGAGTTTTTGTTAAATAAACGAGCAAAGCACTTTTCGCGTCTTCATAGCTTCCCATATTTAAAGCACTTTCGCCGAGCCCGAACCACGTAGACGTTGTCAGATTTGGCGCTAAACGAGCAACATTTTTATAGTGTTTTAATGCGTCGCTATAACTTTTCTTACGCAAATAAATATCGGCCAATTGTTGATGAGCCACAACAAACAGGCTATCGTGCATTAAGACTTCCTGTAAAGAAACAATGGCTCGCTGATAATCATTTCTATCTAAATACCGTCCCGCAGTTTCAAAGGCCTTTTTGGATTTATTGTTCGCAGGAGTAAGTTGTTGAGCGTTACTCTGCAAGAAGAAAGAAGTACCTATTAAGAAACTTAAGAGAAGAAAAAATATACGCAGTTCAGTAAATTGCTGCTTTGACGGATAGTTTGAGATTACATTTTTCGCTATGTACATGTATAATCAAAAAATATCTAAGTAAAGGTTAATATCTTTATACTAAGATAAGAAATTATAATATGTATTTCTGCTTAGTCCTATTTGTTTAAAGAAAAAAAGGTTGGAGTAAACGGAAAAGTATCAAGACACGGGTATGGAGATAAACTAATGTATTTAAGGAATATTGAGGTATTTATGCGTCTGAAGCGATATCTCCCATTTAGGGTTTTCTTTTACATAATCAATAATCAAAGGTGTCATTTGTGTGGCCTTAGACCATTCTGGTTGCAAATACAGTTTCCGTCCTTCGGGAATTTGAGTAGCATATTGTTCGGCCCAATCGAAATCACTTTTATTGAACACAATAACTTTAAGTTCGCCTGCCGCCTCGATCACATCGGGTCTGGGTGCCTTAAATTTTTTAGGAGACAAACAGATCCAATCCCAAAAACCACTCAAAGGATATGCGCCTGATGTTTCCATAAATGTTTTTATGCCTGCCTCCTGCAACCCTTTGGTTAGGTAGTCAAGATTGTATATCAAAGGTTCACCACCTGTAATAACGACAGTTTTTGCTGGATATTTGGCGGCATTTGCAATGATCGTATCGGCCTTTGTGAGCGGATGAAGATCAGCATCCCAGCTCTCCTTTACATCGCACCAATGGCAACCCACATCACAACCTCCTAAGCGAATAAAATAAGCAGCCTTACCTGTGTGATATCCCTCTCCCTGTATTGTATAAAATTCCTCCATTAACGGTAGGAGTGTGCCATCTGCTGGAACCTGATTTGACATAGTGGTGCAAAGGTAGTGATTTTTTGATTTTGAGCTGTCAAAATGTGGTAAGAAGAATAAAAAAGGCTGTGAGATTTCTCTCACAGCCCAACCAATTATCCAAACACTATGGCCTAGAAGCCACTATCGTCTAATGCGAACCCAACTTTGCGTTCTTTCCATTTTCCATTTGTAAAATCAGGTATCTCAACCGATTTATTGCCTTCTGCTAGAGATATCGTTGAGAGAGGGGTGATTACACTCATCGTAACAGAATCATATACATCGATTGGTGTTTGTTTATGCTGCTTTACTGATTCAATAAAAGCATTAAAAACAAACCAATCCATTCCACCGTGACCAGCACCCGCTGCGTCATTTGCATATTTCGCCCATAAAGGATGATCGTATTTTTTTAACCATTCGGTGGCTTCATCCCAAGCATGTGGTTTAGCAGATTTACCTTCTAAATAGAGGCCATTATTAAGATCCATCCATATGCCTTCTGTTCCTTGTACTCTAAAACCTATCGAATAAGGTCTCGGTAAATGAACGTCATGCGACAATAAAAGCGTTTCACCATTGGCACAGTTAATCAAAGTAGTATTAACGTCTCCACTTTTATAGTTGATTTTTGCATTCGGATGTCCTGGAGAAGTTTTTTGAACGTAGTCGGACAGGCCTCTTGCTTTGCTAGAAAAGGTGACCATATTGGTTAACCTATTCCCGTGATTAATATTGGTATAATGCATTAAAGGGCCTAAACCATGGGTAGGATATAAGTCACCATCCTGATCGATATTGAATTGTGTGCGCCACTGTGCCTCGCTCATTGCTTTCGGACCGTATTCAACACCCCCTCCATATGGTTGTTTACCGTTGTTAAAGAGCACTTCTCTTAGATCATGTTGATAACCACCTTCCAAATGGATAAGTTCACCGAATAAATCTTGCCTAACCATATTAAGAATAGCCATAACATCCCGACGGTAGCAAACGTTTTCGAGCGTCATATATGGTTTGCCAGTTTGCTCCGACGTTTTTACCACTTCCCAGTGATCTTCGACAGTTAAACCAGCTATTACTTCGCACCCTACATACAAACCGGCTTTCATGGAGTCTACGGCTTGATCTTTATGGAATTGCCAAGGGGTAGCTATAACGACAGCATCCAGTGTCTCCTTTTCAAGTAATTTTTTATACGCATCAACACCTCCAGTATATTCCTTTGGCAATTTTTTATTTGCTTTTTGAAATTGTTTCCTACAACTAGCCAACGGCTCTTCTTGTGTATCGCAAACAGCTACCACTTCAATGTCATCACGCCCGAGAGCTAATGCCACATGGTTTCTGCCGCGTAATCCTACCCCTATAAATGCAAGACGTATCTTTTTCTTTTCTTGAGCAAAAACATTAGCGTTAGGTAGTATACTAGTTGCCGCAGCAGCTAAAGAACCTGATTTAATGAAATTTCTTCTATTCATTAGGTGTTGTTTTGATTATTAGGTAATATTGGATTGAAATACATAATCAATCTCGTCTGTTGAACAAACATATTAAA
>DATMSZ010000231.1:0-7713 GCA_035565175.1 Pseudosphingobacterium sp.
ATGATTCCGCTAAGAAGAGATTTATTTTTATTGATATTACTTATTGCCTTTTAGGCCCTCAATGAGTCTGCAAGGCGATTCAGTGATTACATGCCCATTTAATTATGCTCGCTATTGGCAAAAAAAGCAATACGAAACAGTAAACTTGAATAGTTAAAAAGTAATACACAGTTTATTAATGGTCTATAATTTGATATTATAAAATACTATGGCAAGGAATTATATCTTTGCGAAACCTTAATAAAATCATTGCCTTCACGCAATAATACTCAATGCGAAGAAGATTGACACAATGCTTAACCTTAAAAATTAACGATAACGTTGTAGTAAAAAAGAGACTACAGAAAACCAATAAGGTGTTTGCCATACACATAAAAGATTGCGTTCAATTTATATTTGTTGGCGCCTATGACTAACAAACCTGCTACTATTAAAGATATTGCTAAAGCGCTTAATATTTCGGTATCAACTGTATCGAAGGCATTGCATGACCATCCTAATATTGGGGCCATCACCAAGGAACGCGTCAGGGCAGTTGCAGAGAAACTCAACTACAGCCCCAACATCACAGCGATACAGTTTAAACAGCAAAAGACCTTCACACTTGGTATTATCATCCCTACGCTTCTCGATCATTTCTATACGATCGCGGTCAACGGATTTGAAAATGTGGCCACTGCCGCGAAATATAATGTCTTGATAGGCCAGAATCAAGAGAGCTTACAACGAGAGAAAGAACTGGTCAACGTTATGCAAGGCAATCGCATAGACGGTTTGCTCATTGCTATTTCAAAAGAAACCAATAATATTGAACATCTTCGGAGATTAGAAATGGCAGGAATCCCTGTTGTTTTCTTTGCACGCAAACCTATAAACGAAACATTTAGCTGTGTAAGCAGCGATGTTTATCATGCCGCTACAAAGGCAGTTGATCTTTTTGTATCCAGAGGACATAAAAAAATCGCCTTCATCAATGGTCCTTCCCATTGGGTAACGAGCCGTGATCGGTTCCTTGGTTATAGAGATGGATTACTGAAAAACAACATCGCTCTCGATAAACAGTTAATCGAAGAAAGCGATCTGAGCACGTCCAATAATTATCAAGTAGTCCGCAGGCTTATGCATCTCTCCCCCGCACCAACGGCTATGCTTCTTTTCAAGGATTACCTTATGTTAGATGTAATGTCCTGCCTTCGCAAAGAATTTCCAGCAGAATACCCTACCGTTGAACTGATAGGTTATGGTGCCTTACCACTCTTTAGTCACTTTGAACGACCTCCTCTAGCATCGCTTAAAGAGCAACCCTATGAAATTGGCGCGCAAGCAGGCACATTACTGCTGAATATGATTCATCATCCGGAACAAGATCATAAACCACAATTGATTTCGTTACCTTGTGCTTTACATTATTTTTAAAGAACTATAGACTATTTACGCTGTGCAGCATATGCTTGCCAGAGTTTTTCCGCTTCGTCTATGGTAAGCGTGTCATCAAAAATTATTAATCGA
Source organism: Pseudosphingobacterium sp. (assembly GCA_035565175.1). Lineage (GTDB taxonomy): Bacteria > Bacteroidota > Bacteroidia > Sphingobacteriales > Sphingobacteriaceae > Olivibacter. The sequence goes on from DATMSZ010000231.1 coordinate 1,510, forward strand.
TACTTTAATTGATATTTCTTATCTGGCGCTAAGGTCCAGTCTCTATTTTTGGTTGGCGCGAAGTTTACAAAAACATCGCCCCTTCCCTTATTCTCCAAAGGCGGCCAAATTCTAATCGGTTCGGGATGGTTAAAGTTTTCCGGATGTGATAAAAACAATATGCCCGCCTGCGCGCCGTCAACAGTACCTTCTACCATTACCCACCGTTCAAGCGAACCATCAGCATTCGTCCTATCCTTACCACTTGAAGTAACAACGCTGCTGTTTTTATTCGTCCATTGCTCCGTTGCTCTAAAACCTAAACCGGCATATCTGTATTCTTTTAAGGTCACCGTGTCTTTTCCAACTACCTCCAAAGTTGAATTAATATCACAACTATATTTTTTATCGTCTATGGGCAGCACTTTCACTTCCCAGTCTTCATTTAATATAGGTACTTCTTCTGTTGGTGTCGGATATACGATATGTGCATGTTTCGCATTAAAACCCACCATACCCTTTTTATCATAAACCTTATTGAATTTAATATGCTTAACCGTTCCCTGCTTATCCTTCAGGTTCCATAAATCATAGACTTTGCTTTTATATTCCACCCGTGTCCAAGGGTTCCAAATGCCATAATGGTGATAATGATCCGGTGGCTGAATACGAGTCAGTGTTTTACCCGACAGAGTATTCAGAGGATGTATAAAACCCGCTCTGCCATATACACTATCTATTCCTGCAGGTGGATATTTTATTGTATACTGGTATCCCAAAATGTAGTGCCCTTTCTCATATAACTTGAGTATGCCTTCTTCCTTCTTTGCGTTCTCTTGTGCAAGCGAACCAATATAAGTCAACATAAGAAATAATAGTATCGAGTTTTTCGTCATCATAATATGGTTTTTTAAGCTTTAAATATAGTTATTCCTTATTTATCATAAAATCGTTCACCAACTTATTCCTCCGGTATACTTTCCAACGGTGGCACATTCGTTTCCGATCCGGCATATCCTTTATTCTGATTAATATGCCCTAATGAGTTTCCATTAATAGCACTTATCGGAACAGGCCATAGCACATGATAGGGGCTCATTGTATAGGTAACGCCAAAATTTGTTTTTACCCCTTTATTATAAAAATCGCTTTTCTCCATCACACGGTCGTAAAAGTAATTATTGTCAGAAAACGCTTCGAGTGTATAAGACTTACCATTTTCAGCTGTTTTCCCCGTCATAGCAAAAATGTAGGCGATTCGGGTAAGCTCGGTTTTTCGTGGTTCTTCATAATATAGTTCACGCGCCCTTTCATCTAGAATAGTCCCCATAGTAACATCTGCAGCCGTAACGGGAGTCGCAAGCGCTCTTTCTCTAACTTTATTGATATCTGCTGCTGCCATGGCCAGATCTCCCTTCCAGAAATAGGCTTCCGCTCTCAATAAATAGGTTTCTGCCAAACGGAAAATATACCAATCAGATTTTCCTCCGGCGGGTTGCACCCGCTGCGGATCTTCTACAAATAATTTATAATGAGGCCATCCAAACCACTGCCTTATGGTGTCACTCGATAAGATTGTTCCTTGTGCATTACGCAACTGTAGATGCTTGCCATAATAGGGATCCGACCCCTTCAAGGAAGGTCGGTTATATACCAGATCCTCCATATCCATCCAATTCCCGGGAGCGTGACGTAGATCGATTGTGTCTTTCCACATCCCTTTTTGTGTATACCAAGTAGGCCTCACGCGTCCAATACCCCGACCATAGGCCTCCACCTGGTCAATTTCAATATTGGGCTGATCGGACATACCTCCATTGCCCGTGGGAGTTAACAACCCTGCATTTCCCCAGTAAGGGACCGCGTTTCGCATGGATTGTGTTCCACCTATGGTGGTGCCGTTATCGGTATTCCCGTCAATATTTAATCTATCAATGACCAATAGGAGCCCTTCCGTATTCGAAGCAAGCGATTTGTTTTCCGGTCGATGTAGGTCCCATACGACATTTCTTGCTGCGTTATTGGCGTCTACACCGAAACGATTGGTCATCAATTTATATACTCCTCCATCGATCACATTGGAAGCCGACTGAATAGCCTCATCAAATAAACCCAGTGCTAAGTTAATCTTCGTCAGCAAATGACTCACTGCTCCCTTGGTAACCTGCCCCTTATTCACATTGTCAGGCACCCATTCTTGGGCAAACTCAAGATCTTCTTTCATACGACGCAAAATCACTTCTCGTTTTGTGGTATAGTAATCCAGCTTAGGCTCGCTAATTTCTTCCAGTGTTAGCGGCACATCACCAAATTGTTGGGTTAATCTATAATATCTTAACGCTCTATGAAAATACGCTGATCCTAATAATTGATTTCTTTCTGCTTCAGATCCATAATCCTCTGGTTCATCAATATATTTGATTGCTGTATTTGCATAACGTATGCCGCGATACCCCTCGTTCCAATACCAGCCTATCTTATTGTAATCTGTATGGTTGAGCTGTGCATCTGGTGTGATCGCCTGATTCAGATCTTGTGCAGGCCCCGGTTTATCGGTTGTTCCTTCCACAGCAATATCAGAATAAATCGTTTCTGTTACGATAGGTGCAGCATCTCCGTAATATTCTATGCGCATATTTCGTTCACAGGCAACTAAGGTAGCCCATAAGGCATCGGCCGATTTAAACGCCTCAGGTGTATAAAACGATAGGTTATTTGGATCCAAATATTCTTTTTTGCAGCTTACCGCCATAAAAAGAAAGAGCAGTAAGGTATATATTTTTTTGTTTCTAATTATTTCCATGATATTAATAAGTTAATGGATTCCCTACTTGATTAAATAGTTAAGTCAATGCCGAATGTAAAATACCTAGGCGTTGGCCCGGGGCCTTCATCCGTATTTGAATCATTCCATTCAGGATCCCATAGTTCCCAATCGGGCGCATACATGGCCGCATTTCTCACATTCACATATAAACGAAGATTTTGGATTTTATACTTACTGATCACATCTCTCGGCAAATTATATGCTAGGGAAACATTATCTAGGCGTATAAACGAGCGCTTACGATATACATTAAAACCGGTGGCACTGCCCTCATTTGAATTGATTCTAGCCCATTCTGTTGATTGATTTTCAGGTGTCCAATAAGGAAATTGATAAGAATTTTGTCGGTCGGGAAAACCATTTCTACTTTTTAACCAATTAAAGGGTTCTTGATGCCCCCATAAAGAGTACATCATGAAGGAAAAGCTGAAATTCTTGTACAGTTGAAAATCGTTTCTGAGCGACCACCTAAAGCGCGGCTCCGTATAACCAAGGAACTGCTTATCGGCATTTGTAAACCGGCCGTCATTGTTTACATCTTCTAGTTTATAGTCTCCTGGCCGCAATCCATATCTTGCTGCCGCTTCCTCTTCTCCTAATTGGTAAACACCTAAGGCCTTCCAATCCCAAATAGCATCAATAGCATGGCCGATAAACCATTTGTTCTGCACATCATCCAATTCCTTCCCGTTTGCATCCAAATTGCGATATACGTGCTGAATGCTATTTCTGTTGAGTTGAAAGGTTGCGCTCGTTTTCCAGGAAAAGTTTTCTCTTTGCATATTGTTCGAGTTCAAAGTAACCTCAAAACCCCTATTCCGAACTTCCCCTAAGTTATCCATTACCCAATCAAAACCCGTTACCGTGGGTAAACTCCGCTGTACTAAAAGGTCGCTCGAATTCATCTGGTATACTTCCAAACTACCATCCAATTTATTATTGAACAAAGCAAAGTCTAAACCTAGGTTGACAGAGCGATTACGCTCCCATCGTAAGTTCGGATTCCCTAATCTATTAACCCACAATTGATTAACCTGAATGACTGTTCCGTCGGGTTGAACATACAAATACTTCCCTGTAGTCAAATCGGCTAAAGCCACATACATAGGTTCATCACCTCCCATATCCCTGTTACCGTTGGTACCCCAAGAAGCACGCAATTTACCGTAGTTAAACCATTTGCTCTTAAAGAAAGGCTCTTCACTAAACACCCACCCAAAGGCAGCAGAACTGAAATTAGCACGAGGATTACGTTGTCCGAAGGCAGAGTATCCATCTCTCCTATAAGTTCCCGTAAACATATAACGGTCTTTATAAGAATAAAACAGACGCGCCATCAGTGCATCCCCTGTGCTGTATTGATCGTTACTTGAAACAATCGGGTTAATACCAGATCCTATCCCATGGTAACCCAGATCATCATTAGGAGCAAAATTATCATTCGTCATGGTATTGTTCCATCGTTGATACTTCTCTGCATTTGCTAATAATGTCACATCGAATCGATGTACTTCATCGAACGTTTTATTCCATTTTAAGATATTATCCAATTGCCAATAATAGGTTTCGCGCTGTTGTCTAGAAGCCCGCCCGCCAAAAGCTGCCCACGACTCATGGCTGGAACGCTCATGGTTATATCTTTCATAAAGTTCCAGTTGAGGAGTAAAGTTAGTCTGAAAGGTGATGCCGAAAGGCAAATTGACTTTTGCAAAAATGGTGCTGTTTAGTGTGGTGATGCGTTGCAAGCGATCTGTATGAGAAGCATCATAACCAGGATTTACACCACCAGAATTTTCAGTATTAGGCCGCCATATTAAGTTTCCATTTTCATCATATTGACTTCCCCAGGGTGATAGACTGGTAATTTCTCCCCAGCTATAGGCGATAGCGCTTTCATTCCTTGAGGTAAATTGCGTATTCATACCTACAGCTAAAAAGCTCGTAATATTGGCCTCAATATTGGCCCGCGTTCTTAGGGTTTTAAACTGATCGTCTTTAATAATTCCTTCATTATTTAAATAACCGGCACCTAAATAGTAACCCACATCCCTGTTTCTGCCGGAAACACTGATATTATGATCCTGCCGCAGTCCTTTTTGAAACACCTGATCGTACCAGTCGACAGATTTCCCGGCAATGTAATTATCTATTTCAACAGGTTGCATATTTAATCTGCGCAACCATGTTCGAATAGGATCGCCTGTTGATCCATCGTATCCCATCCAGGTATCAAGATTAATATCAGCTGGCAGCGTCCGTGGATCGTCAAAACGATACGCCTGTGCAGTTGGATTTATGCTCTTAAAAACATCTGTTCGCCAAGAAGTAAAGGTGCTTGCGTCATGTACTCTTTCGTTAAGAGCCATCGTCGCTAATCCAATATTGGCATTATAATTTATAACAGGTTTACCATCCTTCCCTTTTTTTGTTGTAACGATCACAACGCCGGTGGCAGATTTCGCGCCAAAAACAGCCGCCGAACTGGCATCTTTTAACACATCTACCGTTTCGATATCATTGGGATTAATATCTTCCCAAGCCCCATAATAGATCGCCCCATCTAAAACGATAAGCGGACTTGTGCTGGCATTAAAAGATGTTCTTCCCCTTACTTGAAGACTTCCTCCTCCCTTGGCGCTCCGATTGTAGCCAACATTTACCCCCGCCACATTTCCCCTTAATACGTCTGAAAGCTGACCTGGCGCTTCGTTTTGAATTTTCTCCGCATTTACCTGAGAAACGGCACCCGTCAGATCTCTTTTCCGAGTGGTTCCATAACCTACTACCACTACCTCATCGAGGTTAGCAATATCCTCTATCAAGATTATGTTGAGGGGAGTTTGAGCTTGTGCTACCTTTTCCTGTGTACTAAACCCGATGTAAGAAAAAGTCAATATTGCATTCGCTTTCACGTTTCGCAGTACAAAATGTCCTTTATCATCTGTACTAACACCATTCGTTGTGCCCTTCTCTTTGACCGCAACACCAGCTAGCGGAGTATTAGTCCCTTGAGAAACGACGGTTCCACTTACTGTAATCGTTTGCTGCGCAAACATCAAAGTGGGAAAAACCACCAGCATCGCAATTAGCTGCCACTGAAAAAAATAAAAGGTGCATAAAACATTTCGTAGAAAAGTTTTCATCATAATTTAGCCTCCTTGGTTTTTGTGAGCGTAAATACGCTCTAATTGGTTATTAAAATTTAGATTCACTGATCAATCAGCAGGTATAAAATTAGGGAGGCATATATAGTTTTGAATATTTTGCGCGTTTCCTCTTAGGCAGAATACGTTAAAATAGCGCTTTACAGGCTTGTTCAAACGTTGTACTTATTTTAAGGAGGCTGTCACCATCCCCTGCAAAATATCAAAGAAGCTGATGATTCAGCACTCTTCTGG
>DATMSZ010000232.1:0-7195 GCA_035565175.1 Pseudosphingobacterium sp.
TAATAATGTAAGTTCCATTATAGAGGGAGATGATGAAAATATCTGGATCGGGACCGATCATGGTGGAATTAATATCTTAGATAAGCAGACTTACAAAATAAGTTATATTTTAAGTAAAGAAGATGACCCCAGAGGATTAAAGCAGAACAGTATTACCGCCTTATACAAAGACAATAACGAAATAATCTGGATTGGCACCTTTAAAAAGGGAATCTGTTACTATCATAAAAGCATTTTTAAGTTTCCGCGAAACCAGTATTTAATAGGAAAAAATGCGATATATAAAGACGTTAACTCATTTGCGGAAGATAGTAAGGGGAATTTGTGGATTGGAACAAACGGCACTGGCTTGCTGTATTTAAACAGAAGCACCGGTGAAATTACCGCATATCGTAATAATCCTGCCAACAATAATTCTTTAAGTAGTGATGTTGTTGTAAGCCTTTGCATTGATCATTCGGGCCTTTTGTGGATTGGAACCTATTTAGGCGGACTTAATTCTTTTGACGGGACAAAATTTACCCATTATAAGCATACTACAGATCTTTCCAGCCTTTCAGATAATCGCATTTATGCCCTGTTAGCAGATTCATCCAACAGGCTTTGGGTTGGCACGTTGAATGGTGGATTGGATCTGCTTGACGGGAGTACTAGAACCTTTAAGCACTTTAATCCAACAGTTAAGAATACATTAAATTCTAATATTATTAATTGCTTATATGAAGATAAACTTAAAAGGATCTGGATAGGTACTACCCGTGGAGTTAGTATGCTGGATACTAAAACCTTTAAATTTACCCATTTAATAAATAACAGTAAGGATACGAACAGCCTGATACCTGGTAGTGTACATTCTATTATCGAAGATGGCAGAGGGTGGATGTGGATAGGTACCCGGGGCGGAATAAGTATATATAATCCCGCAACAAAAAACTTTAATAATTTAAGCGAAGAAGTTGGGTTGCCTGAAAGTACTGTTTTTGAGTTGCTTGAAGATGAAAATCATCATATTTGGTATAGTTCGCAAAAAGGTCTTTACAAGATTTCCGTAGTTGCTGAAGGTGGAAAATATAAATTTATATACAGTAAATACAATGAAGCCGACGGATTGCAAGGCCCTACATTTAATGTGAATGCTGCATACAAAACAAAAGCCGGTGAACTGATTTTTGGAGGGTCAAATGGCTTCAATATTTTCAGGGCAGGTCAAATCACTAAGAGGCAGTATCCTTCAAGGCTGGTAATGACCGGCTTAGAAATGTTTAACCATAACATACAGGTTGGAGAAAGCATTAACAGCCATATTATTCTGCCAAAAACAATAACAGAACTTGAAAATTTAACCCTTACCTATAAAGAAAATATCTTTTCACTTGAATTTGCATTGCTCAATTATATTAATCACAGCAAAGTAACTTACAAATACAATTTAGAGGGATTCGATAAGCATTGGCTTACAGTTCCTTCAGAAATGCGTAAGGCTACTTTTACAAATCTTGATCCCGGAAGTTACACGTTTCATGTAAAAGCCTTTAACGGAAACGATCCTATACCCTTGACGGAGTCACACTTGAAAATTACCATTTTGCCTCCTTTCTGGCGAACCACATGGGCATATATGCTGTATGTTTTATTAATTGGCTTTTTATTGCTATTTATTCGGAACAGAGGGATCAAAAAGTTAAGGAAGGAATTTGCCTTAGAGCAGGAAAGGATACAGGCCAGGCAATTACAGGAACAGGAAAGAATTCAAGCACTGCAATTACGACAGCAGGATCGTAAAGAAGCTGAAAGATTGCGTGAGTTGGATTTATTGAAAATTAAATTTTTAACAAATCTGAGCCATGAATTCAGGACCCCTGTTTCATTAATTCTCGCTCCTGTAGATGAGCTTTTGAGGGAGACCAAAGAGAACGGACACTACGGTCAGTTGGCCATGATCAAGAGGAATGGAAGGCGTTTATTAAACCTGGTAAACCAGCTGCTCGATTTCCGTAAAATGGAAGAGCAGGAACTGCAATTAAATAAGAGCGATGGCGAAATTGTATCCTTTATTAAAGATGCAACAGACTCTTTTTATGATCTGGCAGAACGCAAGCAGATAACGTTTGCCTTTAAAAGTGCTATTGAAAATTTATATGTATCGTTTGATCGCGATAAGATTGAGCGGATATTGTTCAATTTACTTTCAAATGCATTTAAATTTACACCATCAGCAGGAACCATCAGTGTTGAATTACAAAAGCAGCCGCATCAGGTAGAAGATGGTTGGGTTTCATTGGAAATAAAAGTGGTAGACTCAGGAATCGGGATTCCAAAAGATAGACAAGAGATGATCTTCGAACGGTTTTTTCAAAATGAGACATCCTCATCCATCCTTAACCAGGGATCAGGAATTGGCCTATCCATCATCAAAGAGTTTGTGAAAATGCACGGAGGCGAAATATTGGTAGAAAGTGAGCCTGGTTTAGGAACTTGTTTTACCGTACGCCTAACACTCGCTTCCAGTTCATTTTTAGAGCAGGAACAAAAGAATCTTGAAGATGCGGAGTTACCATATACAGAAGCAAATGAAAAGAATGATGAAAGAGAGTCTTCTGAGACAGCTATCCGCATAACAAACGCGCCTCTTGTTTTGTTAATTGAAGATAATGAGGACTTTAGATTTTATCTTAAAGATAACTTAAGATCTTTTTATAAGATAGTAGAGGCCCCGAATGGTAAGGAAGGCTGGCAAAAGGCCCTTGCATTGCATCCTGATCTTATTGTTTCAGATATAAATATGCCTGAAATGAATGGCACTGAATTATGTAAAAAACTGAAAGCGGATGACAGGACCAAACATATCCCAATCATATTATTAACAGCGTTAACTACTGAAGAAGAACAGCTTAAAGGGTTAGAAACAGGAGCAAATGATTACATGACTAAGCCCTTTAGTTTTGAAATCTTACATTCAAAAATAAAGAATCTGCTCACGCTTCATCAAACCTTTAAGAAAACTTATTCCAGACAGATCAGTATTCAGGCACCTGAAATAGAAATCGCATCTACTGATGTTAAATTTCTTAACGAAGCATTGCCTTATATTGATGCAAATCTTCATAAGCCTGAGTTGTCCGTTGAGGAATTAAGTAAGCATATGAAGATGAGTAGAGTGTCTTTGTATAGAAAGTGTTTGCAGATAACCGGTAAAACGCCTGTTGATTTTATCAGATCTGTTAAGCTGGAGAAAGCAGCCGTATTATTAGAGAAAAGCAATAAATCAGTTTCAGAGATATGCTATATGGTAGGTTTTAGTGCCCCTAATTATTTTGCTAAGTCGTTTAAAGCAAAATATAATGTATTACCCTCTGAGTATATGGCAGAAAAAAGGAAGTCCAATAAAGATAAGGATCTTTAAACATTGTTCTTTTTGGACAAAATAGTTCCTCACTGACGAAACGGAAGATGGAAAAATCTGTGCGGCAGGGTATATACGATTATTCGCTATTGCTTGTCTATGTGATGCTCATGAACTCGCTTTGCTCGGTTTTCTCGCTTATTATGTGAGCTTTGAAAAATCCGCCGGTGCCTCCCAAACACCCGTGATTTTGTTCAAAAAGTCCGTGCCGATTTGGCTAAAAAGAAGAAGTAAGTAATTAGAATTATTAGATATTGAAGCCATTTCCTTTAAGAAATGGCTTTTATTTTTAAATCTTTTTTAGATATTTTGGTCGAATATCCAATCCATTGTTTTTTATAAAAATGATGACATTATTGTTGTCGGTGAGATCATAAGCTTCTAATATGTTAGATTCCATAACTCCGAAAAATCTTTAAAATCATTGGCCGGATTTTATGAAGCATCCGGTCGAATCCAAGGTCGTTGGGATGAATACCATCGGTGGTCCCTTCCTGATCATCGCCCAGTAGGCCATCCGCATAAATGAGATACAAGTTTTTGTCGTGTTTTTGCAGCTTTTTGATTTCTGTCTCAAAATAGTTGTTTTTTAGCGATACCCTGGAAGCAACCTGGGTATCAAAGTTTCCTTTTTCTCTCGCTATGCTCTGTATGGCGATGATAGGTGTTTTAGGATGCTTTTTGCGAATCGTAGTAACGAAACTGGCCGTTCTTGCCAAAACTTCCTCTGGTGATGGATTGGGTACGCAATCAAGGATTAAAGCGTCCATTGACAGATCAGCAATTAAACTCGCGACTTCCGGTTCCATTTTTGCACTGCCGCTGAAACCAAGATTAATAAAATTCAAACCTGTTTCCCGGGAAAGTCTTGCAGGATAAGATAAACCAGGTCGGCTTGCGGACGCTCCCTGTACAATGCTCGAACCATAAACCACAATATTTTTTTTGAATGGATTACCGGCCGGGCCGATTGTTGCCCCAGCATCTACACCAATTTGAAGTGATATGGTCTCATCATAGGTGGGGAGGAAAAGTAGGCACGTCTTATTTCCCGGGGCCATATTCGCGACGATTTCAGTCTCAGAGCAGTTATGGGATTTTGGGCGGGCGACACCTGCATATTGCCATCGGTCATCTCGTTTAATATAAAGATCCATTCCCTCAAAGGCCAGACCTGTCATATTATCTGTCGGAATTCCAGACCCCGTACACCATTTAGCAGCTATTTTTGAGCTGCTGGTCTGGAAGGTGATTGCCAAGCCTGCAGCATGTGTGGCTAAAATTTTTACCGCTTTAGGAAGATTGGGAATTGCAACCGTGTCCAAACGATGGTAAAATGCACCTTTATGGTACACCTTGCCCACCAATGTAAGCTCACGTGCGTCTATAAAGGTTGTTTCGGACGCCTCTTGTCCAAATGTATCAAGTGTGAAAATAAGTGATAGGAAACTTAGTGTTAGCAAAGAAATATATCTCATCATAATTTTGTTTAAACAGACAAGATAATAATATTTATTTTCCCGTGAAGAGGTGCTGACTCACTGAAGCTTTTGGATATGAAGGTCCTTGCTCTCGAAATGATGACTCTGATGTAAATTAACAAAGTACGCAAACGATTCCGTAAGCTTAGCAGCTGATTAGAGGGTATTTTAACAGAGGCACAACAGTACTGAACTTGTCTTAAACTTGCATGCGTAAACTTAATATGTATATTTGGAATATAAACCAAAATTTCTGTGGACCTAAGAACAATGTGGAAATAAATGTGCTATGGCATCTATTAAAATAAGCAAAGATGTTTTAGAAGCTATTAGCTATGGAGATCATAGTGCCTTCAATCTGTTTTACAAGGCATATTACCCAGTTGTTTTACGTATAGTAAAGCGGTACATTAAAACAGAGGTTTTAGTTGAAGATGTTGTACAGGAAATTTTTACGAAAATTTGGACGGAAAGAACCAAACTCACCCATGTCGTATCACTTGAATCCTATTTATTCATCGTCATAAAAAATTACACACTCAACTATTTACACAAAATTGCAACAGACCATATCCAACAGCAGCATATTTTAGAGCGTTTCGAATTGGCTGTCAATAGCGTCGATCAACATATTCTTGATAAAGAATATCAAGTGAAGCTTCAGGAGATACTCAATAGATTGCCAACGCAAACAAAGCGGGTATTTGAGCTCTGTAGAGTTGAAGGGAAGAGCTACGAAGAATCTTCTAGAATGTTAGGTGTCTCCAAAAGTGCCATCAAAAAGCATATGATTCGGTGCATCCATACCTTAAAAAAGTATTTACAGCATGATTTGAATTTACCCCTCGTCCTATTTTTGCTCCTGAAATCTATTCTATAGAAAAAAAAATGAAAAGAGGGGTGGCCTGTTTTCATTTTTTTTTGTCTTTACTTCTATAAGCGATTATGGAAGACCTAGATTTTTATAAAACATTAATACATCGTTATCTCAGTGGGGCCGCTAGCCGTTCTGAAGTAGCACTGTTTTTTAGACTATTGGAATCCGGTGAGCTGGACCCATTGATAGCAGATCAATTAAAGTACGATTTGAGGCAAGAGCTATCCGCTATTCGCAAAAGAAAGAGGGAAAGGACAGGCTGGCAAATTGGTATAGCGGCGAGTATATTGCTATGTGTTACATCATTGTGGCTTTTCTCACAGCATAACGAAACCCCGAAAGCAGAACCTACAAACTTGGTCTCTACTACAAAAAACGTTGCTTTAGGTCAGATCGATTCTGTCTTACTTTCCGATGGGACAAAAGTTTGGCTCAATGCCGGTTCAAAAATAGAATATCCCGAAAAATTTGATGGCGGGGAGCGGAAAGTTAAAATAAGCGGGGAAGCATTTTTCGATGTGACCCATCATTCAAAGATACCTTTTGTGATAGAAACCGAACAAAAGCAAGTCAAAGTTTATGGAACCTCCTTTAATGTTAAGTCATATAAAGATGAAAAATTTACCGTTGCGGTAAAAAACGGTAAAGTGGGCGTAAAAGACGTTAATAGCAATAAAGAGTGGCTACTAACGAGAAATGACCTCATTATTTATAGTGAAAAATCAAAGGTGACTTTATTGAAAAACCAAAATTTAGAAACAGTATTGGCATGGAAACAAGGTGATATCATTTTTGACGGTAAAAGCCTGAATGAGATCTTGCCGGCCATTCAACGAAAATATAATATTAAAATTAAGTTAAGCCATCCAGATATTGGAAAACTTCAAATGATCGGCCGCTATAAAAATACATCATTAACTACACTTTTAGAGGCCATGAAGTTTTCCCTAAATATTGGATACGAGAAAAAAGGGGGGCTTATTTTAATATCTATGGCTGATCGCTAACTAATACACTAACATTATAACCTTATTAAAATATGTAGACGCACATTAAAATTAATGGCCGCTATTTTAGAAATAACGACCATCATAAGTGGTCGCTGTTGCTTCTTTCCACGGGCACAACAGTGACGCTGTTCAATTTTTAATCAAACAATCTAATATAATGAAAAAAACTAATCAACGAAAAATTGTACTTATGTCGTTAGGGTTTGGATTTCCTTTATTCTTGATCTGTTTTTCGTTTTCCGTGTTGAAGGCAGAGATAGCTCTTTCTCAAACGGTAGCTTCCAAAAAGATCTCTATAAACGTGAAAACCGATAATATTCAGGAAGCTTTTAATATTATTGAAAAGCAAGCCAACATCTCATTTACTTATAAAAAAGAATTACTTTCCACCCCAGTAAGTATATCCCTTCATGTAAAAAACGCT
>DATMSZ010000233.1:0-10669 GCA_035565175.1 Pseudosphingobacterium sp.
GGAAGATTATTTAACAAATTCCATCTTCATGACATCTAGGATACTTTCGTCTTTCGAATAAGTTATTATAAAACTATGGAAAGGATTATCTAAGGCACTCTCGTTTCCATCAAAAATTACATCCATGTATCTTATATATTGATGATCGCTTTCAAGACGATTATCTGTCCACGCACTTTGTATCGGTTTGACAATTAAACCTGTTATACTGATCCCTTGTGGTAATTTCTCTGGATGTTTTAAAAAGTATCTCTTTAAATGGTCATGAAAATCTTTTAACGCAACGAAGTTTTCCATTGTAATCATTTTACTGCTGTAAAACTACTTCATTATGCTGAAAAGCTGATGCACATAAATTTTACAATATTTTGTAAAATATTGGGTAAAATGCGGGTTAAAGACGGTAGTAAAAATTAATGCAGCATAGAAAAGGCAAGAGATATCTGGCAAAGAGTAAAATTTACACAGCTCATAATTGCTGCGTTAATTAACTCCAAATGTCATTCATTGCAGTTAGGATAATCGGCACATGATCTGTTACAACAATGGTATGTTCGTGTTGTACAACATATCCACCTTTATTTCCTACTAAGGTCCAACCGTCCTGTTGTTCAACAGCAAAAGTTGATTTGGTGGCAATAAACGTTTCAATAGCCACAACAGCATTTTTTCTGAACCGACGTTGATCAGATCGATCTTTATAATTAAGAATGGTATCGGGATGTTCATGTAGTCCTCTACCGATTCCATGCCCTCCTAAGTTCTTAATAACCAGGTATCCCGCCCTTTTTGCCTCATTTTCTATTAAAGCACCTAAATCTGAAATTTTTGTTCCCCCTTTTATGGATTGAATGGCTTTATGCAGAATTTCTTTCGAGGTATCAATTAAATGTTGATGGTGATGGATGTCTTTTCCCATAACAAATGACCCGCCATTGTCAGACCAAAAGCCATTTAACTCTGCCGACACGTCAATGTTTACAAGATCGCCTTCAGCTATTCTTTTGGATGATGAGGGTATTCCGTGCGCAATTTCGTTATTTAAACTGATGCAGGTCCAGCCTGGGAAACCATAGGTTAAGGCGGGGGCTGATTTAGCACCGTAAGATTGTAATATCCGTCCTCCAAAGTCATCCAGCTGTTTAGTAGTCATGCCTACTTTGGCAAAATTTCTCATTTCTTTAAGTGTCGTTGCTACTACTTCACTTATTGTTCGCATTCCTACTAATTCCTGTTCGCTTGTAATAGACATAAAAAGCCGTTTATATGTGAAAATTGATACCGAATATCAAAATTACGAATTTAGGCTGACTATGATGTTAGGCTAAGTGATTTTTTTAACTCGTACAGGTTTCGTATATTAGATGCTTTATCGATTAAATAACCATATAAGCCCCTAAATATGAAAAAAATAATGCTGTTAACTGGAATGCAGTTTCTACTAATTTTGACATACGCCCAGGAAAAAAAAATAGATATCTTCACGGAATTAAATAAGCTGTACGATATGAATACCTTAGCCACCTACAGCAACGCCATTGTTAAGCAATTTTCTTCTTATGATGGGACGGGAGGAAACGATGATGGTTTTAGCGGTAAGTATTCGTATATCAAACGCAACACTGATAGTACATTAGTTATATTTGAAGCGAAAGGTAATGGTGTCATCAACCGAATCTGGACACCTACGCCGACAAATGATACGCTTGATTTTTATTTTGGAAAATCAAAAAAATCAGATTTTTCTATTGCTTTTCACGACCTTTTTTCCGGTAAAGTATATCCATTTATAAGTCCGTTAAGTGGCAACGAAATAGGAGGTTATTATTCATATGTTCCGATACCCTATACAAATGGATGCAAAATTGTTTTAAGAGGCAAGAAATTACAGTTTTACCAGATACAATACAGCGTTTATCCAGCCAACGTGATGGTTGAAAACTTTCAATTACCACTTGATGAACAGGCAAAAAATGCACTGAAACAAGTGGAAGTGAAGTGGAAAAAAATGAAAGCTGGGCTAAGCACAAACCTTAAACATATTTCTATTGACACCTTGTTGTCTCCAGGTGAAACAGTTACACTCGTTGATCTTCAACAGGGTGGAAGAATTGTCGGGATCGAATTAAGTCCTTCAGAGGCTTTCGCTGGATTAAATAAACAAATAGACTTACTAGCTACTTGGGACGATGAGGCACTATCTGCAATTAATGCACCGGTGGCTGATTTTTTTGGTTATGCTTTCGGTGAACCGTCAATGCAAAGTCTGTTACTAGGATCTTCTGACGGCATTAATTATTGTTATTTTCCGATGCCCTTTGATCGTAAGGCAAAAATAGCTTTGCGTTACAGAACCCCTAAGGTACCTGCTAAATCTGCTAGGGTAAAAGCGAAAATTTATGTAAGCCTCGAAAAACGTAAATCGTTCGCTGAGGGGAAATTTTACGCCTTTTGGCATGATAACCAGCATGCGCCATTGGGTAAACCTCATGTGTTTTTGGAGGGTAAGGGTAAAGGACATTATGTGGGTACATTATTGCAGGCACAGGGCCTCGATCCGGGTATGACCTTATTTTTCGAAGGGGATGACGTTACAGAAATTGATGGAGAAATGCGATTACATGGTACCGGATCTGAAGATTACTTTAATGGGGGATGGTATGCTCTTTTAGATCGTTGGGATCGAAAAATGAGTTTGCCTTTACATGGCTCGCTTGACTATTCTTTACCATATGCAAGAACGGGCGGATATCGCTTGTTTCTAACTGATAAGATGCCTTTTACAAAAGAAATTTTGCATACAATCGAACATGGGCCAGAAAGAAATAATAAACGGGTAACCTACACTTCCCTTGCTCTCTATTATGCCGATGTGGCCGTTGCAAAGCAAACACAAGAACCGTCCAATTTAATAACAAGCATTTATTTGCCGGATACCATGATGGTCTACCCGCAATTGATGCAATATAGTATTGCTGGCGAGATAAAGATTAACGGAAATGAATGGCAATTTTCCAATGGAGGGCAACTTAAAGTTGATTTGAGTGAGTTACCAAAAGGCAGATACAAATTATTTGCCGATTTGGAACGAATACCGGAAGGTGGTGAATTTACAATATGGCAAAGACAGAAACAGGTAAGTGATACGCTGTCTGCCCACGCTTCCGCAGCAAAAAAGGAACCATTTCATTATCTATGCAATATCGATTTAGACGATTTTAAAGATGCCATTACTTTTCATGTAAAAGATGATTCTTTAAAAACCAAGCTGATCATTGAACGACTGATTTTAGTGAAGGACGATGAATAATTCATTTGTTTTTAGTGTCTATAACTTAAGAAGATCCTAAGAGTCAAAATGGGAGACTTTGAGTTCCCATATCGTAAAAAGACATTTTGCTATATACAGGTTGAGACTGATAATGCGTTTTTTAATGTATAATTGTCTTATTAGTCCAATTTATGAGAAAAATAACTATTTCGCTTATCGTTTTTTGTTTTTTGTCATTCGCAAAAGCAGGATTGATAAGAAAAATATTGGCCGATCAAAGCATCGTTAAATCGTCGTTATCAGTTGATTCCTTGGCATTTTATGTTTCACCTAATGGGCATGATTCAGATAATGGTTCCTTAAATCATCCTTTTAAAACGTTGGAAAGAGCGCGTGATACGATGCGGTTAAGCCCTATTAAAACTGCTTATCTTCGTTCGGGAGAATATGCGAGATCTCAAACACTTATCTTAGATTCTAATGATAATGGACAGAAATGGCAAAACTATCCAGGAGACCCTGTTAATTCAGCGATTCTTAACGGTAACGGTATACAGGACGTTATAGATATTTTGGGAGGAAGTGATATTACAATAGAAGGCTTATTGGTGAAAAATTATACGAGTAGAGGAATTGGGGTTCATGGCGGAAAAGGATGGGGAAATGCGGCGCCCTATTTTAATCAAACCTATAGTGCCGCAAAAAATAACATCATTAGAAATAATATTGTAGAAGCAGGTATTGTGCCAGCTCCCGGATGGGATCGTGCGGGGATAAATACACAAGGAACAGTGCCAAACACACAAATAATTAATAATGTGGTTCGTAACACAACTGGATATGGAATAGGGATATGGTCGTTGCAAGCAGGCGATGATATTTCAGGAACAGAGGTGAAAAACAATGCTTTACTTAATACTTGCTCGACAGTAAATGATGGAGCAGCTATATATACGAATGATAGGACTGCAACCTCTACAAATGTTTTAATTGAAAATAATTTTATTCGTGATTATGGTCAATTTGCAAATTTTGTAAGGGCTGTCTATTTAGATGATAGAGCATCAAACACAATTGTACGTGGCAACATTATCGCTGGCACGGGTCGACAGCCCATTTTATTACATGGTGGTAATAATAATCAGGTAACCGGGAATATCATTGATATAGGTAACAGCGGAAAGATGTCGGTACTCAATTATGCCATAAGCGGCACTTCAGCAATGACCGGCAATAAATTTATCGGCAATATTATTATTTCGAGTTATGCAATAGATAGCGCCGGAGGCGCCTATCTCAAAACAGGTACCGTTACCTTTCCTGAGATTAAATACAATTATTACTATAATTACTCGACAGGTATTGTGAATACGGGTGGACTGTTTTACGAACTCAAAGATAGCTTCCCATTGCAAGGGGATCCTAAATTATCTGGTTGGAGGTATGAGCTCTCGTCAACAAGTCCCGTTTTTAATAATCCCACAAATTTTCCTCCTATAGTGAGGCACTGGGGCCCTCCTGGATATATGATACCTGCCGCAGGCACGGCACCGTCTTCTCTTTTACCCGGCTCAAATCATATTTACCTACATGCGGAAAGTTATGCCAGTATGAATGGGGTTGTAAAAAATGGTATTTACATTGGCTCATGTGATAATAATGATTGGGTAAGGTTTGAGAACATAGATTTAAGCAGCGATTACAATTCCTTTACAGCTAGACTGGCTGTTCCTGCAACACATGCCGGACAAAAAGTCCAGGTGAGATTAGATAGTCCTACCGGTGCGTTAATTGGCGAGTTAACCACAACAGACACGGGCGGTTTTAACAATTATGTAGAACAAAGTACCCCTTTAAATGGTGGCGTTGGGATTCATAATATTTATATTGTCTTCTCTGGGGGCGCAGGTGTTGGTAATTTTGATTATTTTAAATTTCATTAGCAGCTGAATAAGCATACTTGAATTATTTATGAACCCGAGAAGATTAATCCGTCGGCTGGCGGATCATCGATGCCTTAAAAACACAATAAGCAACATCAATAAAACAAAAAAATAAACTGATGAAAACACTTTTTCTTGCATTTTTAATACTTTTTTGTAGTAATGTTTGTATGTCGAAGGATATCATCGGCATAAAAAATCATTATCGAGCAGGTCTTCCAAGTTTTTTCTCAAAGTTAAGGGCTGGGGAAACGGTAAATATCGCTTATCTAGGGGGAAGTATTACAGAAGCGAAGAACGGATGGCGGGATCAATCGATGAAGTGGTTGCAAGAGACTTATCCAAAAACAATGATCACACAAATTAATGCGGGTATAGGTGGTACAGGGTCTGATTTAGGTGTTTTTAGATTAAAAAAAGATGTACTGGTCCATAAACCAGATTTAATATTCGTTGAGTTTGCGGTAAACGACAACAATCTTGCACCAAAAATAATTCGTCAAACGATGGAGGGAATTGTGCGGCAAATATGGCGTGACGACAAGCAAATAGACATATGTTTTGTTTACACGTTAACAGGAAACACTGCAGAAACATTGATGAAAGGCAAAGTTACAAATGCCATTCAGGCAATGGATGATATCGCGGAGCATTACAAGATACCTTCCATCCACTTGGGAATAGAGGTCTTGCAATTGTTTAAGGAAAAAAAACTCGTCTTTCGAGGTCTGCCGGAGGAATTTCCCGACAAGATAGTTTTCTCGAAAGATAATACGCATCCATATGAGCAAACCGGGCATAAATTATATACGGACGTTTTAAAGAAAGCACTTAAAGAAATGGCTTCTCTTAAAAGAGAGCCCTTTAAAAGAGACTTGGCGCCCTATGAGGCGGATAATTGGGAGGATGCGCAGATGATTACACTGGAAGAGGTAACGAAAGAAGGGGAGTGGGAGGTAGTAGCGCCTAACGATAAAAAGATCAATAATTTTTTTCTTAAAAAATTCCCCTTCCTTTTACGTGGAACGAAAGCAAACTCCTCTGCGATAACATTTGATTTTGAAGGCACTTTAGTAGGTCTTTACGATATTGTCGGTCCCGGATGTGGCCAGATAGCTATTTATATAGACAATAAACTGGTGACTACAAAGGCAAGGTTTGATAAATATAGCACCTATTATCGGCCGCAATATTTTTATTTACCCGGTATTGAAAAGGGAAAGCATCGAGCTAAATTTTTGCTGTCGGGGCTTACGTTGGACAAGGCTTCCATATTAAAAGAAGGTGGACGAACGATTGAAGATTATCATCCATATCATGATAATTTCTGTTATTTGGGTTATCTCTTAATACGAGGAAATAAAATTCATGAAATCAGCCCCTAAAATGTTGTAACCAAAAAAAATACAAATAGAAAAACAAAAAATATAAATGGTTGTTTATGGAATAAGGTTTAGGTTGATTTTGGTAAAGGCTCTGCAAATCCCAAAAAGCAGGGCTTTTACTTTTTAACCTTAGAATCAGTGGTTAGAGTGACGTGCACTATTTTCCGGTAAATTTTTGCTTTTTTCAAACAATTCAACGAACGATTTTCTATAGGAGGTGGCAATGGGTAGTACATATCCTTTAACGCTAGCTTGATGTCGCTCTATTTTATCTATGGCATGGATGTTTATAATGAAGGATCTATGTATACGGATAAATTGTTCTTTAGGTAGAAGATCAATACATTCAGTAAGTGTCATTCTGCTAATTATTGACTGATCTTTATTTATAAAAGTTACATAGTTACCCGTCGCCTCGAGGTAATAAATATCTGTACAGTTAACTTTAATTTGCTCATAACCCGTTTTTATTATCAAAAAACTTGACGCTTCCAATTTGCCGTTTCTTATCAGCAAAATTTCCTTCGTTTTATTGCAGGCTTTTATAAACCGTGCAATAGAAAAGGGCTTAAGGAGATAATCCACTGCATCTAGCTCAAAACCAGTTAATGCATGTTCCCCGTAAGCGGTTGTGAAAATGACCAGCGGTTTTATATGCAAGCTATTAAAGAAGTCGATGCCTGAAATGTCCGGCATCTTAATGTCTAGGAAAAGCAAATCGATCTTTTCTACTTGCAGGTATTCCATTGCCCGAAATGCATTTGTGAAGGTCTGTTTTACATGTAAAAAGGAGACCTTTTCGGCAAGTTTTTGTATCACTTCCAATGCAATAGGTTCATCATCGACAGCTATAGCTTGAATCATTTTATAAATATTTTTTTAATTGACTGTATAATTTTTCTCCATCGCTTGGACGTTTGGCTTTTTCTTTAATTAAATCCCCCCCTTTATCAAAAATAAAATAACTTGGATATTGGCCATGAATTCCTTTTTGATTCGGCAGGAGCTCTTGCCATATAGCTTGAATTTTTTCATTATTCATGCGCAGATGTATACCGGTCATTTCGTTTATCCTTATAAAATCCTGCCATTCCTGGTCCTTAGTATCTTGATCCATATCTAAATATAGAAAAATTAACTCTTCATCTTTAAATTTCTCTTTTAGCGCTGGAACAAAAGTCAATTCATCTTTACAAGGGCCACACCAAGTACCCCAAATGTCAAGATATATTACTTTGCCCTTAAATCTATTTACGATATTGTAGATTGATTTTACAGTATCATAGTTATCCAGTAATTCAATTGATTTATTGTTTAGGTTATTTGTCAATTTAGTATGGAGGTCTGCATCATAGTTTCTTAGTTCTTTTAAATATGGACTTTTAGGGAAATAGATGTCAAATTCACTCATCAAGCTCTTAAACGGTTTTAATTCTTTATATCGATATTGATCTGTTATTAATTGTGCAAGATATTTTTCGGCAATATCGTTTGAAAAATTTTGGTGCACAACCAACCAAGAAAGATAGATTTCGCCCTTCTCGTTAGCCAATGTACGGCCACTGTCAATACTTAAATTAAAAAACCTTAGCTTTTTGATACTTGTGTCTTGGTTATATAGATTAAAAGCTTTAGCTTCCATATAAGCAATGTACTTGTCAATGAAGACATAATATTGAATGCCGGGATTATCGACAATGGGGTTTGCAGACACTGAATCGCATAAATTTATTATAAAATTTCTCCAGTCGCTTTGTTTCCAGCGAACAATTCCTCCCACGAAATCACTTAGATAATTGATACAATTATAATAAACTTCAGATTTAAGCAGGTTTTTGTCAGTCTCAGTAAGAGTACTTTTTTCAATGATAGTTAATCTTTGGTTTCTTTCTTTTAGCCAAGGTAACACCACTAAATCTTGCACTTCGTTGGGATTCGTTTTTGAATATCGATATGTTTCATTTTCTCGTTCCATGAAAAATGGAATCTTATTTATGTCAATGGCGTATAATACCTGATTTTCAGGAGCGGCACTCCCCATGAAGTTTAAAATGGTATGGTTTATTTCATCAATTTCTAAATTAAGATCTTTATCGGGCCGTAATAGCAATATATATGATTTATTATCAATAAAGAAGTGGGCAAATTTTTGTTCATTTATAGGTAAATCCAGACTGAATCTACCTTCTTCATTAACCGTTATAAGCAGATCATTTGTTTTGTTAAGTGTATAAATAGAAGGTATATTAACCTTCAGTGTAATGGAAGAGTTCCGCCTTATCTTACCACTTAGATGAAATTTAGCTGAACATACAAGTGAAAAAAGAGTGAAAAAAATAGTTAAGAAAGTGTTTGTCAATTTCATAATGTTAAGGTTAAATGAATAAAATATTCTTCATTTGTTTGACGGATTATTAATTCGTGTTGGTTAGGATAAAGTTGTAAAAGCCGTTGCTTTACGTTTTTAAGACCTATGCCGGATTGATTTTTTTCAGGATCGGTGGCTGGTTTTTGGTGGATACTATTGTATACGTCAAAGAAAAGCTTATTATCTTTGACATATAGTGTAACCTTAATCCATGAGCGATCATTTAAGCTAATACCGTGTTTAAAAGCATTCTCTATAAAGGGAATTAATAGCATCGGAGCGATATAATAATTGGTGTCTACTTCTTGAATATTCTGATCAACCCAGATATTTTTAGAAGTATCTGTCCTGAGTTTTTGAAGATCGATGTAGTTATAAAGATATTCTACTTCGCGTACCAAAAGAATCTTATCCTGTGTGTTTTCATGGAGCATAAAACGCATCATGTCACCTAATTTTTGAATCCCCGTAGCCGTGCGTTCTGCTTCTTCTAATAAAGCAGCACCATATAAAGTGTTCAGAATATTGAATAAGAAATGAGGATTAATCTGCGAGCGTAAAAAACTAAGGCTGGCGGTGCTTTCCCCCAATGCGGTTTCAAGATTGAGCAGCTTAGCTATATTGCCGAGTTTCTGTTGATAGATATATCTTATAACAGGTATAGATATGATGTTGGTGCAAATCCAGATGACCAAAAACGCCTGAAAATTCATTGGTAACATGTCGCTTAACATTGCTCCAAACGGTAGATAAATTAATAGAGATAAAGGTATTCTAATATATAGATATCTTTTTAAGTCGTATCCATTTCTCGTACAGAAGGGAAGGAGCTTGTATACCTCTATGCAGTACATAATAAATAAATATACGGACATCATCAGCCAGAAAAAGGCCATCTTACCATTAAAACCCATCATCAAAAAGAAGACAATGGCAATAATTAGGGTGCCAGTTACGCTTTCCTGTGCGATGCGTGAAGTGAGGTTTTCTTTCTGTTTAAATAGATATATTATTCCCGTCTTAGCTAATGTATACACCGTTAAAAATAAAATTGCACAGAACATGGGGGTAGCTACTCGTTTATCTGCGTCAAAATAAGACCACACCGCATGCTGCTCATAAAGGTGCCGAGCCCACTCACAAAAGGCCAATCCAAGCCATAATAAAAAAAATGTTAATAAGGATAAGACGAGGGCTTTTTCAAATTTCTTTGTTGCAATAAATTTAGGGATGATCCAATTATTGAATACAAGGAAAGCGATATAAAATAAACAAAAAAATAATAGTAGGGGTAAAAGATGATGCTGGTAAAAGTTAAAGGTTAAGCCCTTTTCTATAAAAGGTTTGGCTAAGAAATAGGATGATTTTTCTTCCCAATTTTTAGTGTGCTGCCCATATATTATCACAATAACAAAAAGTGTAATAGCACTTGCTACAATTGCTTCTATTCGTCTTAGCTTCATAATTTAAATTTTCACAATGTTAACCATTAGTAGAAGTAAGCACAATAAAATGGGATGAATTGACTCATTTATGGGATGAATGTTAGACTTGTAGCAAGAACGGGGTGTCTAAGAAGAAAAAAAAATAAAAATGCCTATCTTAACAGATAATTTAGTGTTATCTCCATGCGAACATTGTTGTTTTTCTATAAGCAAATTTTTATACTAAATTTTTGGTTTTCCATATGCTTTACCTTGTT
>DATMSZ010000234.1:0-6766 GCA_035565175.1 Pseudosphingobacterium sp.
GAATTTATATCATATTTTTATACACATATTTAAATTAATGCATCACTTATTAAATTAATAGTAACTAAGTTTAACTAAAACAAACGTTCCGATATCGTCGTTCAAAGCGTTTAATCTAATTGAATTGTAAAAATTACGCTCATTTTTTTCTCCTGTAAACACATCGATTTAGTTTTTTTTCTCCGCGCAACCCCATTATGTAAGCAATTTTGCTTTTATTTACTACAACAACTATGTTTGCACTGGTTTGCCCTCCCCTTTGCTATAAATTTAACACGGAGATTTAAACCCTATCAATTTCAATGAATTCATGGTCTTGAAAAAATATACTTATCCATCTGTTCTCACTGTTGCTGGCAATGATAGTAGCGGTGGCGCAGGAATCCAAGCTGATATAAAAACCATCTCTGCGTTAGGCTGCTACGCTACCTCTGTACTGACAGCCCTACCTATACAAAACACATGTGGCGTGAAGTCTATCTACGATATCCCCGTCGATGCAGTTAGAGAGCAAATGAATGCTGTTTTAGAGGACATTTTACCTGATGCCATTAAAATTGGTATGGTTCATAACAATCAATTAATCCATCTCATTTCGGAAAAACTATCTCACTTTAGTGCCATTCCTCTTGTTTTCGACCCTGTGATGCTAGCTAGCAGCGGCCAAAAATTAATAGAAGATCATACGTTAAATACTTTTATTCAAAGACTAATACCCCTTGCCCATGTCATAACCCCCAACTTAGATGAAGCTTCGGTACTCGCTGGAATGAACATTAAAACGGTTGAGCATATGCGCAAAGCTGGAGAGCGGATAATGCTTTTAGGATGTAAATCTGTTTTACTAAAAGGAGGTCACCTTAATGGCAATGAACTGACCTCTCTTTATTTCGATCAGGACGGACGTATACATACTTTTACATTCAAAAAAATAGATACTAATAATACGCATGGCACCGGCTGCACACTTTCATCCGCTATTGCGGCTTATATTGCTCGTGGCTCATCTCTCCTAAAGGCCGTTGAAGCTGGACAGGAGTACGTATATCAGGCTATATTACATGGAAAAGATGTATCGATTGGAAAAGGAAAAGGCCCGCTGAACCATTTTTTTAATCCCGAAAAGCTTATTAAAAATGAGTAGATTAAGTAGTATCAATAAGGACGGTAGCAAAGGGGGCTTTCAAAAGTCCTATTTCTTTGTCAACCAGATCAGATCCTAGCGGAACGGACGGAGCTATTTGTTAATTTACAAGCAATAGACTTTTCCGTTTCGCGTAGCTTCCGTTTATTGACGTCAAGAAATGCCTTTTCAAACGCCCCCCTCATTACTTTGCGCCAATTATGAGCCAGCTTAATTATTCACTTCTCAAATAATCATAAATAGCTTTGGCCTCTTTTTCACTCAACTGTTGATTAATCATGGGCGTGTTATAGCTAGCATACAACTTTTTGGCGGCCGGGTCCTGCTCAATCATCTTTTCTGGGGTTAATAGCATATTAAGCACCCATTCAGGAGTATGCCGATCCGTAACGCCCCTCAGCGGTGGTCCTAAGGTTCGCTGATCCATTTTATGACACATGGCGCATTTTGCCATGAAAAGGTCTTTTCCTTGCTTGACAAGTTCTTTATTGACTGTTTCAGGTTTATAATCTGTAATCGGACCGACACCTTTTGAACTAAGATCCTGTGGAGAAACTTCTATCTTTTCACGCTGAACGCTTACATTTCTTTGATTAGCTGTGGCCGACCTTTGCCCTTCACCATCTGATATAGCATTTCCTCCACATGCATATATTACCGTTAAAGCAGCTGTAAACAAAACAATTGTTATATCTTTTATAAAGTTCATAATAGATTTTTTTAAAACATGTAAATTATTTAAGATTCTTAAGCAAAAAGTCCATATCCTGAATGAGTTTCTTCACCGAATCAACCACTGTTCCATCATAAATACCCCTTATTTGCCTATGTTGGTCGACCAATACAAAACCCCCGCTATGGATATAACCTCCGGGAGCCTCATCTTCCTCCGCTGCCGCTGAGAAATAAGACTTCTCTGCCAGCATATAAATCTCTTCGGCAGAACCATTTACAAAATGCCATATGTTCGTATTTGCCCCTAGTTTCTTGGCATATTTCTTAAGAACAGGAATACTATCGTGCTTCGGATCTATACTGTGTGAAATAATTCCAACGGACGGATTATCCTTAAAATGTTCAGTCACGAGCAACATATTTTTGGACATGATAGGACAAATAGTTGGACAGGTAGTAAAGAAGAAATCGGCCACATAAATCTTATCCTTAAAGGTGTTATTCGTAATCCAGCTGCTGTCTTGATCTTGAAAACGAAAATCAGCAATACGATGATTTTTATCGCCATAAATTGGCAAAGTGGTTCGTTCCTTATTGCCACAACTAGCTAGCACCAGCATACAAGCCAGTGCGGTTATTTTTTTTGATTGTTTAAATATCATAGTGTTTAGTTTTATTATTAACCTGAATTCGATTATTCTTTATGAGCTCAGAATATTAAAAAGCAAAAGAAATATGTGTCATTAATCGGCTTCCAGCGTCTACTCTGCCATCAGCCAGGTCTTGAGAAAAGGGCATTTGATAATTCGCTCCTATCGAAATCCTTTCATAACTTAGTTCCACGCCCGTCACCGCCGAAGTAACGTATCCTCCTGATTGGCTTACATTAAAAGTGTTATACTCCATATCGTGCGCGGCTCGTTCATACATAAGACCCGCATTCGGAGCAATTCTCAACTTCATATTCACCAAAAACTTGTAATAGAAAAGCGCGTTGCCCGTAAATTTATTTCCGTAACGATATTCGTATTTATTTTCCGTGTTAATCTTATACAGCATATTCAGGTTAAGACCCAAATCCATTAATCGGGCGTCATATGTTATATTTAAAGTAAAATCAGTACTACCGGTTCCTAATTGGAAATTGTTAGGTGCATCTGATCCTACGACCATGCGCTCAGTATTATCATATTTTCCCGTAGGTGTTTTTACACCAAATCCGGCCCATAATGAATGGTTGAACAACTTACTGTTTTTTGTAGTCGATCCACCTTCAAAGATTTTATAATATCCCATAATAGCCACATCCCCTATCCCCTCCTTACTCCCACTAGTTCCCGCACCGGGTACTTCCCTATGATTAAAATTATAAGGAAGAATAGCCATTACGCGGAAGCGTTCTCCAATGTTCCAAGCTCCCCATAGCTCTGCTATACGGTAGGTCTCATCTGCACTTAATGCTGTCCGTTCACCCTGTGGACCTAAATGTGTTTCGAGGGAATTGTACTGATAACGTAGGCCGATAAAACGCTTATTAAAGTTGGGAAGGATACCTAAATAATAACTACCCACTCCACAACCACATATATCACAGGCAAAGAGTTGTATGCTCGTTAATAATATTAAACTTGTAATTATAATGTTCTTTTTCATTTCTTATTAGTTAAATATTTACCCGTACCTAGCTTAATTTGTGTACATCTTGGTACTTGTCTCTTACGTTTTGATACATATAAGATGTCATTCTGCCAATAATTTATTTTGTATAAACGACTCGTCATTAAGTGTTTCTAGAAAGGAAAGCAATAGTTTTCTTTCGTTAACTGTAAATTGAATTCCTAGTTTTCCATTGCTATTTTTCAATAAAGGATCTAACGTTCCATTATCGATAACTTCGCCAGAGTAGTGATTTAAAACACCGTCCAAATTCAAGAATCGTCCGTCATGCATAAAGGGTGCAGTATATTTAAGATTACGTAAGCTCGGCACTTTAAATTTGTACTTCTCTAAGGGGTTCAACGTAATATCATATCGACCCAAATCATTAACAGCACTTGGTATTAATCCATTACTACGAAAGGTGCCGTCCGTAAATAATGGTTCAGGATGACAGTGAGCACATTTACTTCGAAAAAGAGCATAACCCTGCTCTTCCTCCTGTGTAAAACGCGCTCCTTCTTTTCGCATCACTTTATCGTATTTAGCATTGCTACTTGTTGCCATCAGCATGAAAGAAGATAATGCTTTCAAAAAGCGTACAGATGTGATTTCTGATGTCCCATAGGCCTTTTCAAACATTGAATGATATTGTTCATCTCCCTCGAGCTTTTTAAGAATATTGGGTACCCTTTCATCCATCTCCACAGGATTCTCAATAGGTACAATAGCCAAAAGATCTAAATCGGCAACGCCACCATCCCAAAAAAACGCCTTGTTCCAGGCAACATTCATAATAGGCATAGAATTACGTGTGCCGAGCTGGTCATTGATACCATGGCTTACGTCATGTCCGTGATGGGTAAAACCTGCAGCCGGTATATGGCAACTACCACACGAAATGGTATTATTACGCGACAAACGGGCATCATAAAACAGCTTTTTCCCGAGCTCAAACTGTTCCTTGCTTATTGGGTTCTTTGTTACATTATATACGGGTGCCGGAAAATTAGCCGGCTGTACAAACCCTTTAAACAATTCAGGTAATTCGGGAAGAATCTCTGAAGCTTTTTTACAGGCTATTACCACAAGTAATAACCCGATAAAAACAGTCATTTTATTCATTACAGCTCATTTTCGTTACGCACTCCATTTTCGGTGTGATCATGACTAAACATATGCTGGTAGTTGTTTGCCACTACACTGCCAAAATCACTTACCATTACCGTGGGATGTTCCGCAATACTTATATTAGTAGGGCCGTTAAAAGCTTTCATTAAATCGACCAATAAGTGAATATTGCTTCGGTACCCTTTTCGGACCTCAGCAACCCCGCCCTTGGAAAGATCTAGCGTAACGGTTTTTATATTATTAAGTGTAGGAGTTGTGGGATCGTAACCGCCATAAAGACCTATATGATAGCGGAATTTATTATCCGCGCTTGTAACCGACGGAGAAGTACCTTCCATTTTGAAGAATATATATCCACTATTCCAGCCCCAGTACATCCCTGCACCATCATGCCCTCCTGTAGGATCTAAAACACCTTGTCGTTGTTCAACCGGCATTGTGCTTCGTATACTATCTACGCCCAAGGTGAAGGTTACGCTTTTATAATCACCTTCAGGTACATTTACTTTGGCGAAACGGCTATTTCGGTCGTCGCCCAGTATGAGAAAATAACTACTGTCTTGTGGCACCACATATTCAGCTCCTTGGGTGTTAGTGAATTTCAAATTACTGACATAGTATTGAATTAAAGAAAGACTGAATGTTTCACCTGAAGCATTAAGGTAATTTGCTGTATTTAGTTGAAGGGTCTTATTCCCTACAATGTTATCGAACTCTATGGACAGTTCTCCAATATTCTTATTATCTGGAGCGGGTATTTCATTCTTCTTACAAGCAACTAATACGAGGATAGTTACACCAATTAATAATATATGTTTAATGGTTTTCATCTGTTTATATTTTTGACTATCGGATAAATTGCCTAAATGGCAAAACTTGTCATCTTGACCAAAATGAGATGCAATGGACAAGCCTGAGATGTCTCGATTACACTTGCCCCACTCGACATCACCTTTCGGGTATAACATGCGATTTGATTTATTTTTTTACTTGAATTTTAAATATTACTGGCTCAGTAGAAACCTTCTTTCCGTTCTTCAACAAGTCAGCTTTTACCTCCCATAAGCCGGGCATTGAAAGATTAATCTTACCTCTATAGAAGCCTTCGCCAACCGCTTTGGCATTTTCATTTCCTTCAGAACCATGCCCCATATCAGGCATATGTGTATTTAATGCAATCTCATAACCCTCTGGAACAGCCGGAAACTCATTTTTACTTACGCGATGCAGCATAAAACGAAAAAATTGACTGCCTATAGGTAATTTTTCGGGCGCGAGCAACGACAAGAAGAAGCGCCCCTCACCTCCACCATCAAAGGCAATGGTTCTCATCTCTTTTGCCTCTTTTATGTGTATAGGTATATTAATTCTGTTCGAGGGCTGCCCTTCTTGATCCACTAATAAATTGATGGTCCAATTATGCTGGCTTTCAATAGAAGTAGGCATGATAAAAACCACTCCGCCTTTAAAGAAGCCATGTATCGCCTGTCCTCCAGGTTGTATAACAGGTGCTCCGTGCGCCATCATACCCATTTTCATTTCGGGCAGTAAACTAACCCTCGCTTTCTCAACAGCAATTCCTTCTGAATCTTCCAATTTTATAAATAGTTCCTGATAGGTATCTGTTAAGGAATCTGCTGCCAACACTTTGGCTGAAAGCTGTCCATCGACCGATTTCCCCTCTCCAACCTCTGTAAGTGCGTCAGTAATACGCGCTTGATCTTCCATTGATGCTTTTGGATGAGTAACTACATCTTCGTGCTTTTTTATATCGTGATTGCAGGCCATAAAAAGAGCCAAGACCCACGGAATGAGCACAAGCACTATCTTATTGATATTGAACATAATAAATTACAGTAATTAAAATAAATGATCTTGTAATAAAAGAGCAGGTCAAATTCGCCATCCAGATCGATCACTGATCGAATAAATATCAGAAGAAGGACCTACCCTACACCGGGCAATTCTAAAAACTGAAAAACAAGGTATTACCGTCTTTCAGCAATTACATTGCGAACGCTATAAACCAATACAATTTAATTTTGGTGGTAAAAAAGGGCGATTACTAAATAAGTAAGAATAGGATTTATTATAGGGGGGGATTGTATTTTTAAAAGTTATTTTAATAAGCTCCGGTAAAACCAACATTGTAGGAATGAC
>DATMSZ010000235.1:0-2997 GCA_035565175.1 Pseudosphingobacterium sp.
ATTGTAGGTATTGGATTGTTGCTTGGCTCCATCAATGGGGTTCAGGCTGCGGCTACTTATGCCTCGAAGATGGATAGTACAATAAATAAACAGCAGTCTCCTACAAAAAAGAGTCGGATAACAGATAATGGCTTTAACAAATTTGACAATCTGCATTTTGGGTTCAAACCATTTTCACCAGTAACCGGCAGTCAGAAATTAGCAGGAAGTGACAATGAGAAGCTTTTGAGTAATGTTAAGGTTTTTCCTAACCAGATTTCTGACCAAATCAATTTATCTTTTAAATTAAATAAAGACAGTAACGTATCGATCAAAGTTATGGACGCGCTTGGCAATGAAGTAACCACCTTATTGGTTCAAAGACTTTCTGCTGGCGAACAAACTAACTCTTTCAATATTGGGAGTAAATTAAATCAGGGATTTTATTTCATACGAGTTGTTGCTGGCACAGAAACAATCGTTAAGCGTATTGAAGTTCTTTAATAAAAACTTAATTCTTTTCTGATAAGAAATCCACCTTTGATCGGGTGGATTTTTTTATTAGGTTTGAAGCATAGAGAATTAATTTAATCAAAAATGAAGATTATAGCAATTGGTAGAAATTACGCCGCACATGCTCAAGAACTATACAATCCAATTCCTGAAAACCCGGTAATTTTTTTAAAACCGGATACCGCAATATTAAAAGATAATAAGGATTTCTATCACCCCGACTTTTCTGAAGATATACATCACGAAATAGAAATAGTATTAAGAGTTTGCAAAGAAGGTAAGCACGTAAATCCAAAATTTGCATCTTCTTATTACGATGCCGTTGGATTAGGTATAGATTTCACAGCACGCGATATACAATCCCAACATAAACAAAAAGGTTTACCTTGGGAACTTGCCAAGGCTTTTGACCACTCTGCCCCTATCAGTAATTTTATTGCAAAGAACGAATTTCCAAATCTCTACAACATAGATTTCAGTTTAAAAAAAAACCAGCAAATCGTTCAACAGGGAAATACTAAAAATATACTTTTCTCTTTCGAATCAATAATAACGTTTGTTAGCAGGTACATTACCTTACGTAAAGGCGACTTAATTTTCACAGGTACCCCAGAAGGTGTTGGGCCTGTTAGTATTGGTGATCATCTAGAAGGTTTTATTGAAGATAAAAAGTTATTGGATTTTAAGATCAAGTAATAACCTTAACAATGATAAATTACAAGAAAGCTACAATATCCTTTTTATTTTTACTACATTTCCTAATAGGCATTGGTCAAGAAACCAGCATACAACCTAAACAGTATCCTTTAAATTATTTTACGCCTCCTTTAAGTATTCCTCCGCAAGCCTCGGGTTCATTTGGCGAATTGCGGACCAATCATTTCCATTCGGGTACAGATTACAGAACGAATCAGCGAGAAGGGTATCCTGTTTATGCCTCAGCCGATGGTTATATTTCCAGGGCCCGCGTTCAAATAGGCGGCGGCGGTAATGCTTTATATATTAATCACCCAAATGGGTATACCAGTGTTTATATGCATTTACAAAGGTTTAATGATAAGATTATTTCTTTTGTAAAGAATAAACAGTACGCTGAAAAACACTTTTCCGTAGATTTTCCACTAGCAGCAAATTTAATTCCCGTTAAAAAGGGAGAAATAATTGCCTATTCGGGAAATACAGGAGGATCTGCCGGTCCGCATTTACACTTTGAGCTGCGTGACACTAAATCTGAGCACACTATTAATGCACAGCTTTTTGGCTTAACCATTCCCGATAGGATACCCCCATCGATCAGCGGAATGACGGTTTATCGTCTTGGTAATGACAGTTATGATGAAAATACGCCACGAGAACATTTGCAAGTTGTAGGAAGTAATGGCAATTACAAAATAAGTCCTACAAAGACAATAACTATAAATGGTGCTACTGGTTTCGGAATTGTTAGCAGTGATCAAAATTCGGCCTCGTCAAATAGAAATGGCGTTTATTCAATTGAATTACTTTTAGACGGTAAACCAATTTATACCGCTGTTTTCGAGCGCTTTTCATTTGAGAATAGCAGGGCCATCAATTCACATATCGATTATGCCACTTATATACTGCATCGCCGTCGGATTCAAAAAAGCTTCGTAGAGCCAGGCAATAAGCTTGAAATTTATCACAAACTCGTTAACAATGGCATTATTGATCTTAAGGATGAACTTCTACACGAAATAACTTACAAGGTAAAAGATATAATGGGTAATACCAGTACACTTTCATTCAACATTAGAAAGGTTTCGAGCCCTTCAGCAGAAAAAAAATCCACTATTGGCACGACTCTTTTTCATTATGACCAAGATAATTCTTTTGAAAATAATGTAGTGAAAGTAAATATTCCAAAAGGAAATCTTTATAGCAATCTTTATTACAGATACAGTCAAAGTCCTCCCCCCAAAAACGGTTATTCTTCCATTCAACATATTCATAATAGAATGGTTCCCATACATCAAGGATACACTCTTGCAATAAAGGCCGTAAATCTGCCTTCTTACTTACAATCCAAAGCCTTAATCGTTAACACAGAAGGTGAGTCACAAGGTGGTGTCTATAAAAATGGTTATGTGAGTGCAACCATGCGAACGTTTGGGAGCTTTTATATTGCGGTAGATACCATTGCTCCCATTATTCGTTCTATTAATCTATCAGCAAACCGCGATATATCCGGTATTAACCGAATCAATTTTAAAATTTCAGACAATTTATCTGGTATTCAATCTTTTGATGGATATATAGATAATCAGTGGGTATTAATGGAATACGACCCCAAAAGTGCATCTCTTTGGCATGTGTTTGAACAGCATGTACCCAAAGGCAAACATCAATTTAAATTAATTGTTAAGGACTGGAAAGAAAACACCAAAGTATTTGAAGCTGAGTTTATTAAATAGTAAGCCCTAAGCAACGAAAAGGTTGCTTGCTATTTGGCAAAAAAAAAGAACAAAATGAAAGAACTAAAAGAAG
>DATMSZ010000236.1:0-9117 GCA_035565175.1 Pseudosphingobacterium sp.
ATTTTTTCTCACCCTCAACAACTGCTTACGGTATTTCTAGTAGCGGACCGGCTCCTTTTGCTTCTCTAGAATTTAATGTAACAATAAAAGACAATTAATTAATTTTTTAAAGCATTTTTATAAACTTTCAAGGCCCGTTCGCGGGCTTTTTTATGTTCCACAATTGGCATAGGATATCGAAATGGGTCATTAAATTCAGGCACCCATCGCTTCATATAAACAAGATCGGGATCAAATTTCTTCAGCTGCAGTTCGGGGTTAAAAATTCTGAAATAAGGGGCGGCATCATTTCCACAACCAGCGGCCCATTGCCAATTGCCTACGTTACTGCTCTGTTCATAATCTTGCAGTTTTCTGGCAAAATAAGCTTCGCCCCATCGCCAATCAATCAGTAAATGTTTGCATAGAAAACTCGCCACTACCATGCGTACTCTATTGTGCATAAAACCTGTTTTGTTCAGCTGCCGCATTCCAGCATCTACGAGTGGATAGCCCGTTTCCCCCCTGCACCAAGCTTCGAATTCCTGCTCATTGTTACGCCACGCTATTCGGTCGTATGCCGACTTAAATGCATGATCGGTGGTGTGAGGGAAATGCCATAATATCATCATATAAAACTCCCGCCATATGAGTTCAGTTAACCAAGTTTTATCCTTTAATTGGATCGCGTCCCGCATTAGCTCCCTAACACTGATTGTTCCGAATCTTAAATGAACGCTTAGATGAGATGTGCCTTCCTCTAACGCGGGAAAATTTCTTGTGTCATGGTAATCCACGATAACACTTTTATGTTCTTTGTTCGGGAATTTTTGTTTCGTTGGTGTAAAACCAAGCGCCGATAGGTTTGGAAGCTGCCGAGCGAAAGGATGTATATTTTTAAGTTGTTCTGTAACTTTGTAATCTTTTAGGTCATCATTTGTTAACCTTTCGATCCATTTATTTTTATAGGGCGTAAAAACAGTATAAGGCCCGCCATCGATTTTTAACAGATCGTCTTTTTCGAAAATAACCTGATCTTTGAAAGAATAAGAGGCTATCTGTTGCGTCTTTAAAAAAACGGAAATTTTCTTGTCTCGTTCAAGAGCATAGGGCTCATAGTCATGATTATAGTAAACCGCTTCAGGCTGAAAATCTCTTATAATTTTTTGCCAAGCATCAAGTGGATCGTCATGATAAACAGCAATAGCACCATTATATTTCGCTAGCGAGGCATTGAGTGCTTTTAACTGCTCATAAATAAAGGTTACACGGGCGTCATCTCTATCAGCTAATTTGGTGAGTATTTGTGTGTCGAATATAAATACGGGTTGGACCGATACCCCGATCGATAGTGCCTTACTAAGCGCGTTGTTGTCATTTAGCCTCAAATCTCTTCTAAACCAGTAAATTACTGTTCGATTTTTATCGGGTATCATTTAGTCAATCTTAATAAATGGATGTTAGGGCTTCCTGTAGGTTTGGATATTTAAATTTGAAACCGGCATTTATTATTCTTTCTGCTGATACCTTTGTACTATCAAGTACAAGCGCACTCATTTTGCCTAGAATTCCACGGAGTACAAATGCAGGTATCGGCGGTAGCCAGAGTGGCTTGCCTAGTTTCTTGGCTATTTCCTGATTTAGTTGCTTATTGGTGATGGTTTGAGGTGCTACCATATTATAAGAACTACTCAAACCTGGATGTTCGAGCGCAAAGATATACATAGCAATCACATCCGTTAAATGAATCCACGGAACGTATTGCTTGCCAGTACCAAACACGGTGCCCAAACCAAGATCGATTGGCTTTGTAAGTGCAGGAAGGGCACCCCCTACCTTCGTTAATACCATGCCACATCGTAGTGAAACTGTTCGTAAACCAAAAGACCTCCCGTTCGCTACGGCTTGTTCCCATGCTAGGCAGGTTTGTCCCAGAAAATCGTCTGCTGGAGACATTTCCTCGGTTAGGAGCTCGTCTCCTCTGTTTCCGTAATAACCAGTGGCCGATGCGGAAACGATCGTTTTTACTCGATGATTACCGGAAGATAATAAAGAATAAATTAATGCAATGCTATCCGTTCTGCTTTTCAGTATATTAGATCGTACTTTGCGGCTCCAAGGCTTCTTCGCGATATTGGCGCCGGCAAGGTGAACAATGGCATCTACCTCTTCTATGCATGTTTTATCGATGATGCCATCTTCTACATTCCAGGTGAAATAATGGATGTTCTTTGCATCTGCTTGCGGCTTCCGAACGAGCGCATGAATAATATACCCTTTACCTAATAAGGTTTTTATAAGCGCCTCACCAATCAATCCTGTAGCACCGCTAATTAAAATTCTTTGCATATCAATTTTTTAATAATGGGTTTAACGTAAATTACCTTATGAAAGCTTCTTTTAAAGCCTGTTCAAAAGTTAGGCATTCATGTGGAAATAAATCGTGAATATGATTGTTTTCACATAGCAGGTCGCCTGTAATATGCTGGCCGAACGCACGGGCGGTAGGAACACTCACACCTGTTGTGAGGCTTATAAACATGGCAGAAAGTCTATTGCTGAAATTAGGTAAGGCAATAATAGGCCGTCTTAGATGGCGAAGTTTCAGATAAATTTTCAACATATCCCTATAGCTGAGTATATCTGGGCCACCGATATCGAAGCTTTGATTAAAAGCGGCGGGGTTTAATACAACAAAATTTAGATAAGTAAGTAAATCGCGGAGCGCTATAGGTTGCGATTTCATTTTAGCCAGACGGTTATTAGCCAAAATGATGAATTTAGAAGATATTTTATTCATCATCTCCATTAGTATTGAGCCAGTGCCAATGATATTACTTATCCGTATGATCGTATAGGAGATATAGCTATCAGTTAAAATCTGCTGTACCTCTTTAGTAAAAGGTGTTCGAAGCCTCGTAATATAAATCAGTTGCTGTGTGTGTGTTTTTCGTGCCTGCTTAACGAAATTAACTAAGGAAAGAAGCTCAAGATTTTTATATTGATCGCCCCATTCGGCTGAATCTTGGCTTAAGTAAATCGCTGCATCCATATTCCCGCTAAGTGGAGGGGTGTATTTTTCTCGCACCAAATCTCCTTGCATCACTACTAAATTAGGGTGCTTTTCGGTGCTGTTGAGAAAATGCTTTTCATTTCGTACCAAACAAGAAATGTTATAACCCTCATTAGCAAAGAAAAGCGCTAATCTTTTACCTAAATAGTTATTCAGTCCGGTAATCAGTATATTCATTTCGCAAGGCCTATGTCACGTTTATACTACAATTATATCGTTCTTTCTGTTTAGTTTAAAATGAAATAGTTTTTTAACTTTTCTTTTTCGGATTTTTTTACGCCGTCTGAGCCTTTTTCTCAACCTTAATTCGCGATTGAAAAGTGCTGCTCGCTTCATATGACAGAAGCGTAAAATATTAATCTTCTCGTCCTACAGTCATTAAACGTTGTTTGAACATTTGTTAGAATAGTGTAAAGGTTCTTAATTATCCGCCAAACATTGCTTTATGAAGTTAAAAACAAGTATATTTGAGGTTAAAAGTTCCCTATATTAAGTATGAATAAAGATACAATCCTTGTTTGGTTTAGAAATGATCTTCGTGTCCATGATAATGAGATATTATGGCAGGCGTTAGAACGTGCAGACAAGGTGGTTCCCGTGTATATTTTTGATCCTAGACATTATACTGTGGACGACAAGGGTTTATCTAAAACAGGGGCTATTAGAGCAAAATTTATTCTAGAAAGTGTTTTAGACTTACGCCTTTCTTTACAAGCATTGGGCGCTGATTTACTGGTAGCTACCGGTTACCCTGAGGAGTTGCTGTTAAGTTTAGCAGAGCGGTATAATGTAAAAGAAGTTTATCATCACAGGGAAGTAGCAGAAGAAGAAACACATGTCTCTACCTTAGTGGAAGAATCGCTATGGAAAAAGCGTTTAAATTTAAAGCATTTTATAGGACACACCTTATATCATAAAGAAGATCTACCTTTTCCGATAAAAGATATACCAGATACGTTTGTAACTTTCAGAAAGAAGGTAGAACGAGAAACATCCATTCGACCTACTGTGAATACACCCAACCAGGTGATGCTTCCAGATAATTTTGAGCCTGGAGATATTCCTACCCTAAAAGAGTTGGGTTATACGGATACGGCAATAAAAATGGCAGATAAATCTATTTTTAAGGGAGGTGAAAAAGAAGCGCTCAAACAACTACAGGCAATTATCGCTGGTGATCAGCCTTATCAAGACAACGATTTTGTGATGGGAGAAGGAACGATTTTGTCGCCATGGATTGCGTTGGGATGCCTATCGGCTCATACACTATACCACACCGTTAAACATTTCGAAGAGCGAGGCCTGCCTAAAAGGACGGCGGCTGCTATTGTTACAGGGTTGTTATGGCGTGATTATTTCCGGTTTATGTTTAAGAAACATGGTAATAAATTTTTTACAGCGAAAGGCTTTTCCGATGAGGCCCCTCATGTGGTAAAAGAGGCAGAAAAGAGATTTGATCTATGGAAGAACGGAGAGACAGGAGAACCGATTATTGACGCGGCAATGAACCAACTGAATACCATTGGTTTTATGCCTAATGTTCCCAGAGCCTTAGCGGCGCATTATTTAATTCATGAAATGGGTGTAAGTCATTTATTAGGGGCAGCATATTTTGAAGATAAATTAATTGATTACGGACCAGCTTCGAATTATGGGAACTGGGCACATATTGCGGGAGTAGGAAGCAGTGTGAAGGATAACGGCATTAAAGACATTAAAAAGTTAAAAGCGTTATTTGATCCAAATGGCGATTATGTAAAGCGCTGGAGCAGGGCGCAAATATCTCTTACCGACTAAAAAATGATCTAGATTTGCCCTCCATCAATTAAAAGTTTTTGAACAGGAGGAGCTTTTCTTTTGTTGTGCTAAGGGAGGCGATAGAAAAGGAATAATGACAAGCTTAAATTTTAGTGTAAATTTATAATTAAGTGTGATTTAATGTGCATTCCGTTAGATATTTTATAACTTTGTCAGCACATCGTATTAGTAAAGTAAATGGACAGACTTTCATATCTTAGTAACGCAGACTCAAGTTACGTAGACTCGCTGTATAAAGCGTATAAAGAAGACCCCAATTCGGTCGATTTTGGATGGCAGAAATTTTTCGAAGGATTTGAATTTGGTGAGCAGACCGATGGCGGAGGGAAACCTGTTGAAGGAGGTGATGTTTCCGAACATTCCCTTAAAGAGATCAATGTATTGAACATGATTCACGGATATAGAGACCGTGGACATCTATTTACCAAAACAAACCCGGTAAGAGAGCGCAGACCTTATTACCCGGGAAAAGAGCTGGAGACCTTTGGTTTATCAGAGGCCGATATGGATACCGTTTTCAATGCGGGTGTAGAGGTGGGGTTAGGTCCTGCTAAATTAAGAGATATCCGACAGTTAATAGAAGAGACTTATTGCCAGGCAATTGGAGCTGAATTTACATATATTAGACACCCTGAAAAAATTAAGTGGCTGTTGGAGCATATGGAGGGTACCAGGAATAAACCTGACTTTCCGATCGAAAAGAAAAAGCGTATCCTTCAGAAATTAAATGAAGCGGTAGTTTTTGAAAGTTTCTTGGGTACCAAATTTTTAGGACAAAAACG
Source organism: Pseudosphingobacterium sp. (assembly GCA_035565175.1). Lineage (GTDB taxonomy): Bacteria > Bacteroidota > Bacteroidia > Sphingobacteriales > Sphingobacteriaceae > Olivibacter. Next base: position 5,653 of record DATMSZ010000236.1, read on the forward strand.
TTTTTCGCTCGAGGGTGCAGAGACTGTCATTCCGGCATTGGATTCTATAATCGAAAAGGGAAGTGACCTTGGTGTGCAAGAGTTTGTTATTGGAATGGCACACCGTGGACGACTGAACGTATTGGCCAATATCATGGGTAAAACCTATAAGGATATCTTTTCCGAATTTGAAGGTAAAACATACGCAAATACGGGCGAGCCTGATTTTGGTGGTGATGTAAAGTACCATTTAGGTTTTTCTACAGATATTAAGACAAATACAGGTAAGGATGTCCATCTTAGCTTATGTCCTAATCCTTCGCATTTGGAAACAGTAGACCCGGTTGTAGAAGGTTTGGTGCGTTCTAAGATAGATATGAAATACGATGGGGATAAATCAAAGATTGCCCCTATATTGATTCATGGCGATGCTGCTATCGCTGGACAAGGTATTGTTTATGAGGTGGCGCAAATGTCTAAGCTTGATGGTTATTCTACAGGAGGAACCATTCACTTAGTAATCAACAATCAAATTGGTTTTACCACCAATTTTAAAGACGCGAGATCATCTACTTATTGTACTGATCTTGCTAAAGTCACCCTTTCTCCTGTTTTCCATGTAAATGGAGACGATGTAGAAGCATTAATATTTGCGATTAATATGGCGGTTGAATACCGTCAACGGTACCACACAGATGTTTATATTGATGTATTGTGCTACCGTCGTTATGGACACAATGAGGCAGATGAGCCTAAGTTTACACAACCCAAGCTATACAAAGCTATTGCAAGTCACCCGAATCCACGCGAAATCTATAACAAAAAGCTGATGGAACAGGGGAGTGTTGATGCCAATCTTGCAAAGGAAATGGAGAAAGATTTCAAGGCTTTATTGCAACAACGCTTGGATGAATCGAAAGAGGTCGAAAATCTTTCAGAAGCCAATCCAATGTTCTCCGGAGCATGGAAAGGTTTAAGGCCAGCAAAATATGAAGATATCTTTAAACCTGCCAATACAGCTGTGTCAAAAGATGAATTTATAAAAATCGCGCAGCTTATTACTACCTTACCAAAAGACAAGAAATTCTTCAACAAAACAGCAAAGTTGTTCGAGGCAAGAAATAAGATGATCTCGGAAGATTCCTATGACTGGGCAATGGGTGAATTGATGGCTTATGGAACGCTATTACAAGAAGGGTTGCGTGTACGTGTATCCGGACAGGATGTAGAACGTGGGACCTTTTCTCACAGACATGCTGTCATTACACTGGAAGATTCTGAAGAGGAGTACATCCCATTGAGAGCAATTAACAATGGTGATGTTAAGTTCGATATTTATAATTCACTACTCTCCGAATATGGTGTTTTAGGCTTCGAATATGGTTATGCCTTGGCAAATCCGCAATGCTTAACCATTTGGGAAGCACAGTTCGGCGATTTCTTCAATGGCGCACAGATTATTGTTGATCAGTATTTGTCAAGTGCCGAAACAAAATGGAAGCGATCTAATGGTTTAGTGATGCTATTGCCTCATGGCTACGAAGGGCAGGGACCAGAACATTCATCAGGTCGTATTGAAAGATTCCTTGAGGCCTGTGCAGAAAATAATATTCAGGTTGCCAATTGCACTACGCCAGCAAGTTTCTTCCATCTTTTAAGACGGCAGATGCATCGTGAATTTAGAAAACCGTTGATCGTATTTACACCAAAAAGCTTATTAAGACATCCAAAAGTGGTTAGTAAATTAGCCGACTTTACCGATGGTCAATTCCAGGAGATTATTGATGATACTTACGTAAAAACAAACGATGTGAAACGGGTATTATTCTGTACTGGAAAAGTCTATTATGATCTATTGCAGAAACAGCAAGATGACAAACGTAAAGACGTTGCCATCATTCGTGTGGAGCAGCTTTATCCTTCGCCTACTGATAAAATCCGTGCAATTAGGAATAAATATAAGAATGCCACCAAATTTTTCTGGGTGCAAGAAGAACCAGAAAATATGGGTGCATGGCCATATATCTGTCGTAAATACCGTAAAACAAGTGTTGAATTAGATGTGATCTCGCGAAAAGAAAGCAGCAGTACCGCTACGGGTTATTCGAAACAACATAATGCGCAACAACTTTCGTTGGTAAGCAGAGCCTTCGCGGATGACAGTGCAGGAACCGAAACCAAAAAGCAAGTAAAAAAAACAACTAAAGAAGCAGCAAAAGTAGATTAACATAGACAATTATGGGATTAGAAATAAAAGTTCCGGCCGTTGGTGAATCGATAACCGAAGTTACCTTATCTCAATGGTTAAAAAAGGATGGCGACCATGTAGAAATGGATGAAAACCTGGCAGAATTAGAGTCAGACAAGGCCACTTTTGAGTTACCTGCAGAAAGAGCCGGTATATTAAAGATCGTTGCCCAAGAGGGTGATACGCTGGAAATTGGAGCAGTGGTATGCATTATTGAGGAAGGAGATGGCGCTGCTGCTGCTAAGCCTTCTACGGATGCGCCGAAGACCGAAGTGAAAGCCGAAGAAAAGCCAGCCGCTCCTAAGGCCGATGTGGATGAAGAAAAAGAAGAGAATTATGCGGCAGGTACACCATCACCGGCCGCTGCTAAAATTTTAAAAGAAAAAGGGATTGATCCTAGTGCTATAAAAGGTACCGGTAAAGACGGCCGCATTACAAAAGAGGATGCAGTAAAAGCAGAGCAAAAAGCTGCTGAATCGAAAGCAGCTCCTGCCGCAAAAGCAACTGAACCAGCAGCAGCTACACAGAAAACTCCGGCCGGCGCAAGGGATGAACGTAGAGAGAAAATGTCTTCTTTACGTAAGACCATTGCAAAACGCTTGGTATCCGTGAAAAATGAAACAGCTATGTTAACCACTTTTAATGAGGTTGATATGAAGCCGATCATGGATATTCGTGCGAAGTATAAGGATAAATTTAAAGACAAATATGGCATAGGTCTAGGCTTTATGTCTTTCTTCACGAAGGCAGTTACAACTGCTCTGGCAGAATGGCCGGCGGTAAATGCGCGGATAGAGGAGAACGAAGTAGTATATAGTAATTTTGCAGATGTCTCTATCGCAGTATCCGCTCCTAAAGGATTAGTGGTGCCTGTAATCCGTAACGCTGAATCGATGACCTTAGACGAAATCGAAAAAGCTGTTCGCGATTTGGCATTAAAAGCTAGAGACGGTAAATTAACAATTGAGGAGATGACGGGCGGTACCTTTACAATCACCAATGGTGGGGTATTTGGATCCATGATGTCTACCCCTATCATTAATGCGCCACAATCTGCGATCTTAGGTATGCATAATATTATAGAACGCCCAGTTGCAATTAATGGGGAAGTGGTAATCCGTCCTATGATGTATGTGGCTTTATCCTACGATCACCGTATTGTGGATGGTAGAGAGTCTGTAAGCTTCTTAGTACGCGTAAAAGAGCTGTTAGAAGATCCTGCAAGATTATTGTTGGGT
>DATMSZ010000237.1:0-3953 GCA_035565175.1 Pseudosphingobacterium sp.
AACAAATCAATAAAACAAAACACAAAATAACAAATTCACCCATTCATAGAACGAAAAAATAATCTTAACTAAGCTTTTAAGCTGCTGAAAATTTCAATACAGGCATTAGTCGCGCTTTCCAATCCATTTTCCATAGAGTATTCCAGCGGTGCTTGAAGTATAAAGCCCGATTGCTGTAATAGATAGCAGATAAGGTTCAGACACATTTTAAACACCTGTAAGGAAGTCTTCAGGTAGCCCTAAAGCAGCTCCTATGGGGTATGTAACACCTACATGAAAGGTACATGAGAGGTACGTGATACGTGGATAAAAATCGTTTAGAGCGAAAAAAATATTAGTTTTCAATCCTGCTCTCTACTCCTCTTTTATCGCTTTAATTGGATTGTTCGTTGCGGCTATAAAACTCCGGATAAAAACAGTTATTCCCGCCACAAACAGGGTAGCAAGTAATCCTACAATAAAGTAAAGGGGTATAATTTTGATCTGATAGGCAAATTCCTGCAACCAACTATGCATTGAATACCAAACAATGGGCACCGCTATTGCAAAGGCAATAAATATTAATATTACAAAATCTCTTAAAAAGAGCATGACTATATTTTGTACGGAAGCCCCTAGCACTTTGCGTACACCAATCTCCTTTACTCGTTGAACGGCCATTAAAGACACAAGTCCCAATAATCCTACACAACTAATAATGATAGCGATAATAGTAAAAACTTTAAAGGTACTATAAAGCGTTTGCTCGCGTTCATACAATCTAGCAACCTTATTATCAAGAAATTCATAGTTGAATATCAATTCAGGATTTAGTGTTGCCCATTCCTTATTAATAGCCGCAATTGTTTGCTTTATATCTGTTGATTGAAGCTTCACACTTGCCTGGTAGAATCGTTCGGGATTGTAGTAAAGAAAACAGGCCCTGATTTTTTTATGCTTCGATTCACTTTGAAAATCGGCTATCACACCCTGAATTTCTGCACGACGATTTTCTAACATCACCTGCTCTCCCACAGCGTCCTTTGGATCATTTATACCCAATCGTGTTATAAAAGTCTTGTTAGCAACAATTGGTAGAATACTGTCCTCCGTTGTTCTCTTTGTAATAGGCCTACCGGCTAACAGCTTTAATTTAAACATAGAAAGATAGTTTTCGTCAACCACTTTCATCTCAGTGACATCTACCTCATTCATGCCCAAGTGAGGTGCAGAAAACGGCATATAGTTTATATTGTAGGCCGGTGCAACCGAGGCAAAAGCGAAGTCTTTAACCCCTGGTTGCTTTGAAAGTAAGTGACGCAAACCTTCAGGATTCTTTCCTATGTCAAAAGTTATAATAGATTCTTTATCAAAACCGATGTCTTTATTAAGAAAAAAATCCATCTGCTTAGCTACTATGAAGGTGCTCATAATAAGCAACTGAGTCACTAAAAACTGTACACCAATAAGTCCTTTCTTTAAGGCTGCATTTCCTTTAATAGCTATTGAGAAAGGAGATTTTAAAATTTGCAATTGATTGAATCGTGACTGTATCAAGGCGGGGTATAAGCCCGAGATCAAAACCGCCGATAGCGAAATGAGAAATAGCCCCATGACAACGTCCGTCTGTAAAAGCTGACTGGAAATGATGCGAATACCAAAGAATCTCTCTGCATAAGGCATAAATAACAACAGTCCGCTCAATGCTAACGTCAATGCCATCATCACTTGAATGACTATTTCCAAAAGAGCGCTCTTAATAATCTGGATAGGTTTAGCTCCTATTACCTTTCTGATACCCACTTCCTTTGAGCGCTTCACGGCAAATGCAGTAGCCATATTGACAAAATTTATGCAGGCTATAATTAAGATAAATATACCAACTACAGCTAAACCGTAAATGCTCTTTTTAGAGCGTGGCATGCTAGTCTGCGTAAGATATTTCTGATCGTAATGTATATCCGTTAATGGCTGTAGCAATAGCTTAGCGTCTTTTTTAATTTCTTCACCCCAATTCTTTTTAATAAAGGATGGAAGCCTACCTTCTATGTTCCGGGTGGATAGCTTTTCGGGCAGTGTTATATATAGATATCCTCCTTGGATAGACCAAAAGTTAGTTGTTTTATCGTGAAATGTGGCCCACGAAACCAGTGATTTAAAAGTTAAATGGGTATTACTGGGAAGATCTTTGATCACGCCAGTTACTTTCAGCTCCCAATTATTATCCATACGGATCGTTTGTCCGATTGGATTTTGATCTCCAAAATATTGCTTTGCAACTGTCTTTGTAAGCACAATAGTATTCGGAGCTCCTAAGGCCGATTTAGGATCACCTGCCAGCCATTCTAAATCGAATATCTTTGAAAATTCACTATCGGCTGCACCGATATCCTTTATTATGTGACGTTTATGATTTACTTCGATCATACTCTCCCGCCAATAATAATATTGTGAAACATGTTCCAGTTCCGGAAAATCATTCCTGATTGCAGGAGCTACCGCAAAAGAAACGCTCGGGTTATAGTCTAAACCGAGTGATGTTATCCGATATGTGCTGTTTGCTTGCCTATGATATTGATCGTAACTGAGTTCATTCCTAACAATGAGGAAAATTAATATACAAGAAGCGAGTCCTAGGGCCAAGCCGAAAATATTAATTGCTGTGTAAGATTTATAACGAGCCATAGACCGTATGGCAATCCGAAAATAATGTTTGAGCATATCACAATAAATATGGTTGCTAAATCAGTCTCAAATTCAAAGCCATTTTGTATAAACCACCTGCATGAATGTTTAAAGGCAAATATGTTACTTAAACACTGTACGAATGCGAACACTTACTGTTCATTTTGGAACATGCTTAAGCTGAATACGATTTTTAACAGCAACAAAGGCTCCGCTTTTGGGAAGCAAGAGCCTTTGTCATATAATCAACCTAAACCTTACTTCTATAAACGAGATTGTTGGTTTTTTGTTTTTATTTTTTTTTTATTTTTTTCCGGGCTACTTAATCATTATTGGATAGGATACTTCAAAACATCCCCCCAATGCAAGGCAGAGTCCAGCATGATCTCGAAGTACCACATTATATAATTATTAATTATATTTGTTTTAAAGCATCCGTAAATTTCTTTTAATGGCCATAATAATTTCTGAAAGAAGAGACATTGCAACATCAAATATACTTGATTTATATCGTGCAAATAAATGGAGTTCCACAGAAAAACCCGAACAGCTGATCAATGCACTTAGAAATTCGCACACGTTGTTCTCGGTATGGGACGATGATAAATTAGTAGGCATTGGTAATGCGATTTCTGATGGATACCTCGTTGTATATTATCCGCATTTACTTGTTCATCCAAATTATCAAGGAAAAGGTATCGGACAGCTAATTATGAAAAAGATGAAAGACAAATACAGTGATTTTCATATGCAAATATTAACAGCCGACGAACAAGCCGTCGATTTTTACAAGAAAGTTGGATTTGTAAGAGCTGGACAAACAGAACCTATGTGGATATATAGTGGAAATGAACATTAAGGAATAGTTAGTCTATTTGAAAATGCTATATCGTATTTTACTATCCTATAAGTAATAAGAGATAAAATATACTCTACAACAATGAAAAACCAACAGATACTATTTGAGAATAAAGCCTTATGGATACATGATTTTGAAATTCAACAAATGAACTACGATGAGCGATTTAGTATCAGGCACTTTTCTTTCGTTCCACCGCTCTCAAACCATAGCGGTAACATCTTTTTAACCGATGTAGAAATCATTTTGCATGGCGATGAATCTACCAATATATCGCTAGGAGCTATAGAAGAATTATATTACGGTTTCGACGAGCTATATACAGCTTCATCAGTTAAAAACTTTGGAGCGTTTTGGAAACCGTTGAGAATAAGATATAATCGATATAACTTAATTTACCTAATCATAAATTACAGTCATTTTTACACCT
>DATMSZ010000238.1:0-4224 GCA_035565175.1 Pseudosphingobacterium sp.
AATTAAACTTTCTTTTTCTCACAAGGGCTTAATATTTTCGGCAAACTCTCTGTATTTTCTTATCAATTGGTGAACGTTTAAGACAAAAAAATAGGGCAGTTTTGCTGCCCTATTTGATATTATCTATGGTTTGGTTGGTATGGTGGGTGGAATGTGTCCGCCGTCTCCTCCAGGGCCGCCCTTAATTGTTATAACTGTACCATTATTACCTGTATTATTAGTATGTGATGGGCATGCCACTCCCAATAGTATGGCTATCATAAATCCAAACATGACTCAAAAATTTTAGAATGAAATACTCCGTAGTTCTCCGCGAATCCGATCGCGGAGTTTGCTACAATTGCATTCAGAAGGCCTTCTGAAATTTTCGGGAAGCGGGAGAATCAATTGCGGGAGGCAGTAAAGCTTCCCATTTTTACTAACTACCGCATTATCATCTCATTGTGAAATCTGTTTTGTACCTTTGATCCGATTTCGAATCGCGACTTGAACTGATTTCTGATGCAAACATACAGCAGCCAAACACCTAAACATCAGGTGATTCCGGTAATTCCGATAATTCTATCGGTATTCCAGAATTTCCGAAAGAATTCCGAAAATTCCGATAAAAATCGGCCAGCAGATACTGAAAATTCCGATGAGTTTTACTTAAAGATCTTTTTGAAAAATGTTTGAAGATTATACCAAAGGAACAATTACTGAGTATAAAAGCGAGGTTTTAAAGGCTTATTTAAAGAGGAAAGACGACCACGAACTACCAAGTGATCTGGAAAGTCCTAGCCCTGGCCAGTTGAGAGATTATAGCTTATATGTTCTTGTAAATAGATATGCTAAAGAAGATGAGCAAATGTTGAAATCTTTCTTTGACCCAGAGAACAAGTATCATGATCTTGAAAAGAGTATACGAAAATTTGATCTGAGCAAATTCAAGTCGCTGATCAAATTTTTAAATCGCGAATCGAAGGCCACGTCAGACAAAAACATCAAACTCTTAGCCTGGTTGATAGACTTCGAATCGTATGATAAGTGGAGAAGAAACAGGCCGACACCAGGACTGGAGAAAGATAAAAGTATTGCAGATAGTAAAAGTGCTACTAACCTTGATTTGCCTACTTCTCATGAAGAAGTAAATGTAAATGCAGGAATAGAAAGGGATGTCATAATATCGGCTGATAATACTATTGAAAACGCAGAAAATAAAGGGATAGAAAAAACTATTAACGACAAGGAGAAAAAGGATGAAATCGGGTCTCAAGAAATGAAGCTTTCTAAAATCGGGCAATCGAAGGGACGGACGGAAACTTCCCCGAAGACGGGCTATAAAAAATGGATCTTATATACTATTACAGCAGCTGCCATAGCTGGTGGTACCTATTTGTTTTCTAAGAACAGTAATCCAGGATGCATGTATTGGGCAAATGATCACTATCAACCTATTTCTTGTACTGAACGGGTTGGCGATACAGCTATTATTGCTTTGGATACGTTTAAGGTAGCGCATTTACGAAAAATTAATCGCCCTGATACACTCACACAAAATGCCTTAGGTAAAGTTTGGTATGTAAAAATCAATGTGGATAGCACTGAATTTTATACAGCTGGCGGATTTCATCCAATTTATACTGCTAAGAAACTAAAGCCGATTACGGTATATATTCTGAATAAGTACACAGACCATTGAATCTTATGGAAAACAAAGAGGAACATAATTATCCTTCGGATTTGCCATATGGATATCGATAATAACCTTCGCATCAATTTTTATCTTTAACTAAGTGGCAGTCAACGGGAATTTGAATGCCCTAACAAGCATCCCCAAGGCTGTGATCATAACATCTACGTTCGCTTACCGCTGATCTCATCAATGTCTATCCGTAAGCCGACAACACTGTTTGCTCCCAAATGCTTTGCCCTTTCGAACAGCGTTTCAATTGCCTGCTTATAGATATCCTGAAGTTTGTGCTCATAGGTGCCCGACCTGCCATCGAAAAGTCAATCCAGGAGGCAGCGATATCGCTAAATACATTGGGTTCCACTACAACATTGGCTGTTATAGGTTCATGGTATTCTTCGATCGTCCAACCCTCTAACGTATTAGTGGTGGTAATGATTTTATTCATATAGGTATAGGTTATCCTAAAATGGATTAGAATGGTTGATGGTCTGGTAATGATTTAACTGTTGATTTTTCGGTTGATAGGTACTCGAAATAGCCTTTCTGTTGAAAGGTTCTCCTTCGACTGTATTTAATTATTTTTTTTGATTCTTATGGTTTAGTTTTTTCTAGTTGTGAGTTGCCCGTTATGAGTTGTGAGTTTCACAAGCCCAACGCGCAATTTTATTTTTTTGTTTTAGTTTGACAGCACTAATGTAATAAAGTAATCAGTACCTCCTTGGCTGTACATTTTGATTACACCTGAGGTACTGTTATCATTTATTTGTTTCATATTTTTCGTTTTATACAACCCCAATCTTGAACGATTATTCAAGATTGGGGTAAAAAAAATTATTCTTTTGTAATTACGGCATCAAGAATGATACTTTCTTTAATATTATAACCCCAACGGGCTTTATAAAGCTCATTCACGATCCTTATTCAATTTGATAAGGTTATGAGTGATAAGGGCACCTCCGAATTCCTGCAATTTACCGCCTTCATCCAAACCTCCTAAATCTATCGGATAAAAGCCCAAGTCTTTTGCAAAGGTTAGAACCTTTTTTTTCGACTCATCATCATCCCCTGAGACAAAGATGACACGTCTACCTTTATCCACATTAGGATCTGAAGCCAAAATTGCGGCCGGTAATGTATTAAATGCTTTCACAAGTGACGCACCGGGAAATAAACTGGTATTAACCCTGCTAGATGTTTTTCCGCCAAAATCTTTAGGTTTAAAGTCTGGAAAAACAATGGCATTGCTCGTATCTATAACGGTACGTCCTTTCCAATCTATATCTTTTACAGCATCTGGTATCTGATCAAAATGAACGGCAATCAGTACAAGGTCTGCCTGAGCTGCTTCAGTTGTGGTTCCTGCAGTTACTTCATTCCCTAAAGAGGAGGCCAAATCAGCCAATTCCACGGGGTTTTTCCTACTGCTGATCGTTACTTTATAACCTGCTTTTGCTGCATGTCTTGCAACAGCTTGCGCTATGTGTCCTGCTCCCACTATTCCAATGGCCTTAGTGGCTTCTTGAGGATTCACCTTGTTTGATATTCCATTTTCCATCTCTAAGTTTTTTAGTTCTTAAAATATTACTTGTCCAAAACCGCTATAATTTACCAAGGAAACGATCCTTCCGGTGCAGAGAACAGTACTGAAGGGTCATTCTCTCCAAGAGCTGCACGTACAATATTGCGGGAAGCCTCTTCGACGGTTTCCGTTCCCTCGAAATTATTCATGGCGGTCGCTGCAAAACCGGGACTTGCGGCCTCTACACGGATATTGCTAGATTCCAACTCAATGGACAAGGCTAGGGTAATTGCATTGACGGCTGTCTTGCCTGCACCGTAAACAACATTGAAGCCTCCACGGTACGGATATTCCGGGTCTGCATTAAGATTTAAAGATGCCATACCACTGGAAAGATTAACGATGCGGGCAGAAGGAGCCTTCTGAAGCAATGGCAGAAAGACCTGGGTAACAGCCAGTAGTCCGAAAACATTTGTTTCCCAAACGGCTCGCATCTCGTCAATATCTGCTACACTGGCTTTGCCAGACGCCAGTATTTCTTCCAATGACCTTTCTGATGAACCTGCATGCGAGATCCCGGCGTTATTGACCAAGACATCAAGTCTGCCAAATTCTGTATTTACCTGATTGGCTGCCTTCAAAATGGATTCCTTATTGGTTACATCAATGGCGATCGGATATGCATTTTCACCTATTTCCGATACAGCCTCTTTTGCATTTTCCAATTTTCTGGAACCTACCAGTACAATGAAACCATGGCCTGCCAGCTCTTTTGCTACCTGTTGGCCGATACCTCGGTTAGCTCCTGTGATCAACGCTACTTTTTTTTCTGTTTTTTGCGCTGGAAATGCGCTTTCTGAATTTGACATTGTCTTAAAATTTAAATGTTACTATTATTTATATTTGAATGATTATTCAAGAATTGTGTAAAAAAAATTACTTTGTTATCATATCCAAAAAATTATCAATGATTTTAGCTATGCGGTTTTTATCCTTATAAAGAATGAAATTCTGCCCCAAGCCCGGCAAG
>DATMSZ010000239.1:0-52121 GCA_035565175.1 Pseudosphingobacterium sp.
AGTGAAAAATAAATCATGATAGCTTCATCACTTTAAAAAACAAACCGAGTGTAACGAGCTCATTTATGCTAATGAGAGAATTCACTCATACCGCCGAAGGTAGCATGAATACCTTTGGAAACAGACACAAATGAATAAATAATTATATACGATGAAAAAAATATTTTTAATAATAAGCATCTCCTTTTTAGCTTCTTGTCAAAAATCCTTTGAGCTAAATCCACCGGATAAACTTTCTCCATCCAACGCTTTTAAGACCGAAAAGGATCTTCAATTGTATGCCAACTCTTTTTACAACGATTTACCAAAAGGAAATGATATCGTAAGAGGAGACCAAACCAGTGATTTCTTAGTAGGATCAACCGTTGATGCTTATCTTTCCGGAAGCTATTCGGCGGAGCAGGCAGGAGGATGGAGTTGGACCTCTTTACGGAACATCAACTATTTCCTTGAACAAATGAACAATGCCGAAATTTCCGATGAAGCTCTTAATCATTTTCAGGGCCTAGCAAGGTTTTTTCGGGCAAATTTCTACTTCGATAAAGTGAAACAATTCGGCAATGTGCCATGGCAAGCCACTACCTTGGCTATTGATGATCCCGATCTGTATAAAACGCAAGATCCGAGGGAATATGTAATGGATCGCGTACTGGAAGATCTAAATTTTGCTTGTGAAAATATAAGGGAACCAATTGATCCCACGTCCTCCAATGTTACCCGTTTAGTCGCGCTTGCTTACAAAGCCAGGATATGTTTGTTCGAAGGCACCTATCGCAAATACCATGAAGAATTATCTTTACAGGCAAGCGCAAATCAATGGTTGCTCGCGGCTGCAGATGCGGCAAAAAACGTGATAGACGCACAGCAGTACCGTCTCCATATAGAGTCGGACCCCAAAATGAGCTTCCGAAACCTATTTATAAATGAGCAACCTAAAAACAGTGAGATCATGCTGGCAGCTGTTAATAATTTATCGCTCCGTGTATTAAATGATGCGAACTGGTATTGGACAAGTGCCACCTACGGAAGGAGATTAAGTTTCACCAAAAGCTTTATTAATACTTTTCTAAATATAGATGGAACCCGATTTACAGATCAAAACAACTATAATCGTATTCCATTTTGGGAAGAAGTAGAAAACAGAGATTTAAGACTTCAGCAAACCATCCGGATGGGCGACTATAAACGGGAAGGGCAGGCTGCGCCACCAGACTTTACCTATACCTACACAGGTTATATGCCTTATAAATTTACCCTTGATTCAAAGGCTACCGATGGAAGAGCAGAAAATAGCAATTCATTGCCTTTAATGCGTTATGCCGAAGTGCTTTTAAATTACGCAGAGGCAATGGCGGAGTTAGGATCTTTCACAACAGCAGAATGGAGCATAACGATTAAACCGCTGCGCGAACGTGCAGGTTTAACAAATACCGAGATGCCTACCGTGGCAGATGAATATTTAAGACAAGCCTATTTTAACAATATAACCGACCCTCAGTTATTAGAAATTCGTCGTGAGAGAGGTATTGAATTAGCGATGGAAGGATTTCGCTACGATGATCTGATGCGTTGGAAATTGGGGAGCCTGTTATTAAAACCTTATATGGGCCTGTATGTTCCAGCCATGAACACGCCCTACGATTTAAATCAGGATGGCAAGGACGATGTGTCTTTTGTAACAGCAGTACCATCTAATCCTCAAAAGGGAATTGTGTATTTTGTTATTAATGGTTCGCAACACTATTTAACCGAGCAAAATAGTGGCAACATCATCGCACAAAACAACTTAAAAAGAGTGTTTGATGAGTCTTTCATGTACTTGAGGCCCATCCCGATCGAGCAAATAACACTCAATCCGAATCTCAAGCAAAATGAGAAATGGGAATCAAAATAAGCAATATAACCTCTTTTCACAGCGGCAGAATATGCCGCTGTGATCACAGAGTGCTGGATAAACTTTATTTATTTAACTTAAAATTTGTTAATTTTTATTTCTTTTTGTTTATTTGACTTTACAACACCAATATAAACTCATAAATATGACCGGCACTGAATCTACCCTACTAATGCGAGCAGGGCTACCAAAATCCCTCACATGGGGATATTTAGGAATACTAATTTTCATGATGGGCGATGGTGTAGAGCAGGGATGGCTAAGCCCCTATCTACTAGAACATCAAATGAGCATTGAACAATCTGCTTCGCTATTTACTGTGTATGGAATTACAATTGCCATCTCTTCATGGTTTTCAGGCGTATTAGCGGAAAGTTATGGTCCGCGTAAATCCATGCTGGTTGGTCTCCTCTTATATATTATTGGAACAGTAGGATTTGTTGGATTTGGCATGGCCAAACTCAATTATCCGATCATGCTTGCTACTTATGCTATAAGAGGATTCGGTTATCCTTTATTCGCCTACTCTTTTTTGGTATGGATCACCTACCGCACACCATCGAACATGCTCGGCAGAGCAGTAGGCTGGTTCTGGTTTGTGTTTACGGGTGGCTTAAATGTGCTGGGCGCTTACTACTCCAGTTGGGCCATAGAGCGTCTCGGCTATCAAAACACGCTTTGGAGTTCTATATTTTGGGTGGCCATGGGTGCATTTTTTGCATTACTACTAAACAAAGACCAATTTCATCTTAAACCGGCTTTGCAAACAAAATCTAAAGTGCTAGAGCTCATGAAGGGTTTTACTATTATAAAAGAAGAGCCTAAAGTATTATTAGGGGGTATTGTACGCATTATTAATACAACCGCTCAATTTGCATTTCCAGTTTTTCTCCCCATTTACATGGCCCAATTTAATATTTCCACTAAAGAATGGCTTCAAATATGGGGTACTATTTTCACTGCCAATATCATTTTTAATCTCTTATTTGGATTTATCGGCGACCGTTTGGGGTGGCGAAATACCATTATTTGGTTTGGCGGTATCGGTTGCGGTTTCACCACCCTGCTATTTTTCTATGCCCCGGTTATGTTTGGCGGTAATTATTGGGCTATCTTGATTGCCGGGGTATTATGGGGAGCACTTTTAGCAGGCTATGTACCTCTTTCGGCACTCGTTCCGTCTCTAGTAAATAAAGACAAAGGCGCAGCAATGGCTATATTAAATTTAGGCGCAGGATTACCGGTTTTTATCGGGCCAGCCCTTGTTGGCTTATTCATAGGTATTATCGGGAATGAGGGTGTTATATGGATACTCGCAATCCTCTATTTCTTAAGCGCATTTTTAACCATTTTCATTACCATTCCTGTACGACCCAAAGTACCAGACATTGATTTATTGACGTCGAAAAACCTGCTCTAATCACACGAATACTATTAAAACAAACCATATGAATATTCTAATCACAGCCCCCTATCATGAAAGAGCCTTAAAAGAGCTTACCGCTCTTTTTGGACCCATTACCTATCGTTTATGGAAATCCAAAGGAAGTGCCTACAATGAAAAGGAACTGATAGCATTGCTGGAAGAAGTGAAACCCGATGCCTTTATTACCGAACATGATCATGTAACAAAAAAAGTTATCCAATCTTATCCTCAACTTCAATTTATAGGTGTTTGTAGAGGAACTCCCTCCAATGTTGATGTAAATGCTGCCAGCCATTTTAACATTCCTGTTTTTAATACGCCGGCAAGAAATGCACAAGCGGTTGCTGAAATGCTACTATCGAACTTAATCATGTTTATGCGAAACACCGTAGCAGCGATCAAATGGCTTGAAGACGAAAAATGGGAAGAGGGAGCTCACACCTCCTATTTACAGTTTAAAGGGAATGAAATAGCGGGAAAAAAAATTGGAATGGTCGGTTTTGGTGCAGTTGGTCAAACAACTGCTAAGCTATTACAGCATTTTCCAGCTGATATTTTCTATTACGACCCCTATTATACTTCTGAAAACCCTCATTTCAGAAAAGTTTCCATAGAAGACCTTTTTCGCACCTGTGATATTGTTGCCATTCATCTCCCGGTTACTGAGCAAACCATAGGCATGATTGATAAACGTCTTTTCTCGCTTATGAAAGAAGAGGCCATCTTTGTGAATACATCAAGAGCTGTAGTGGTTAATAGAATGGATTTATTGGAGGCTATTGAAAGTAATAAAATCAAAGGAGCTATATTGGATGTATTTGACCACGAACCGCCAGATGAAATAGATTATAAGCTGATCCATCATGAACGCGTGTTAGCTACGCCTCACATTGCAGGGGCCACCCATGAGGTGGAAGACCATCACGCTGATATTATGAATGGATGTTTAAAGGATTATTTCAAAGAAGGAAATAAAAACATTAAACAGCTGGTAAACAAAAACATACTTAACTCAAAGCTATCTTAATTATAAACAAATGATCATGAAAGAAGAGGCTTATTTGATTGTAGATATTGGCACAGGTAATGCCCGTGTGGCGGCGGTTCTCCCCAATGGGACAATCTTGTGCTTACATAGGGAGAATGTCTTTTATGAAAGAGATGAAGACTATCCGGATGCGATATCATTTGATCCTGATGCCTTATGGCAGCAAATTGTTCAAATGACGACTCAAGTGCTTCACAAAACGAATGTGAAGATCATCGCTATTACAGCCACTAGCCAGCGAGAAGGTATTGTTGTATTAGATAAGGAAGGTAAAGCACTTATAGGAATGTCTAATCACGACAACCGGGGAAGAGAATGGGAGCATCTTGTTCGCGACAAATCCGCTATGTATGCCGTTACAGGACGATATCCTACTGCTTTATTTTCAGCTTTAAAACTAGTGGGATTCCGGGAAAGAAAGCAAAATCTCTGGAAACAAGTTGCCACTTTTACAAGCATAAGCGATTGGATAGAATTCAAATTTTCCGGAAAGCTAGGGTACGAGCAGTCTCAAGCTTCCGAAACACTTTTATACGATATTCAATCGGGCAAATGGAAAGAGGAATATTGCGAAATTTTCAACCTTCCAACGAGTTTATTACCAAGCCTTAAATCATCGGGCAGCATCCTTGGAAACATTTTACCTCCTATAGCAGCACTACTTGGAATTGACAAAGAAGCGATCGTGGTAACCGGTGGATCCGACACCCAAGTAGCTATTAAAAGCGCATGTCCTGAAATAGATGATGTGGTCATTGTGTCGGGCACGACGACTCCCTTGGTTAAGCTTATTAATAGTTATATAATTGACACCAAGGAGAGAACATGGACGAGCAGGCACGTCGACCAACGGACGTTTGTATTGGAAGCAAATGCCGGGGTAACCGGACTGAATTATCAACGCCTAAAAGAAATTTTTTATCCAAATGAAGGATATGATATCATAGAAAGGGAATTAAGCAATATTGATCAACAACAGTGTATCGCTTCACTAGGTTCTTTGGTGGCCGACGAAAAGTCACCGCTAACAAAAGGAGGATTTATTTTTAATGCGCCTGTTTCTCATCAATTAACACGTGGTGATTTTGTTTGGGCCATCCTCTGGGATATCGCTTGCAGCATTTATGAAAATTATAAAACCTTATGCGAAGTAAGTGCCCACACCGAAGCCTATGTATTAGCCTGTGGGGGTGGTGTGCAAAGCCAAACCTTACGTCAATTTCTTGCCAATCTCTTTAATAAGGACGTGATTATTAAAGATACTTACCGACAGTCTTCGGTTATTGGTGGTGCATTTATATGTAACGACGCGCTGCACAGGTCAAATTATACGCCATCTACGTTGGAAACCACTCGTCCCAGTAATCCTATCTATTATGCTAAGCTTTATCAGGAGTGGCAAGAAACCCGCAAAACTTTTAAACAAGTAGTATAATGGCGTACGTATTAGGCATAGACATTGGAACACAAGGTGTAAGGACAGCCATTATAGGCGCCGACGGCAGTATGCAAGCTAGCACTTCCATTGCATTTGAGCTCACTTCAATGGCTCGAGAAGAACAATCTCCCTTTATGTGGTGGGACAACACATTATTTGCTTTAAAGGACACCATTAAAAAAGCATCTACGCATATCAATCTTCGTGAAATTAAGGCGGTTGCAACCACGTCAACCTCGGGAACCGTTATCCCTATCGATATTAATGGTGAGCCGGTACATGACGCTTTAATGTATAGTGATCAACGCTCCAAGATAGAAGGTCAATTATGTCGAAATTTAGCAAAACAACATCTTCCAAATGGCTTTACGGGTTTTAACGCTTCCTGTGGTTTACCAAAAATACAATGGTTCACCAAAAACTTCCCAACAAAAGTTAGTTCAATTTATCAATGGATACATGCCGCGGATTTTATTACAGGCCGACTAAGTGGTATTTATGGCGTAACGGATTTTACAAACGCCTTGAAAACAGGCTATGATGTAGCTAATTTTGTTTGGCCTAAATATATTATTGAACAATTAGCCAATAAGCATTGGCTTCAGGAGGTAGTTCCGTCGGGAACTGTATTAGGAACATTACGCCCTTCATTAGCAGATTTATTAGGTATTCCACCTATTGATGTGGTCGTTGGATTGACCGACGGATGTGCTTCCCAAATGGCTTCTGGAGCCATTAAACCCGGGGATTGGAATACCACGATCGGCACTACATTGGTAATCAAAGGCGTAACGGAAAAAGCTATTATGGATCCTACCGGCAGTATCTATAACCATCGACACCCAGAGGGATTTTGGATGCCGGGCGGAGCAAGTAATACCGGTGCCGATTGGATAAGTATAGACTTTGATTCCGGTGAATTAGCCTCTTTAAACACCCAAGCGGCAAGGTTGATTCCCACATCTTACTTAGCTTGGCCATTAAAGCAAGAAGGAGAACGTTTTCCTTTTGTCGCTCCTAATGCCCGTGGCTTTGCTCCCACAAACTTACCAAAAACGGCACGCTACACGGCTAATATGGAGGGAGTGGCTTATATAGAACGCCTTGCCTATGAATTAATTGAAAGGCTTTCATCCGAGCAGGTGAAATCAATCTATACAGCAGGCGGCGGAAGCAACAGCGATACATGGCTACGCATCAGAAGCGCTGTGCTTAATAAACCTATTTACCGATGCAAAGAAGCTTCTGGCGTGCTGGGAGCAGCTATCTGTGCCGCCTCAAACACTATCTATGGCTCCGTTTCAGAAGCAGTTAGCAATATGACAAGTATTACATTTGAAGCACTTCCAGATACGGAACTCATTCAACGATATGAAGAAAATTATCATAAATTTATTAAAGAATTAATCATGAAAGGATATCTTACATCATGTTAAATATCTATTTACTTCGGCATGGGGAAACGGTATACAATGCCGATGGGAATCGTTATTGTGGTCAATCGGATATTGGGTTAACAGAAAAAGGACTAAGACAAGCGCAGGAAATCGGACAATCACTTAAGAGCGTCCACTTCAATGCTATTTACTCTTCGCCGCTAGAAAGGGCGTACACGACTGCTAGATACGCTTCCCATAATACGAATACCGTTATAAAAGATGATCGGTTGATGGAAATGGATTTCGGCGCTTGGGAGGGCAAGACAAGGGAAGAATTTATTGCAGAGGCACCAGCATTATGGGAGAGATGGGATCAGGCGCCCGATGTTAACAGGGCCGGAGGAACAGGTAATACCGCCACTGAAATTGTGGAACGCGTGGACAACTTTTTCACGGACGTATCGGCTCGACATCCGCAAGGCAATGTGCTGGTAGTCGCGCACAATACCGTTAACCGCCTTTACCTTGCCTACAAATTAGGTATGCCGTTAAGAAATTATCGAAGGATAGTTCAGGAAAATTCTGCTATTACCTTATTTACTTTAGACAAATTTGGTGTGTTAAGTTTATTAAAGCTTAATACGCATTAATTGATTAAATCGTCACAAATGAATCGCTTATTTTTTATTATTCTTTTTATGTGGGTTTGCTTTTCAAACCCAAGTTTTGCTCAAGATGAGCTTAACACTATTTCGTTAACCAATGCAAAAGGCTTACATGCTTTTTTTAAGTATTCACCTGAAGGCAAGCCTATCATTTCCGGGCACAGGGGCGGTACGGAAAAAGGATTCCCCGAAAATTCCATTGAGGCATTTGAAAATACCTTAAAATATACTCCAGCCTTTTACGAAATAGACCCTCGACTAACAAAAGATAGCGTAATGGTGCTGATGCACGATGCGACGCTGGACAGAACAACAACGGGCAAGGGAAAAGTAAGCGACTATACCTATGATGAACTTAAGCAATTATATTTAAAGGATGTAGATGGTAATATTACCTCTTATCGTATTCCCACTTTAGCAGAGGCCATTGAATGGGCAAGAGGAAAAACCATTTTAAACCTCGACAAAAAAGACGTTCCCATGGAAATGACCGCCGCCATTATAAAGGACCTTCAGGCAACATCATTTGTAATGGTAACGGTACACAATGCGGGGCAAGCTAAATTTTATTATACTAAAAATAAGGACCAGATGTTCTCGGCCTTTGTAAAAACACCCGATGCATTGAAGCCCTATGAAGCCGCAGGGATTCCCAATAGCCAGATGATTGCTTACATTGGTCCTGACATCAAACCTGAAAACCAAGAAATGTATACGTTGCTTCATGCAAAAGGTATTCGTTGTATGATTTCGTCGGCGCCAACATACGACAAGTTGCCCACAAAGGAAGAACGGGCGGCAGCCTACAACGCTATTATAAAAGATGGGGCAGACATTTTAGAATCAGATTTACCAATCGAAGTGGCGGAGGCTATTAATTAGTTATTCGTTATTGGTTATTCGTTATTAGTTATTGGTTATTGGTTATTGGTTTTTAGTATCAAGACATAAGTAGCAAGTATCAAGAGCTAGGTAAATTTTCCTTCTTGTGTATTATATGAAGATATGTCTGGTATCTTTCGTCTTATTGGTTTTCGCTACTCAGCCTGTGTATAACAACTAATAATAAGTTATCTGTCATATGGAGGCTCTTTTGAAAAGATAAAAAGGTACTTCTATATGTCTTTTAGAATTTTCCAATATGAGGTGGGCAGCCGTTGTTCCCATTTTTTCGAAATCGGTAGAGATAGTGGTTATACCGTTCAAAATAAACTTTTTAACACGTGTTTCATTATAAGAAATCACCCCCACTTGTGTACCTACCTGCAGTTTCATGGAGATTATTCTATCTAACAAAATAACTAAGTCATCTTCCATCAAATTAATATAAGCTTCGCCTTCGCTAATCGGTTCATTTGTAATATCACTTACCAGTAAGTGATCAAAAGCATATTGCTGGCAAAAACGATAAAAACCCTTTATGATTTCTCTTGGAAAGTAACTTTTATCGGGAAAAATCAATTTCAATGTATGGTACTTTGCCAATTCTTCTCTGGCCTGCTCCAGCGCGTGATAGATATCTTCTTCAAAATTCTCATACACCGCAGCATAATCCCCTTCAACACCCGGCACCTTTTTATCTAAAAGCAATAGTTTCTCCTTCGGAATTTGATTAATTACTTCTGCGGCTTTTTCCCTGCCCTCAACGAAATGTGGGATGATCACATAGTGCGTATATTCTTGTTTTTGGTTTTGCAGTAGTTTCTTAAAAAGATTGAAATCGTTATTGTAAATATAGAAATCTACGGCCGCATCAGCACCCAAGGTATTTACAAAAGCATCATAAACTATTTTTTTGTGTGCACTTAGTTTATTAAAAAGCAGCATAATGCTTCTTTTTTGTCTAAAATCTATTCGGCTGACATAATATCCCTTTCCAGGTACGGAGTCGATTACACCGAGCTTTTTTAAATAACGATATCCCTTTTCTGCTGTGTCCCGCGAGACCTCTAAAACAAAACTTAATTCATTGATAGAAGGAAGCAATGTGTCTTTACCTATTTTGCCTTCTTTTATTGCATTTAATATCGTATTTGTTAATTGCAAATATTTTGGAGTAGCAGAAAATTCATCAATTTTAATATAATCAAAAAAAGGGTCGCACTTCATGATATAGGTTAAAACTCTAAAGATATATAATTTTAGCCAAGCAGCCAAGCCGTTAATCTTTGTATCAGCCAAATTTATTTATCTCTGGGGTCTATCAATTGTGGTAGCCATGTTTGAAAAAACGGCTTATTTTTATCATTACCCGCAGAAGCATAATCACATAAATTTACTGGAATTGGCTTCGCACCACCTTCGGTATAGGACTCGGGTACAACTAATGTTGTGTACTGCATCCAAACCCCATCCACATTACTTTTTACGCGACTTAATTCAATATGTCCATTATCATCAGCCATGGGCTTCGCAATGACACCTACAGGAACCACATCATTAAACCTTGCATCTCGCGACAAAAGCACAGGCCCTCTTAGGATGGCCAAATAGGAAGGGTTGTTCCCCGTCTTTTCTACGCGTCCTCTCATATCAAAATCAAGTTCAATCTGATCACCGGATTTCCAGTTTCTTTTAATAGAAAGATAAGAGCCGGTTTTTACATTAGGGACCTCTTCCCCATTTACTTTTACATGTGTTTGCAAACTCCATTCGGGAACACGTACCGAGACAATCAACGTTTCCACTTTACTTGGATAAACTTGCAGCATAACCTTCCCTTCGACGGGGTAGGCTGTATGTTGTTTTACCCGCAAGCGTTGTTTACCCGGAGTATTTACTTCGTATTCACCATCTACATAATAATTGATCTGCAAACCTTCGTTCGTTTTGGTTACGGCATAGAAAGGAAAAAGAAATAAACCTCTAGGCCCACTTGCCTCACAACAATTTAACCCCATACCGCATTGTTCACTGCCCGGCAGCCGTTGCCCCGTTAACGGTGTATACTTTGCCCAATGGAAGCCATCGCTGCTCATGGCGCCTAACAGTGCGTTGTAGTAGGCTTTTTCAATTGCATCCGCATACTTCGCTTCGCCTGTTAAACGTAAAAGCTGTGTACTCAGCTTTATCCAGGTCACGGTAACACAGGTTTCCTGATAATGATCAACAGGATAGCCTTGCAAGGTCTTTCCTCCAAACCACATCTCTACAGAAGCTCCCGATCCAGCAACGTTAATTTCTGTATCCTTTATATTCTGCCAGGTATTTTCAACAGCTTTTTTATAAGCCTCTTTACCCGTTAACCTGTACAATTCCAACAAGCCTTCATAACAAGACATCATCTCATAAGCCTTCTGCCCCTGCTCCCAACTATACCAATCTTTTGGTTTAGGAAAACGATCCGCCACATTAACCTTGCTTTTACTTATAAGCTGCGGGCCCTCGGAGCTTTCCCACTGTTTAACGATCTCTTCTGCAAAGACAAGATACTTTTTTTCCAGCGTCCGACTATACAACAAGGCTATAGGCTCCAATACCGAAGAGGCGGCCATACCTCTATAGTTCCCTTTTGTTACGAGGATGCCATCTGATTTGGCAAGATCATCCATAAGATTATCGGCCAACTTGGCAGCGGCCTTTAAACTTCTCTTTTCTCCAGTGAGATCGTAATAATCTAGCAGGCCAAGCATGCAATATTTTCTTCCCCAAACGTCCCACTGTTCCAACAAATGGTTTTTATCATAGTTCCCTATATATCCGTCTGGCGTTTGAGTGGCTATTAACTCATTTACTGCATAATCAAGCACCTTTTTTAATCGCTGTTCGGGTTTATACCGATATGCAAGTATTGCAGAAGTTATCCATTTACCCCAAAATTCGGATTGCCACATCTTAGTTTCGTTCCTGTTCTCGACCTTAAAGACAGCAATGAGTCTATCCACATCCTGCGCGAGGATTCGATTTTCATAGGAAGCATTTAACCGGTTACCTATCGTACCGTTAAGGTGGATCGAAGTACATGGCACGAGCATGTCTTTACTTTGTTGACACCAGGAGTATAAAGGACAAAGACAAATGAGCGTTTGCACGGCAATTAAAATCGGTGCAACGCGAAAAATGCATGATACCTTCATTATTTAAGTTCTTTTATAGTAGAAGTAAACGTATATTTACCAGAGCCTATCCAGGCATCTTCTTCTGTTACTTGCTTTCCCTGTTCATCTTTTACCGACCCCTTTAATACATTTGGAAAAATAAGCTTCGCTTTCGTGTTTGGCGGCACCTCTACGGTTAATTGCATCACGTTGTTTTGAATTTGCCATGCCGCACTTATTCTACCGTAAACACTCTCAAAAGAAGCTTCGGCGCTGGTAATTCCACCGCCCGGTTTAGGCGCTATCACAAATCGCTTATAGCCTGGAAATTCCTCCAATGGCAGAATTCCCGCAATATTTTTATACATCCAGTCGCCGATAGCTCCATAGGCGTAGTGATTGAAAGAATTCATCTCTTTATTTTGAAAAGTACCGTTTGGCTTTATTCCGTCCCATCGCTCCCAAATGGTAGTCGCTCCTTTTTTTACCGGATAAAGCCAAGAAGGGTATGTTTCCTGCATCAATAACTTGTAAGCAACGTCTTGATGACCAAATCTGCTAAGTACATGACATAAATAGGGCGTTCCTAAAAACCCTGTAGTAAGATGGTAATCGTAACTTTTTATATTCTCTACCAATCTTTTTGCTGCTTGCGCTCTACTAGTTTCGGGCAACATATCAAAGTGTAGCGCCAAGACGTAGGCCGTTTGAGAACTAGAGACCAGTCTTCCAGAGGGAGTCACAAATTCATTTAAAAAGGCCGCTTTTATTTTCTTTAAGAGCGACTCATAGCTTAATACGTCATCCTGCCTACCCAGTACTTTTGCGGTATTGATCATCAATTGCACGGAGTGTGCATAAAACGTTTGGGCAATTAAATATTTATCGGTTATAGCCGCTTTACCGTCTCTATCGTCATCGGGAATATAAAACAGCCAATCGCCGAAGTGCCAACCCTTATCCCAAAGATTATCGGTACTATTATTTGTCATAAATTGCACCCACTTAGCCATAGATTGGTATTGATCTGCTAGAATTTTACGATCGCCATAGACTTGATAAAAATCCCAGGGGATAATGGTAGAAGCGTCGGCCCAGCCAGCAGAGCCTCCTTGCTCGCCTTCCCAATAATACGGGATCACATGCGGTACTGAACCGTTTGAGAATTGATCTGCTTTTAGATCTTTTAACCATTTTATAAAAAATCCTGCTACATCCATATTATAGGCAGCTGTATTAAAAAATGCCTGTGCATCGCCCGTCCAACCTAAACGCTCATCCCGTTGTGGACAATCGGTAGGCACATCCAAAAAGTTCCCTTTTTGCCCCCATTGTATATTGTGCTGAAGTTGATTGATCAACGCATTGGATGTTTTAAATGTACCTGTAGGTGCCATATCAGAATGTAACACGATCGCTTCTATATTATCGGTCGTTATCTTTTCTTTCGCACCTTCGATTTTAATATACCGGAACCCTTGAAAGGAAAAATGCGGATGGTAGCTTTCTTCGCCTTTGCCATTTAAAATATAAGTAAGTTGTTGCTTGGCCGCACGTAGATTTTCCGTATAAAAGTTGCCTTGCTTATCTAATACCTCCGCATGTGTGATTGTTAAAGAATCACCAGCTTTACCATTTACAGTAAAATTTACCCAACCGACAAGGTTCTGACCAAAATCGATTACTTTTTCCCCTTTTGGCGTGGTAATCAATTTTATCGGTTTTATTCGCTCGTGTGCAATTACCGGAGGTGCGGCAGATATAACTAGGTTATTAAAAGGCAGTTCATTATTAACCAACACCTTATTCCAGCCATCACTATCGAAATCTGCATTTGACCAGTTGGCGATCTCCTTTCTTGCATCATACCTTTCACCATTATATATATCAGCAGCACGTATAGGCCCATCGGTAGACATACTCCAACTTCCATCTGTGATGATCAGCTCTTTCCCTCCATTTTCGTATTCAACCAGCAGTTGCGCTAATAGGGCAGGCTCTTTTCCATAAAAATTTCTTCCTCCCATCAAATTGCCACGATACCATCCATCACCTAACATCACTCCAATTGCGTTATTACCCTTTTCTACTTGTGTCGATACATCGTATACCTGATATTGCAATTGTTTATGAAAGCTGGTCCAACCAGGAGCGAAATAGGCATTCCCTAATCTTTTACCATTTATATAAGCATCGTAAAGCCCATAAGAACTGATATAAAGTCTTGCCTTTTTTACTTTATTGTTCAGACTGAAAGCCTTTCTGAATAAAGGTGAAGGGCCGGTCTCTCGTGGAGTGGCTTGACTGCTCTGAATCCATTTTGCTTTCCAATCACTAGCCGTCAACAAACCCATTTCCCAAAAGTTCACCTCGCTCCATGGGGAAACATTCCCTTTATTGTCCCAAACCCGTACTTGCCAAAAATAACGTTCTCCACTTTTGAGTTCTTTTCCGTTGTAGGGTATATGAACGGACTCTTCATTTGAAATTTTTCCCGAATTCCAGTAGGCGTTTTTTTCTTTTAAGCCTCTAGCATCGGTTGCTACCTTTATTTCGTAAGCTGTCTGAACAATATCCTTCGAATTAGTGCTAATCTTCCAACTTAAACGAGGATGAGGGCTATCGACACCTATTGGATTCGTCTTATATTCACAGGTAATACTATATACCTTCATTACTTCTCTGCCTTGCGTATAGCCGCATAAACAACAGAAGATTAACATGCAGCTCAAAATTTTTGTGTTCATATTTAAAATAAATTTCGTGTTTATAGTATCATTATTTTAAGGTTATTTGCCCAACGCTTCTAATATGCTGACGGGGCCTAACAAACCCGAAGATCTCAATGTGTCATTTTTATCATACGGATTAAACGTCGTGAACGTAATACGTCGGCTATCACGGGGTCTCCCCTTTGATAGCCATTCAGGCCACAAATCTCCCCTTACTCCATCGTCAGGATAAGCCTGATCTCCTATTAATCGATTTATCCAAAGATTAGCCACTTCAATTTTTAATCGGTTATTTTTCTCTTTAATAGCTTCCGTGACATCGATACGCCACGGTGCTGTCCAAACGGTACCTAGATTTTGACCATTGAGGTATACCCTAGCCATATTTTTCACACTTCCCAGGTCAATAAAAATTCGTTTAGCTTTCGGGACTTTTGGACAATCAAACGATCGTTCATAGCTGGCAATTCCTGAATAATATTTCACACTATCGTTTGACGATTTAGTCCAATCTGTCAAAATATCATAAATAGGTTGTTTCACCCCCCCTAAATGGGTATCAAAAGTCAACTTCCAGTCACCATTTAATTTCATTAGTTCCACGAGCTGGATATTATTGCTTTCCTCTTTAGTCAAATCGTTGCTTTTGCTTTTAGACTTCGGGAAAACCACAAAATAACTTTGGTATGGTTCAAACATAATTGGAAGCGAAATGCTATTCCCTTTTTTATTAAATTCGGGTAATAAACGCCTTTCTCCATTAATAGGATCCCATAATTCAGGAGACGCATTAGTCACCCTGAACTGTACGTTGACCATCGTTGCCTTCGCTGTTTTATTAGATAGAAAATAAATATCAGACAAGGGTGATGTCCGATGCGTATAACGAACTGATTCGGCGCCTTTAAAATCTTCAACAATTCCTTTCTCTTTTAAAATGCGGCTTATAAGTTCGTAAGTTGGATAAAGTTCCTGGGCTTTGTACAATGCAGTACCCCACCTTATCTCACCCTTCTCAACAGGCCTATTAGCCAAGGGTCTTGTTACTGTATCGGTGCCCCACAGATCCATGCTAATGGATTTCACGATTTGGTCACACTTTGGATAATCAACCAAGCTTGGTGATTTTTTTGGTGGATTCCCAACAACGGTAGCGCCTTCTTGCACAAGTGATTTTATCTTATTTATGAATTGTGGTGTCATACTCGCGATGTTAGGCAACACCAATATTTCATAATGCGCGCCACTAGGAAAAACTATCTGATGATTTTTTACGGAAGCATGCATGAGTTGGAGTGGGCTACAGCCATCAAAATTATAGCCTCGTTTATCAGGCATGGCCGCATCGTCTGTTGTAGCAGACGAGGGCGGTGTAAAAACTTGGGGAGCGCCTTCTGGTGTTACATATAAGATGTCTGTTACCGTACGACCTTGCTGCAACATGTAAGAACACCGCGCAATATATCGATGATAATCACCAACCAGTGGCCACCAAGTTTGATTTCTGTCCCAATGAACACCGTAAGGCCCCATCGTCATGCCCGGTCGTAAGCTATCAGGTAAGGACTGATGCTGAAAAGTATGATATAGAAACTGATTAATACCTGATGCAAAAGCCCAGTCGCCCTGATTCTTCATCACCTCGGGGTACTGCTTCCATGCTTCGTTGTTCTGGGCGGTAAATGCTTCGGCAGCCACAACCTGCTTTCCGCCAACATGCGCAAGAGATGTTGCCTCATGAACACTAAAAACCGTATTAAACCCATAATCTTTACTCCAAAATTCCGCCATTGGAACATCTGCTATAGCCCCTAAATCAAAGTCGGAATTAGGATTCATATCATAAGGTTCTATCGATAATTTCAACTTATGCTGATGACTATAATTCTTTAAGTATTTAGCGTGATTCGCCAAAATAAGGTCTTGCGCGGTTAAACGCAAATCCCACAAAAATCGTTCACTCGTTTCGATGTCAACTACAGTATATCCAGCATAAACAGGGTAAAAAGGAAGTGGATCATACCCTCTTCTTTTTGTAAATTCTTCCCTGAATTTGTCAGTCCAATTTTGAGCACCCATTTCCCAGCTATCAATATGTAAGCGCTTCAACCCTCCCTGTAAATCGCTGTTTCCGGTTCCAATCTTTTTCAGCAATACGCCCACATAGTTCTCCAGATGTCCACGAAAAGCTGCGCTATCCATCTTGTCTACTTCAAAGCCCAGGCCTGCTAATGGCGCCGGGCGCGTAACTGCACCATTATTTCGGCTACCAAAACGCATAACAGTCCAATTTCCTTGAGGCACGTTCCAATTGAGTTTGCCATCAACTGTCAGCTTATCGCTTAAATCAATAATCTGCTGTTGCGGGATGGCCATCTTTATTGAGCTTTCCGAGACCGCCGGCATTGATAATCGCGGCTTTACATTGGGTACCGAAGAATAAGGTTCTCTATAGTAGAGTGCCTTTTCATCGATACCGGGTAGCGACTGCTGATCTGACGGTGTTGGAAAGGCCAACACGGCCACATCTCGATAATAGTTTAGCCATTTTTCTTTCAGCTCCTGCGTAAAAATGCCCTCACCGAAATATGGTGGTTTTGGTATTGGTTCGGGTAATTTTATATGTTGATGGCGACCATTGCCGGATACGCTCACGCTGCTCGACACTAAATGCTGCATAGACTGCTCGGGCTTTACCCACGGCCCTCCACTTCCGGCCCAGCCAGGTCCAGAGCCCAAAATCACCGCTATATTTAATCTTTCAGCTTCTTTGATGGCGTGGGCAAAACAATCTTGCCATTCTTTCCCTAAAAAATTCACGTTACCCCTTGGAATACCCACATTCACTTCTAAAAACACAACACTTCCAATCCCAGCCTCTTTCATGGATTCCAAATCTTTCGTCATAGCGTCCTTCGAAATATTACCATCCATAAAATACCAGTAAACGCCAGGACGTACAGAATCAGGAGGGTTTACAAAAGTTTCATAGAGTTCATCCGTCGTAACACCTTGTCGACTAGATCTGTGACCACAGCTAAACAAAGTGAAAACGGAAACGATCATTACCAAATAGGTAAACAACTTGCTTTTGCAGAATACCATAAGATAAGTTTATAATAATGATTTTAGGATCCCTAGTACAGATAAAGTAAACTATTAATCTTATAAATAGCAACCCGTACTATCCTGAAATTTTTATTCCGCCTGATCCAAAGGACACTTCTTTAACATGCCTAAACATCAAACGATAAGCACGTGATATGGAGATATTGCATCTTTATCTACTTAATATTCATATCACTAATTTGCCGGTGGTAAAACGTCTTCGTTAATATGAATATCGTTCTATGGTTACTGGCCCTAACAAACCTGCTGCATGAAGCTTTGAATCTGCTGTATAAGGATTAACATAAGTCCAACTCCTTCGTTTGTTTTCAGGCAATTGCAGATCACCAATCAAACGGTTTACCCAAGTATTTACCACTTTTATGGCTATCTTATTTTGCCCAGCACGGATAGCCGATGTGATATCCAGTTGATAGGGAGGTGTCCAAACACCACCAATATCCCGATCATTTATTTTGACTTTGGCTAAAGCCGTTAAAGATCCCATATTAAGAAAAACACGCTCTCCATCGACCTGTTCCTCAAGGTCGATTGTTGTTTGATACCAAGCAGCTCCAGAATAATGAGCGATGCGTTCGTCGCTATGCTTTGACCAATCGGTAAGTTTATTAAATATCACAGGTTCTTCCGGCCCCCCTGCCTCCTTACTGAATGTCACACTCCAAGGCCGATTAATGGCAATGGTTTTCTGGGGAGTTGGAAAATTCAGTTTGTTGGTAGTATTCGTTGAGCCCTTTTTACGAAATACAATGAAAGCACTTTCATATGCCTCTAGTAACAGCGGAACGGCAGTCGTATGTGCATCGGAGGTAAACTCGGGTAATTCCCGCTGCTCTCCCGTTATTGCATTCCACAATTCGGGAACTTTACCGCTAATACGAAAAGACGGGGTAATCCTTACCTTTTTATCAGCTTGATTCGACAAGAAATAAACGTCCGCATCTTGCAACCTTCGGTGGATAAAGAGCGCAGTATCCTGGTTGGCCAACTTCATATCGGGTAGGATCTCCATTTTATTGAGCGCCTCTTGGAGATCCATACCATCCATTACTAATCCGTCACCATATTGATGGGATTTAACTCCTTTGCCATCGATATTTCCCCAAAGCTTTTTGGCAAGTTGCTGCACCGTTTTATCAGCATCTCGATGATTCTGTAAACTTGGCGATCGTTTCGGTTTTGGGCCTAGCACCACCCCACCAGCCTTAACCAATTGCTCAATTTTCTGTAATAGTTCAGGTCGCATCGTCTCCAGCTTTGGTAAAACCAATATACGATAAGCCATCCCATCCGGTAATACAAAACGCCCATCTTTGACCTCAAGTCGATCACGGATCACTTCTCCATTGATATAATCAAATGAATATCCTTTTAGTAAAGCAGGGTCTTGAACGCCCGTCATTTTCGGTGCATCTTCTCCAATAAAATACGCTACATCAGCCACATACTTTCCTTGTTGCAACATAAAATTGCATCGCTTTAAATAACGAACGAACATATCCATATCATAGAACCAAGTATTGAAACGATTAAATTCGTTACCAAACCAAGCATTTACGCCAGGTTTTTTGTCCTCGTATGCTTGTTGAATATACACATGCAATAAGGTACTATTGATACCTTCCGTAAAGAAACGATCACCTCTTTGTTTCATCATGGCGGGGTAACGACCGAATGTATTACCCGCAGCCGTAAAGGATTCGGCCGATACCTTTGTCTTCCCATAGATATGAGCCGCGGAAGACGCAGCACGATTTTCTATATTACCCAGCTCTCCCTCACTCCAAAATTCACCGCCCACTTCATCCGATTGTCCGCCGTATTGCAAGAACTCACCGGGGAACCCCCAATGTCCATAATTCTCCAGCCATATTGTCAATCCATGTTTATGGCTAATATCTCGCAAGCCACCCACATATTCATAGGCAACATTATCAGCCACAAAACGTCTTAAATCCCATAGAAATCGATCTGATTCGTCTTGACTTTCTATCACATGACCATATAAAACAGGCATGTATTTCGTTGGATCATAACCATAATGTGTTTTAAACTTGCTGATAAAGTTGTCCGTCCAATTCTGTCCGCCCATCTCGTAACTATCCTGTACAGCTACTTTCCATGTTTTACGGTCTTCGGCTGGTATCCTCTTCATAATTTGACCAAGAAAAGCATCAAAATGTTTGATCACATGTTCATGATTCATTTTATCAACCTCAAGACCTGTCCCTTCTGGGGATGCGGGTCCGTTTTTAACACCTGTTGGTAACATTCCGGTACGTAACACCACCCAATCACCTACCGGCACCTCCCAATTTAAGGTTCCATCTGCCGCCATATTGGCCGTAATATCTAAGACATCGGACTCACGCACTAGATAATCTTTATCAGTAATCACTGCCTGCTGCTTCCATTGATAGTCATGCCAATAAGGTAGTGGTGTGGGGTGCATTCTGGCAAGGGTTTTCTCATTGAAACGCTCCACTTTGGGTGTTGAGGTGATTTCTACTTCAGCAATTCCTGCATTAGGCGAAACATCCTCAAATGTCAACCGGAAGGATGTGCCTTTCACTGCTTCAAATGATATGGTTACGGGCGCAAATTGTTCAAAACCTACATTGAGTTCATTATTGCTACGATCCAATTTAAATGTTTCAACTTCATGGTATTCATTGTCAAGTAACACTTCAAATGTCACGCTCATATTCATATTGCGCCTCGATGGGTAGATAGTCAGGCTCCTTGCCGTATATTCTTCGGGAGTGGAAAAGGTAAAAACAGCAGCTTGCTTCTCTGGCAATCGCACCTCTGTTTCCCTATTTTTATCGATAAGGTTTGGCAGTGCTGCCATGATCGGTATTGATGAAATTTTTGGAGATTGATCGGCTATTGAATTTGCATAATTTTTTGGTGCACGAAAAGCAACGACACGAACATCCTGAAAGTCACCCGAAGGCTTTGGAAGTTTCACTGACACTTTTTGAGCACCTTTTAAAAATGTTTCTGTGCTTGCAAGGTAACGCATAGCCTGTTTTGACGTCACCCAGGGGCCGCCGGACTGACTCCAACCTGGACTATTGAACAGCCCGATTTCAATATGAAGCTCAGTGGCTGTTTTTAACGCTGTGTGCAGAATATCCCACCATTCCTCGGAGAACAATTTAACTTTCCCATAAGGCACGTCATCCAAACCAATATTGCCGATAAAAGCCCTATTAATGCCAACGGCTTTCATGGCTTTTAAGTCGTTTATTACCCCTTCTTTAGAAATATTGTCAGAAAGCCAATACCAGTATACACTCGTTTGAACGGAATCTGGCGGTATTTGAAAGCCTTTCTCGATATTAGAGAAAGGAATATTATCTCCGTTTGAAGAGCAGGAAGCTAAGAGACATAAGAAGACTCCAAACAATTTCGCTCCTATACTTTTACGTAACGCATTATAGATCATGAAATATTGGTTTAATTGGTATTTCTTTATCACAAGTTTAACATAACTTATTAGTTATTTCATCCTGTACTATCCTGACAGCCATGTACTGCTATCCTTATTACGCAAATAAACTCTTCCAAATGATATCAAAAACATCGGTAGCCTCTATTTGTGAACGATTATTTAAATCCAAGGAGCTCACAATGACAGGAGAATACTCTTTGGAAACGCTTATACAACCATGGGAACCTTTAACTAAGTTTGCATCCAGGGGGATAACATCTAATACATATCGCAAGCCTAGTTTTTTACGCATCAACTTATATGCTGCCCGCCATTTAGACGTCATAAACAGCTCCACGGGATCATACCCTGGCTTTTTATGAATATCAACTGCCCTTGCGTAGTCGGGCGCTTTTTCGTCATCCAGCCAAAAATAATAGGTAAACCAACTTTGCGGATCGGCCATTAAAACAAAATCACCCGCTCGCTCATGTTGTATATGATGAGCAGCTTGTTGTTCGGGATCTAAAACCAGCTCAATTCCTGCTGTGTTTTCAAGTAATAGACGAACCTCTTGTTCTACCGTTTTATCATTGATATAAACATGTGCAATTTGATGGTCCGCTACGGCAAAAGCTTTGGAAGCTCCCGGATCAAGTAGTTCTAAACCCCTTTCCACGCGAATTGCTAAAAGTCCCTTTTCTCGTAATAAGCGATTAATATGAATTGGCTTATTTACAGGACAAATCCCGTATTCCGACAATAAGATAATACGGACATCTTTCTTCTCGTAATGCGTTACTAGCTGTTTAACGAGCCTATCTATTTCGTAAAGTTCCTTCTTAATAACAGAGACGTCCGGACCGGCCTTTTGCAAGCAATAATCTAAATGAGGCAAGTAAATAAAGCTTAAGGTTGGGTCATAACGTTTATCTGTTAAGATAGCTGCATCAGCAATCCATTGACTAGACTTGATGTTAGCATTGGGCCCCCAGAACTGAAACAAGGGAAATTGTCCAAGCGCTTTTTGCAGGTAATCCCGCAATTCGGCAGGCCGGCTATAACAATCTGGGATTTTCCTTCCATCTGCTAAATAATTGGGCCTTGGAGTAACGGAAAAATCTACCTCAGCATACATATTGTACCAGCCAAACAGCTGTAAACAGGTAAAAAGCGGATTTTGTTGTTTGGCTTTTTCCCATATCTTTTCGCTATGAACCAACTTGTTGGATTGTTTCCAAAATTTAATCTCACAATCTTCTTTATCATACCAACCATTCCCAACGATGCCGTGGTCTTTGGGCCATCTCCCTGTAAGATAGGTAGACTGCACTGCGGTGGTTACAGCTGGCAGCATGGGCTGGATCAGGCTAAGGTGATTCTTTGCAATATATTCCTTTAAAAATGGTGTATGCTCTCCGATAATCGAATTTGAAAGCCCTACTATATCGATCACTGCCGTTTTGTTCATAATACCAGGTTTATATTAATTGATCATTTACCCAGTTAATTTCTCTAGCAATAGACGCCACGAGGGGCTGTTTCAGCACATTCGGCAATACATCCCAGGTATAAGTCTCCACCTCAAGATGCTTGGATATACCATCTCGCTGATATATTTTCAAGACTTCTTTGATGTCTTCCTGGGTAGATTCAAGATTACCATAAGTTTCCACGAATAAGGGTACATGATAATGCGCGCGCCACTCATCAACGTCCATATTTTCTAAGTCTAAAAGTGCCTCTGGAAGATCTCGATACCTGATCAGAGCGTTGTCGATAGTTTTTGCGATTACCTGATGTAAGTAGGTGTTTTCATTAAAGACTTCGAAAGTTGTTTTAAGCGCCATCCTAGTCGACAATAAAGGTGGAAGTTTTGCTTTTATGGCCGCACTAATCTGTATTTTCCCAATTTGGATACCCTGTGATCTTATTCTTTTTATGATCCCTTCGTGCGATTCATAACCTAATGCAAAATGACAAATATCATAACACAAGCATATATGTTTTTTTATCGCCTCTTCGGCTGCTGCAGGTGTCAAATTAAATTCTTTTGATAGCATCGGAATACCAATAGGTAATAAATCGTGGAGATACCAGTCGAGAAATTCATCCCCACTTTCTAAAAGGCCATCTGGCTCCGGTTCAATATCCAGATGTAGATAATTTCCCCGTATCTTTTGGATATTCATCAGATGCTGTACTACCTCTACAATATGTAAGGTTGCTTCCTGTTTTATCTTTTCAAACCCATTGTTGGAAGATCCATGCCAATGCCTATAACTTAATGGCGAGGTAGAAACCCCGCCTTCCAAGTTTTCAGGTAACAGCTCGTTTAAAATATCCAGTAATCGTATGGTATAGTCGACACGCATACGGGTGGACCAATCCGGTGCGTGTACCTGATCCTTTACTTGCGTTTGATGGAAGGCCCCATAGGGAAAGCCGTTCATGGTAAATACATATAACTGGTTCTGATGAAGCCAATCCTTAAAAGCGGCCAGTTGTGCAGGCTTAATCAGCTCCAGGCTCGCCTCATTGGATAGACGCAAGCCAATACCCATTATTGCTTCGGGAGAAACCCGTTTTTTGACTTCTGGGATATAAGCTTTTAAAGCCTCAAAATGCGATTGCCATGTTTCACCGGCATGAATATTTGTACAATACGTTAAATGTCCTTTTTTAACAAACATAATAGTTGATTTAAATTAAAATTCAGCCAGCTCGTACCGTTCCTGATCGACGTACATTTTCTGTAAAAGAGAAAGTGCCTGTTCAATTTTAACAGCGTTCATTTCATGCACTTCATACCCTTGGCCAATAGCGTTTAAAAGCATAATGGTTAGCCGTCCGCCCAAGTGCTCGCTAAATTCTTGAAGTCCACCCAGCAATGCTTGTATATTAACATGTGATACCAGTATTTCATTAAAGATAGGTAGCTTAAATTTCAGTAAAAGATTTAATATACGTATACATTCGTCCTTCGTTAAAGAGCCTACTAAAAAAGAATACATGCTATCGATGGCAATCCCGATAGAGACGGCCTCTCCATGTATAATGCTAAATGCACTTAACTGTTCAATTTTATGTGCACTCCAATGGCCAAAGTCGAGGGGTCGTGAAGATCCTAGTTCGAAAGGATCTCCGCCACCTATATGTTCTATATGCAAATCGGCACAGCGTTCTATCAGGCATTGCATGGCGGCTTTGTCATATTGCATTATCTTATCGGCCATTTCCTCTAGCCATTCAAAAAAACGGTCATCTTTAATGAGGGCCACCTTAATAGCTTCTGATATCCCTGAAACCCACTGTCTATCGGGGAGCGTGGTTAAGAAATGATAATCATTGAAGACCGCTACAGGAGGGCTGAAGGTGCCTAAAAAGTTTTTCTTTCCTAAATAGTTAATTCCATTCTTAACCCCCACCCCGGAATCGGCTTGAGATAGTACAGTCGTTGGAATACGTATGTGCTTAAGGCCACGATGTGCTACTGCAGCTGCATATCCTGCCAAGTCTAAAACACTTCCTCCTCCAATGGCGATCACGTAGGAGTGTCTGTCTATTTTATGATAATTTATTGCTTCAATAATCTGATTAAAGTAGTTAAGATCATTTTTAGCAATCTCGCCACCAGCAATTACAATCTTTTCCCTAACGACCTGAATAGTATTTACCGCTTTAAAATATTCATCAATTTCGAACGTTAGGCTTGGATGAAGAAGCTGAACTTGTTCATCAATTACAAATAATAATCGTTGCGTAAAGCCTGGTTGTTGTGCCGTTTTAAGCATATTCAGCAGTTCGGCATTCTGCAATGAAAAAACGTGCTCAGTAAAGTAGATGTTATATTGAAAGTTAATTTGAAAATTTTGTCGTAAAACACTCATAACTAATTACTAAATGGTTAAACAAATTCGAAACGTATTAAGTAACTGCGAAAAACCGACCTAACCAGAGCGTTAGTGGTAACATAAGCAGCATAATTAGGGCTATCGAAAAGGCACCCGAAGCGAGGGCCCATCCCGCGTTCATTATAATTAAGCCCAGGATGCCGGCTTTCACTGCTTTCCTTATATTTTTGCCGGAAGAATCTTTTATTGCTTTCCATAATGGACGATATACCATCCATGAAAAGGCTAATAGTACTGTTGCTGTTAAGAGAAAATACTGATTATAATTCGCCAATAAGCCAATTGCTGATACAACAATGGCGTATAGAATTGCGGCGATAAACAAGGGCGTTTTACTACTTCCATGCACTTCACCTTTACTAATTAAGGTGATCGCTCCGATATATAGGATAGGAACAAATGCTATGTACCACATCGAAAACACCTGATCTGGAATAATGCTTAATCCCAGCAGAAGATTTAATCCCCGGCATAAGCCCATATTTGGTGGGCCAAGAATGGCATGATGTTTACCCCATTTATTATATAGCAGTGCTGCAAGAACAATAAAAAAAGCAAGATATCCCGCGACAGGATTTGCTACAAAAGCGGCAGTTAAGCCTATCAGAAAAAAAACAATTCCAACAAGTAAGGCCGCTTGGATACTTATGGTTCCACGGGGTATTGGTCTCTCCGGGCGTTCTATCCTATCTAGAGGAGCATCAAAAATATCGTTGAAAACAATTCCCCCACCATAGAGTCCTATAGTAGATAGGCAAAGGAGAGCAATGATATCCAAGGGTAGTTGCGATTGATCTAGAAAAAAGATACCCGATAAAGAAATACCCGCTAACACATCCGTAATGGCTGTTATTATATTAGCAGGCCTTAACAAGCGCATATAATCTTTTAGGGGGAAAGAGGTTTCAGACATTGTTAACTGATTATAATGGACGACTTATCTATCCTTGGTTGTTGACCACCACGTAAAATGCTATTACCTGCAAATTTCTCGCGTTGGTCTATTTGCTTCACATCTGCAAATGCACATACATCAATTTGACCACTCTGGGCAAAGGCTGTAATGGCATTCTGGTAGGTCACCAATTCGATGTCCTTTTCACTGATTCCTCGGGCTTTCATTAAGGCCGCTGTTTTCGGAACCGCCAGGGGGTCACTAATGCCCCAGTCTGCTGCTGAGTTTATCATGATTCTTTCAGCGCCATACTTCTTAATGAGCGTGACCATTCGTTCGTTTCCCATTTTAGTAAATGGATAAATGGTAAAAGCTGCCCAAAACCCACGATTGAGGACGTCTTCAACGGTTTCTTCATTATTGTGATCGATTATAACTTGGCCAGGGTTTAGCTGATGTTCTAATGCTATTTCCATGCTCCGAATAGTGCCTTTTTTCTTATCACGATGGGGTGTATGGACCTGCACAGGCAACGCTGCTTCTTTAGCTAATGCTAACTGTAAGCGGTAATATTTTTCTTCTGCCGGGGTTTGATCGTCAAAGCCAATCTCACCGATTCCTACTACCCCTTCTTTATAAACAAATAAGGGCAACAATTCCATTACTTGTGCTGCTAGCTCAACATTATTTGCTTCTCTGGCATTTAATCCTATGGTGCAATAATGTTTGATACCAAATTGAGACGAACGGAATCTTTCCCAGCCAATTAAACTATTATAATAGTCTCTAAAACTCGCTAGCCCGGTTCTGGGCTGCCCTAGCCAAAATGCCGGTTCGATAATGGCGACAATTCCTGCATCTGCCATTGCCTGGTAATCGTCTGTTGTACGGGAAGTCATATGAATATGTGGATCAAAAAAGCACATACCTTTAATGGTTTCCAAGTTCAGGACATCCGTATTTACCGTTGACTCATGGGCATTCATAAATGATTGATTTCCGCACATAATTTTATTTTTTTTAATTGATTAAGGGTATTTCATTGGCCTCATCCGCCTGCGGTAGGACAGGCGTCTAAACCATTTTCTTATCCTATCATATTCCATAGCAAGGGATTCACTGTTCTACCTGCAGCCATGCGCTCTTGCGCATAACCGAGAAGTGAGGCTATAAGCGCGTCATTGAGCCGTTCATATAAACCCACTATCCTACCTAGATCTTTATCTGTAAAAAAGGCCTTTAAAACAAGCTGATTCCAAGCACTTTCATTTAAATAGCTTGCCGGGTAGGGATTGTCATACATGATAGCGTCCAAAACGGACCCCATGTTACTTCGAATCCCTTCCGTACATCGGAATACCCACTCATTAGGATATTCCAATACCGACAGAGAGCTATATAACGCAATAAGTTCATTAACATCC
Organism: Pseudosphingobacterium sp.; assembly: GCA_035565175.1. Taxonomy (GTDB): domain Bacteria; phylum Bacteroidota; class Bacteroidia; order Sphingobacteriales; family Sphingobacteriaceae; genus Olivibacter. Next base: position 27,418 of record DATMSZ010000239.1, read on the forward strand.
GCATGCCTGAATAATTGCTCAACTAAGCTCACATACTCTGTACACGTTTGGTTTTTTATGCTTAACAACAGCCCCAAACGCACAAGGCGATGCCTATCCCATCCTGAAATTTTAAATCCGGGCATCAATCGGTCTACCTGTGCTTCCTGAGAGGAACTTAAATGAACTAACTTTTTTCCTACCCTCCTATTTACGGCAACAAATGAGACCCCTATTTCATTTGGCCTACTTTTAATGGCATCTTCTTGCTCCAAAATCCAAGTGAACTCATGCTTTTCAACATTTGAATGGATAATAGTAAATAGGAGTGTTTTAAAAGGTGTTCTCTCTACGTTCATTTCATTATAATCTAGAAACCAGTAAAATAGTCCAGTCCCAATGCCGTACTAATAATAAGTAGTCCAAAAAACTCTCTTGTTTTCTCGATATATGGCTTGGAAGCCTGCATGCTCTCCACAATGCTAGGGCGATTATATTTGGTCATCCAATCTAATACACCATCTTTTGAAAAAAAAAGGATTACAGCATAAATAAGGTAAAACCCAATAGCTATTAAATAGAGGGTATAGAAGTATTGACCAAAAACGGTTAATCCACACAATAATGCTGCTGCAACATAAATGGGCACCCATAGCCAAGAATCTTTATCATTTAGATTGACATACGCAAAGAGCATAAACGCTAAAAAGAAAATAATATTAAGAATGATTAGCCACATGATACGCTCACTTTTTTACAAATTCTTCAATTTTATATCTTTAAATGCCACTTTCATTGGCGGACCAACATGAATCTGCACACCAATCAAGCCAGCCATTTTACGATTTTTAGGATCATTATCTGTCACATCGCTCATCAAAACACCATTCACATAATGTTGTAATCGATTTCCCTTTGCCACAATACGGCATTCGTTCCAATCCGCATCTTTAATTGAACTTTTAAGCTTATCTAGATCTCCTAAAGTATCTTTAACTATGACAGTGGTCCAGGCGTTGTTCTTAGACTCCCCTTGTATACCATTTGGCACTTCTACAACCTGGCCACGATAGGCAAGGGTTGTTCTTTTGCGTTCTTCATAATTTTGCCCTGTATAATTATTTTTTCCATCGATATCCGCCTGATAACCTTTCAAGGCATTTGGAATACTTTCTACTAGCTCACTCCTGTAATTAATGCCGCTGTTTCCTTCAGGAGAGATCTTATACATTAATTTCAATTCAAAATCAACTGGCTCACCACCTTTCCAAATGATAAACGTGTTTCGTTCAAGCGGTTCATCCGTCGCTTTCCGCTCTCCAACCAATTCTCCATCTTCCACACGCCAATAAGCGGAATCTCCTTCCCAGCCGTTTAGGGTTTTACCATCAAAAATATTCACAAAACCACTATCTAACTGTTCTTCGCTCTTTGTAATATCCTTTTCCTTATCTCTACTTGATTGAGCACAAGCAGTAAGCATCGTTATCATAAAAAGAACCAGCAGTCCTCCTCCTGTTATATCTTTAATTAGTTTTTCCATTGGAGTATAATTATTGATCTATTGTTTGTTTTCTGTATGTTTCCAATTTACATTTGTCATCTGCCACTTTTTGGACGAGGCCGAGCTTAGCACTGCCTCGCATACTTTCTGTGTTTCCAAAGCGTCTTTAAAAGTAGGAGCGCATACCTCCCCTGTTTCAAGGCTTTTCAAAAAATCAGCCACCTGATGTACAAAAGAATGTTCGTAACCTATAGACAATCCGGGCACCCACCATTTACTCATATAAGGCTGATCTCCATCTGTAACGTGTATAGAGCGCCAACCCCGTGTAGAAGCTTCTTCTTGGTTATTAAAGTATTCCAGTCTGTTTAAATCATGGAGATCCCAGCGCAGCGAACCATTTTCACCATTTATTTCAAACGTAAACAACGCTTTATGTCCTCGAGCAAAACGTGTAGACTCAAATAACCCTAGCGAACCATTTTCAAAATGGCAGTGAAAAATACAGGCATCATCAATTTTAACGTCTTGTAGCTTTCCTGTATCTTCATGTAAACGTTGTTTTACGAAAGTTTCTGTTACGGCAGAAACATCGTTAATGCCTCCATTCAACCACATAGCCGTATCAATACAGTGTGCTAATAAATCTCCGGTAACACCCGATCCGGCTGCATCTGCATCCATCCGCCAAAAGGCTCTGCCCCCCTGAGGAAGGTTTTCATTAATAGTCCAATCTTGTAAAAAATTAGATCTGTAATGAAAAATTTTGCCTAGTTGTCCGGAATTAACTATTTTTTTTGCTAGTGTTACCGCTGGAAGGCGACGGTAATTGTACCATACGGTGTTTTTAACTTTCGCTTTATCTACTGCATCAAGCATTAATTGGGCTTCTGCTAAGGTTCTTGCCAAGGGCTTCTCGCACAAGATCATTTTTCCTGCTTCAGCCGCCGCGATGGCAATTTCTGCATGCATATTGTTAGGGGTGCAAATATCAATGGCATCGATGTCGTCTCGTTTAACCAGTGATTTCCAGTCTATTTCGACTGATTCATATCCCCATTGTTGGGCGAAAGCCTCCATCTGATCCTTACTTCTAGAACACACGGCTTTTAGGACGGGTTGATACGCCAGCTCAGGGAAGAAATTAGGGACTCTATTATAGCCATTTGAATGCGTTCTACCCATAAAACCGCATCCAACCAGCCCTATTCTGATTTCCTTTTTCATTCGATCTAATTATTAATACGTTACTTATTGTTTTTCATACCACCCATGCTGTTCTCGGACCTGAATCATTGCAGCCAAAATATTATTCCACGTATCCTGCTTCTCCATAACCTCATTTGGGAACATACAGCCGTCCCAACAGATATGCCTAAAGGCTTTGGTCAGCTTTCCTTCACTATCCCTCAGCCAAAATCCAGCATCCTTTCCAATATCAAGCTTCCCGTTCGGATCATTCGCTAAACAATGACGTCCCGTTTTGTCATGAGAGCCAGCCCCGAAAACGGTACCGTCATTTTGGGCAACGTGAAAATCTATTGTCCAAGGCCTTAATTTTTCTGTTAGCTGTTTAAGTGCATGGCTAAGCTCTTCTCTATCCTTCCAGTTAAAGTCCGCCGGCAAGATGCGATCGTTCGGGCTGTTATAGCCTAACAAATACAATAAGGTATGTGCCATATCTGCTTGAAAACCAATATTGGGTCTATCAACTTGCTCCAACGTATCTAACATAGTTGTCCAGCTGTGCATGCCTCCCCAGCAAATTTCACCTTCTGCTGCTAACCGCTCATCAAATCCGGCAGCTACATCACATGCTTCTCGAAAGGTCTGTGCAATTAATTTCGTGTTATTCACTGGATTTTGTATCCAGGCGCTCACGCTAGAAGCAGAATCGATTCGGATCACATTAGTAGTTCGCACCCCTAGTTTCCGCAACCGCTCGCCAAAACGGCAAGCTCTTCGCACGACATTCACAAATCTTTTCCTTTCCTCCTCTGTGCCCATTGCGGCACCACCAAAAGGAGGCCAAATGGGGGCCACCAACGTTCCTATTTCCAATCCAAATCCGCTTACTTTATCACATAGTTTTTCGATTTCATCTTCTGTAGCATCTATCCTTATGTGTTCATCAAAAAGACCTAAATCAACACCATCAAATTTCACCCCATCCACCTCTGCTGCCGCTGTCTTTTCCAGTAGGGTATCCAGTGGGATAACCGGTTCAGATCCATCACCTTTGCCCACTATTCCAGGCCAGGTTGCGTTATGTAATTTTGGGAAATTATTCTTTTTCATCAGTATACAATTTGATTTTTATCGGCGATGAAGCTATCATGAGCAACATTTTTTTGTGAGTATTTGCTCATGATGGTTTCATCTGTTTCTTTCTTACGTTTAATGGTCAGATGGAGCCTTTGATGATTAAAAAGAGTCATTAACACATAGGGATATAACTCTTTTAATCATGTCGGGTTCATCAGTATACAATTAAAAGTCTAGTTTTAAATCAGGATTATCTGGACCGAAATGTTTTAGCATAACGATAGGATCTGTGCTTGAACGATTTTCTATCCTAACACCTTCCTTAGCAGCCTTCTCTGAAACAAAAAATTCATCATTGGTGAGCTGATCATAACGTATTAGCGCAGGCGTTTCAATGTCCCAAACCCCCATTTTTCCGCTGCCTTGCATCACAATTAATCCATAAGCAGCATTGTCGTGGATGGTTACTGTCTGCTCCGGCAAGATGGTCAACTCTTTTGCGCTAAATGCGCTCGATTTATAGCAGATCCATTTTTCTATATAACCAGCCTCCAGCATTTCACTCATCTCTTTAACCGGTTTTGGGGCCATAAAACGATTCTTCATCATATTTGGATCAAGATTTAATTCCCAATCAATTACATCTAGCAATTGATCAAAATCGCCAATCTTATCTTTCGGTGTGCCATTCCACAAAAGTTCCTCTGGAATAATAGCCTCATTCACCAAGGATTGATACATAGCGAATACATCCGAAGCTTTTTGGGGTTCATAAGTACATAAACTGCCAGGTGCGTGCAGTAAGCCTGGAGGCACATCCCACCCGGTGCCTGGCTCAAGGCGATAGGCCTGGGAGTAATTGGTGATTTTGTTATCTCCTTTTGTGAAATTAACTAAACAAGTTTTTATTTCTTCTTTGCTTGTACCAGGAGCAATTCCCATAAAGGTGTAAGGGAAATCGCCACCATGATTGTTTAACTGGGGAGGAAAGTAATAAGCTTCCGGTTTTCCCTTTTGATCTATCAGTGCTGCTTTTTCATCGTTGTGGTGTATATGATGTGGAAGGGGCCCCATATTATCGAAGAACTTCGAGTACATGGGCCAGCTCTGGTATTCGTTCCATAATCGCGCGCCTATGAGCTCCTCCTTCAATACATCAACGGCATCCTTGAGAAGGGCCTTATATGTGTTTTTTCCATCGTCATACACAATAAAGCTTAACCCCTCATACTCACCTGTTAACGGTCCGTTTTTCGCCGGTGTTGTAGAGGATAACCATCTTTCATCGATTCCCCCACGCTCACCTCCCAAAATATAGTAATCATCAGGATGCAATTTAATTCTTCTACCAGGTACGCAGAAAGATCGAGGTACCCACGTAGGTGCTAATCTTAATATGCCCTTTCCGTGCGCTATTGCTTTTTGTATAATATCCATAAGCTTTAAATAAAAAATTGATCGTTAATTAATTAGTCTACATGTTTATTTAGCAGATTAACAATGTCTGCTGGATGATTCAGAACTTTTACCGTTATATTGTATTCTTTGCGTTCGCCCGGCTGGAGGAATGTTAACTGGCCATTTTCCCTTGCCTTTCGCTGACCGACAGGCAGGTGTGTCCCTGGTTCCAGCCCTGTAACATATTCTCCTTTTCCCCAGTGTTGCCAATTTGTTAACCAAGGCAACTGATTTTTTGGAAAGTCTAAGGATACTGCTATCCCCAGATTTTCGTTATATATACCACAACTGCAGACACCGTTTGCATCGCTCTCCACATCGATGAAAGCCGCCTCTTCACCGCTGCCATTATGATTTTGCAAAGGTCCAACACAACTCTTAAATGCTCGGCCCTCTCTAAAAATCCGATTCGCATCACCTTTTTCACGGGCTTTCCACGACCCCGACCATAATAGCCTACTACCTTCATCAACCAAAGGCCAACCAAAATTGAAGTGATAAAGCAGCATATGCGGAATCGGGCAATTCCCTCGATTGACAACTTCATCATGAATATAAAGTATTGGCTCCCCCAAAAAGGCCCGAATGGTTCTTTTTAACGTCAGATTGGGTCCCAGCGGATAGCCCTGTCTCACGATCCCCGTTATGCTCATTACCGGATTTTCCTGCTCAAGATCTGGTTGTATGATCGAGATAATCTCGGCCGGACAGTTGCTGATCTGGTCATGAAGCCCTCTGTCACCATATTCATCGCTTTCAGGCCCGCCTATATGTGTAAGCCCACAAGTAACCAATAAACCCCCACCAAAAGTTCTTAGCCAATCAGCTCCCTTATCCGAAAACGGTTGCGGTTTAGTTACACCTACACTGCTTAGCCAACATAAACTATATTGATTGAAAAATGCGTCTGCAATATCCATTGCTCTATCAATAACCACCTTAAAACGCAAGCCTGCACCTGTATTTATCCATGCAATACGGGTACCGCTACCCGGTCCATTATCCAAAATGGATGTTTCAATACCTCCCACCTGTGCTGTATTTGACACTTTTTCAAGCCAACTTTTGTTCTTCGCTTCCATAAACTATTTGCTTTTTTTAGGCTTGAATAACTCACTATCCTTGTTTCCTCCAGACCTTAAATAAGCCATCAAGTCTTTTAATTCGTCTGCATTTATGACGTTAATAGTCCCTGGCGGCATCATGGAAACTTCAGCAGTTTTGGTATTCGTTACACTTTTCTTTGGGATCTCTTTTAGCACTTGGGGTGCATATGGATTTTGCGAGATATAATAGGTTGTTTCATCTTCATTTTTCAACCTACCTAACATGGAGCTACCGTCTTTTAGCATGAAAACGGTGGATGCATACTGATCGGAAATGACTTTATTAGGTTCAATAATGGACTCTAATATGTCTTTTGCGGTAAACCGCGTACCCAGCTGGGTTAAATCGGGACCAATTGACCCGCCTTCACCGCGGACCGTATGACAAGAGCCGCAGCGAATGGCAGCGAATAGCATAGCGCCTCGTTTAAAATCACGGTCGCCAGAATCTTTTTCGACTATTGGCAATGCATCCTCCATCTTCCAGTTTTTACCTGGGCCTTTCGGGCCTTCACCTTCAAAAGCCAAGGAGGTTCCGGTACTACTGAGCAGTGAATCTCCCGACAGTTTATTATAATGTGCATATTGTGGTTTAGGAACCCTTTCCAATGCCATCCTACGCGCTTTATCTATAAAACCGATATAGCTATTCCCCCCTTTATAACCAAATGCATCGTAAAACCATTTAAAATAATGTTCTTGTAGTTCCGATGTCCACCCTTCCTTTGCCAAACTCAATACGGTAGCAAAATATATCTGTTGCGCTGGTGGCATTTTGGCTAACATATTGGCGATATCCAATCCATATTGTGGATTTCTAAGTATTAAATCAGAAGATTGGGTAACCGTACGTTGATTTGTCGTATCGTCTTTTACGGTAAAAAGTAAGGGTACTGTTTTTTCTACTACATTTCCGGCGCCGATTTTCACTAATATTTTACTGAGCTGCTGATCTAGTGCGTTCACATGGGAAGGATATAAACCCGCAAGGTGATTCACAAGCTGTTCTTTGTCTTCTTTTTTCGGAACCCCCATGCGGAATATGACCAATTCATATGCTCTTAATAGATTCTGCTTCATCACAAGCGGCAAATCCGAAATAGCTACTGTTCCCATTTTCTTCAACATGGCAGCCTGTAGAGAAGTGTCTCCATTTCGTGCCAAAGCAATCATCGCCTCCGTTAAAGCCGTTACGTTCCTTTCTCGCAAAGCAAGATCTTTCCAGGTATCTACCGGTTGATGTTCAATTGCTATACGTGCTGCATAACGTATAAATCGATCTTTATACTTCAAGTACGGCCAAAGCTTTTCAGCTGTTCCTTCAGCGGATAATTTGTGATATCCTTCTAACATTTTCCGTAAGCGCTGCTTCTCCGTTTCTTTTTCTATCTTCCTTTCTGTTAAGTCTATTTTTTGATAGTCTTTATAATAAACGCGATATAAATCTGACTCTAGCTTTCTACCACCGCTCAGAAAATACAAAGCACCATCGGGACCAATTTCCCCATCCGTAAGTGCTAAAGGAGAACCCGAAATAAATTCTTCCGCTTTAGCCTCATAGCTTGCTCCTTTTGGTTTCATCTGAACAGCATAAATAATCCCAAAGCTCCAATCGAACGCTAACAGGCTATTGCTATACTTCTCGGGAAAGCGTGCGTTATGCGCAAACATGATATTTGTTGGCGACCCTTGACCGATATCTAATATTGCAGGTAAATTATCAGGATAATTTGGCGACCATTTGTCGTTGCCCTTACGCCATCCAAACTCACCACCACTCGGCACGTGACAAATACGCGTAGGACGATACCAAGGCATTCCAAAATCCCATTCCATGTCCGAGTCGTAAGTAAACAATTCGCCCGCGTCATTAAAGGCCAAATCAAAAGGATTTCGGAATCCTGCACTGATCAGCTCCCACTTCTCGCCGACAGAATCTGTTTTGGCAATCCATCCGCCTTTATCATGGCTATCTGCATCATGTCCCTGAGGGTCTAAAATCATCGGAAACAGGTTATCCCGTTGCCCATTTGGTGGCAGCCTGTAGCTATCCATCTTGGGAAGATCCGTAAAATTCCCTGCTACTACATAAAGGGACTTTTTATCTGGACCAAGAACTATGCTATGCGGACCATGCTCACCAGAGCCATCCAGTGATTTGAGCTGTGTGATTTTATCAAATTGGTCATCATTGTTGGTATCTTGCAGCCTATATAAGCCACTCCCCTTTTTAAATTCGTCATCGGCTTTATGGTTTACCATGACATACAAACTGTTATGAGCCCATAAAAGTCCTTGCGCATAACCCATTCCTACCTTATTTTTAGTAGTATCCTTTTCGGAGCCACCCTCCCTTGGAAAATCTAACTTTTGAACGGTAGGTTTTACAGTTGAATCAGCGCCTATTGGGGGCAGTTCAATTCGGTATAGCGCACCGAATTGATCGGAAGTAATCATACGTCCCTTATTATCAAACGTCATCGCTACCCAAGAACCCAGTTCGTTATCAGAAGGACTATAAATGTGTTCCGCAACAAAGCCTGGTGGTAACACAATTTTCTTCACCTTTGGATCTACTTCTATTACTTTTTCTGGCGCTTGTTTACAGCCAAATAGGCTCAACACCGCGATCAAAACCAGCCACATAGAAATTATCTTATATGATTGCATATACAATTAGTTGAATTCAGTTTATAAATTATTAAATACGCGATGGAATTACCACCCGGGATTTTGCTCAAACCCATTCAGTCTAGCCTCTCTTTCCGGTATAGGATATAGCAGCATGTATTCCTGCAAATTGTAGGAAGCTTTGCTAAGGCGAGAAAGACGATTTTTCTCTTCTATTCCATGTTGATTCATTACCTCAACGGCCTTACCATTTCTTAAGAGCTGAAACCATCGATGATTCTCAAAAGCAACTTCAATCCGTTGTTCATGTGCGATGGCATCTTTAAGTTCAGCTTGGCTCAGACCGGCCAACGGTGCTAGTTTAGCACGTGTTCTAACCTGATTGATATATGGATAGGGATTTCCACCTTGCTCATTTATTGCTTCCGCTAGCATAAGCAGCACATAAGAATAACGGTAAACAGGCCAATCTTCATTGGCACGCCCATCTTCTAAAAAAGGAGGGTGATAGAATTTTTTTATAAAAGGAATTTTTCCATTAAACGCTACTGATTCCTGAAAAGAAGCATTGGAGGCGTTATCAAATAGTTGAATAGATTCATTTTTGCGTACATCACCTTCTTCATACGCATTCACGATACTTGGTGTCGGAATATTACTTCCGCCGAGTTTGCCAGGAAATCCCGTAAGCTCCATTTTACCGTTGCTGGGCCCAAACATGAAGATAAAATTACTTGCCTCGGTCTGCAAAGCCGCATCATACTGAATGGAAAATACACTCTCCGAATTATTCTTCGTTGCAGGATTAAAATTATCCCCGTAATTCGCCACGAGCGAATAATTCATGGTCGTTACCTGCTGCAAGGTCGATACTGCTAAGTCGTACTCTTTTCTTGTTAAATAAACCTCACCAAGCAATGCAAGTGCTGCTCCTTTAGTAGCTCGCCCAATGTCATTACCGCTATACGATGCGGGAAGGGTTTCGATCGCTCCCTGCGCGTCATTGATAATTTGACTATAAACTTCTTCTACGCTTGCTCTACCTTCCGAAAAAGCACTTTCTGGATCTGAAACCTCATGGATTAACAAAGGTACTTCGCCAAAAAGGCGTACTAAGTAAAAGTACTGCAGGGCCCTTAAAAACTTGGTTTCACCTATATATCTATTCTTCAATGCCGCGTCCCCAAACTCCACAGCATCCACTCTGTCTAAAATAACATTGGTTTGCTGAATATTATCATATAAAATCCTCCAGCAAGTATTCACGTAGTTATTAGTAGAGGTAATCATAAATTCATCGATTTCCTCGCGTTGCTGTGCACCACGATCTGTTTCATCAAACTGATAATTGGTATTATCTGCCCGCATTTCTGTAAGCGAATAAAAACAGTCATTGGTATATAGCCCTTGCAAAGAAGCATAGGCTCCATTCACGGCACGTAATATTTGACCCTCATTTTCATAGTAGTTACTGTCGCTCGAAAAAGAATACGGTTCGACGTCCAGTAAATCTTTACAAGCTGAAAAAACCAGTAGTAAACAGGCTATTATATAGATTCTAATTTTCATGTTAAATCAGTTTAAGGTTAAAAGGTTAAATTGGCACCCAATGTGAATATGCGTGGTACAGGATAGTTAGAGTAATCAATACCGGGAACGAGTGCCCCTGTGTCATCTCTATTATAATTTGTGCCTTCCGGATTACCACTATACCCAGTAAATAAGAAAGCATTTTGTACCGTACCGTATAGCCTGACCTGCTTTATAAATTTGTCTTTACCAATTCCATTTGGCAGCGTGTACCCCAATGTTATATTTCTTATCCAAGCGTAATCTGTTTTTTCAACTGAATAGGAATGGGTATCACGATACATCACACGCCCTCTTCCTGTGCCGTTTGTAGTTGGAACCTTGCCGTTTCCGGGCTGCTCAGGAGACCTCCATCGATCGGCTATCTCTTTCCGAACATTAAATACGCCATCAATATTGCCCGTATAGAAGTTGGTCGCTCGGAGCATCTCAGCACCTACAGAGCCCACTACCAATACCCTCAAGTCCCAATTTTTAAAACGTAACGAATTGGTTATCCCCCAGGTAAAATCTGGATAAGGATTTCCGATTACATCAAAATCTTCTACGGGTGTAATCTGACCGTCGCCATTTACATCCTTGAAACGCATATTGCCTGGTATAGCACCGGGGAAAGAAGGATATTGTGCTAAATCTGCTTCATTTTGATAGATACCTTCTGCCACATAACCGAACAGCAAACCTACAGGGCTACCAATTTTTGTAATGTTAGTTGGGTTACCCTCACTGCTGACACCGGAATAAATAGGGTCATCACTTCTGCCCAAGGCAAGCACTTTATTCCTGTTGAATGAAATATTAAGATTAGTGCTCCAATTAAAATTATCCTTCGAAATATTAACTGAATTAAGACCTAGTTCAAGTCCTCTATTTAACACGTCGCCTCGATTTTCCGTTACCGTGCTAAAGCCGGAAGATTCGGGAATCTCTACATTTAAAAGTAGATCTTGGGTGTTTCGGTGGTAATAATCCACGCTGAATGTTAAACGATTATTGAATCCAACAAAATCAATCCCTGCGTTAAATTCTCTCATCTTCTCCCAACCTAAAGAGGGATTTCCAAGCGTATTCATCACGCGACCGCTTGCTAGCGTACCATTAAACACATAATCGTTGGTACCAATATTACTCATATAGGAGTAGTTACCAATATTGAAATTACCTGTAAAGCCATAGGATGCCCGAAACTTCAAATCATCCAACCATTTCACGTTCTTTAAAAATGTTTCTTCAGAGGCTCTCCATCCTAATGCAAGAGAAGGAAAAGTTCCCCATCGATTATTTACCCCAAAACGAGATGATCCATCTGTACGAACGGTAGCGGTTACCAGGTATTTTTCTAAATAAGAATAATTAGCCCTTGCCAAATAAGAGATCAGCGACCAGTCGCTTTTATCAGTACCACCGGTTATCCGAGCAGCACCATTGAGCGTTTTTATGTCGTCATCTGGAAATTGATTTCCTGTGAAATCGGCAGATTGATTTTTTTGCGACTGCACCGTAAATCCTACTAGCGCAGTAAGTGTATGCCCATTGGCCGTATTAAAATCGTAATTCAGTGTATTTTCATTTAACCAGTTCAGGTATTTTGATTGGATATATTGTCCACTTGGAACGGATGGTGGTGCAGCGTTCTGATTTCCTAAAATGGAAGGCCTAAAATATTCACTATTTCCATCCTCATAATCTACGTTGAAGGTAGTCTTGAATTTCAGATTTTCGAGAATACTATATTCAGCATAAGTATTCATCAACAGTTTTATCCTACTTGCTTTGTTGGTTGTTTCCTTCAAAAACATCACCGGATTTGGAACGCCAAATGTGCCTGGTGATTGTATATAGGCATTATAGCTACCATCTTCATTATACACTGGTGGAATTGGGCTTGCAATATCAAAACCCTCATCTCTCCCTTGCCCTGTTACTCCGCCTCTTGTAAAGGTGAGGGAAGGAGAAAGGTTAATTCCTACTTTAAAGCGATCTGACAAGTTAGCGTCTACATTTGTTCGGATCGAGAATCTATCAAATCCCGTATTTAACATCACGCCTTCTTGATTAAAATAGCCAGCGGACACATAGGTTTTTATTTTTTCCGTCCCACCAGAAACACTCAAGTTTACGTCAGTCATAGGTGCAACACGTGTTACTTCATCGAACCAATTCGTTCCTTCTCCTATTAATGATGGGTCTCTATAAATTTCGGGAACATCTGCCAAGGTAGGCTCTCGGCCTTCTTCAAAGCGTATTTTATCCATGATCGCTTCTTTACGCCACTGTGCAAACTCCTGCCCGTTCATGAGGTCTGGCCTCCCTGTTTGAGGCACTTCCTGCAATCCAGTACTTCCAGAAAACTGAATCACGGGCTTTCCGCTTGCTCCGCGTTTTGTGGTAATAATGATAACGCCGTTAGCGCCTCTCGACCCATATATAGCCGTTGCAGAAGCGTCCTTTAATACCGTCATAGATGCAATGTCCTGTGGATTGAGCGCGCTCATTGGGTTTGATTGCTGCCCTGAGGAAGACGGGATTGGAAAGCCATCAATCACATATAACGGTTCGCTTCCCGCACCAATTGCTCCTATACCTCTCACCTGTATTCTCGGTCCTCCACCGGGTGTACCGTTCGAGGTGCTAACATTAACACCCGATACTTGTCCGGTAAGCGCTTGATCAGGACTGGAAATTGCTTGTCCGCGTACATTTTCCATAGCAATTGGAGCCACCGACCCAGTTACATCTCGACGTTGTTGACTGCCATATCCAATCACCACTACTTCATCCAAACCTTCGGAAGTACTCGTTAATATAACATCCAATTTGGCGTCTTCACCGATAATGACCTCTTTTTCCAAATAGCCGATATTTCTAAAGACTAATACCTGCCCCTTTTCTGCTTGAAGCTGATAATTTCCATCCGCATTTGTTGATGTTCCTTTAGATGTACCTTTAATTAATACAGAAACGCCTGGAATAGGTAATCCTAACGAATCCTTTACCGTGCCTACCACCAAGTGTTCTTGACGAACAAACGGTTCTTCATGAGCACTCGGTAACACCCTTTTTTTAAGCACAATGAGCTTGTCTTGCACTTGATAACTACATGGCTGATCTTTAAATATATAATTTAAAGCATCTTCAACAGTTACATTTTGAAGAGAAACGCTAACCGGCTTCATTTCTTCCACGTCATTCTTTCTATAAAAGAATGTATAACCAGTTTGCTTTTCAATGTTCGTTAACAATTGAGCAACTGTTGCATTTTTTTGATTAAGGCTAATCTTTTGCGCCATAATTTTTTCGGCCATAGCCGTTTCTAAGCACATTATAGTTGCCAGCACTACCAACATGTTCATGAGAAGAAACTTTTTAATATTTATCGGTCGGAGCTTTTTGTTATTAGGCATGGTGTTATCCGCTCCATTGTAATGACTGCATAGTAGCAATCTTTGGTCAAATTGATTTATTTGCATAATTTTGCATGGTTTGTGGTTTATCTTAGTTAAAGAATGTAGCTCATCATCGCTATGAATACTTGACTAGATTTACTCAATTAATACCGATAGTGTTACGAGCACTATCGGTTATTTAATAAATCCGTCCTCCATTCGCTATATAGATATGTTTAAAGACTGTCCATAAGGCTCCCCCCTTTCTAAAAATTTATATTAGATTATAATTAATTTTCGACCTTCCATTTTAAACCTTACCCCCACCGTTTCTAGCACGCTTAACGCTTGGTCCAGATTTAAAGACCTGGGAATTTTACCCACAAAGACATCTGTGAAATGTTTCTTTTCATACACTACTTCTACATTATACCAACGGGCAAATTGCCGCATAACTGACTGTATATCTGAATCATTGAAGTTGAAATAACCCTTTTTCCACGAAGTGATCCCTAAAGCATCAACTTTCTTAACTTTAATTTCCGATTTCCCATGGCCTACTATTGCTTGCTGATTTGGCTTTAAAATAACGATTGCTTTATTATCAATTTGCTTAATCTTAACCGCTCCATTAACGAGGGTTGTGCTTATCCATGCTTCGTCCTCGTATGCATTTACATTAAATTCCGTTCCCAGCACATAAACTTTTTGCAATCGGGTTTCAACAATAAAGGGAGTTATCCTATCAGGCAATGCGTGACTAATCTCAAAATAGGCCTCGCCATTTAGTTTAACATGTCTTTCTTCAGAACTGAATTGCCGAGGAAAACTCAATGCCGATCCTGCGTTTAACCAAACTTTACTCCCATCCGAAAAAACAAGTTTATATTCTTTACCAAACGGTATTTTTACGGTGTTATCCGTAACTTGACTTTTTACTGAACTATCCGCTTCATTAAAGGAATAATATATGGCACTCTTCGTTAATTTATGGACAATGATCCCTTGTTCTTGAACCTTTTCGCCCACTTTCATGCTATCCAGCATAAGTATTTTCCCATTAGCCAGCGTTATGATTGCTTTATTGTCGTAATTATAATTATCTCGGATAAGATCTGTACTGACAGCTCTATTACTCTTCAATAGCTCAATATCATCGTGGCGTAGCAATACTCCTGCAACGATGAGACATATGATTGCCGCCGCGGCTACATACGCAAATAATTTTCGTTTGTTGGTTGAAGCTTTTGGATTTTCTTTTTCAGATAATGTTGTTCGCCGAAGAATTTTTTCTAGAAGAGACCTTCTATACATTTCTTCGTGTTCACCAAATTCCGAATAAATGAAGATCTCTTTGTCTTGGTTACTATTGTACCAATCAACAAACTCTTTTTTCTCTTCATCAGTAATCGTATTACTTAACCATTTAGAAGCCAGTTCTTGATATCGCTGGTTTTGTTTCATAGTAAATAATTGGTCTTATAATAGGATGTCCGCTGGAAAAGAAAAATCCCTTAGTCTAATTTTAAAAAAAATTAATTTTTTTTCTGATTGCCTGTTAAAGGCCCTGTTTTCAGAGAAGTGTGAAGATAAAATGGCTTAGTTTAGCCCGAAGTGTTTTAATGGCCTTACCGATATGGGCCTCTACTGTCTTCTCGCTAATCTGCAGTTCCTCGGCAATTTGTTTCTGTGAGTACCCTAACTCACGGCTCAATTTAAACACGAGCTGACATTTTTCAGGCAAGTCAGCAACATAGCCGCTCAATTGATTAAACAATTCATTAAATTGAAGCCATTCTTGGGTAGAATCATCAATATAGTTACTGCTTACCAATGTATTGATATAATGTTGGCGATTAAAATACTTATCGAGCGTTTTTATCACTCTATATTTTACGGAAACGGCTAGGTAGTTATTTAAAGAAACGTTGATTTGGATAGCTGTTCTTCTGTTCCAGAGATTTACAAAAATATCTTGTACAATCTCTTCCGCATCTTCCAATCGCTCCAATTTATTATGAGCTACTGTTAGCAGTTTTTTCCAATAACGATCATAAATCTCTGTAAAAGCTTTACTATCATCACACTTCAAAAGCTCTATCAACTCCTGATCTGAAAGGTTTTTATAAATTGGCGTCATTAAATGAGGTAACTGGGGCAGTAGCAAATCTAAAAAAAACTACAATATACGTATCCTGTACTGTCCTGATACTCCGGAAATCACCTTATAACAAAATGACTATCCTAATATAAATTATTATCCTTAACAGAATAAACCATGGCTTTTATAATGTATTTCAAAATCTTCTTTGAATTTCACTTATAATTGATTTCGATGAAATAGTCGCCAGATCCCAAGGAGGGAAACTTTATCCATGCGCCCTCTTGCAATCCTTTTTTTTCTTCACCGTTAATGAATGATCTATATGTTTGTCTAGGATTATTTATTGGTAGGTAGACCACTGCCGTCGTATTAACTGGTATGTGTATACGTGCACTAAAGTATTGTGCTTTTTGCTCATACTTCGCTTTAATATCACCCTTTATAGTAGGTATATTAATGGAAGCTTCCGTCAAATTTCCAAGTTGGGGCTTCACACGAAAGGATGACCACCCTGGTGTCAGTGGCTCTATCCCCATTAGCTTCCTTGGTATATATTAGCCGGAACGCCGCCCCATATATGATTCCAATCCTGATTAGGTTTGTATTTGTCATCCCAAGCTTCCATGGTGATGGTGCTCCCAGATCTGATCATATTGTACCAACTCCGTTCAGACTCTGAGATGAGTAAGCTTAATGCATAGTCACCATCTTCGCCACTGTAAAGTGCATCCATCAAAAATTGGCTCCCATAAACACTGCAAGCCATCCCTCTAGAACGGATAAAATCTGATACAGTAGATCTATACTCCTTAGGGACTAAATCAAAAGCAAGTGCAAACATATTACCATGTAACGAAGTGTGATCGGTTCCCACCCCATCCACATAAATATGCCGCTCTTTATCAAAAAAAAGCTGCTGGAATGCTTCATATACTGTATCGGCCTTTTTATGATAATAATGCACATCTTCATTTCGCCCGAGATCCGCCGCCAGTTTGGCCATAGCCTGTAAAGCACGATAGTAATAGGCGTTAACGACCACATTATAATCTTTAAATACAAATCCATCCGTTTCACCAGCTTCCTCTTTCCCTAGCCCTAAGATTCCACTCTGCGGCCAATCAACTATATCTTTTAAGGCTTTTCCGTCGTAATGAATAGACTTCAGTAGCGCTTCATTTTGTTTGCCAGTACGTGTACTAATTAGGCCATTGCTTTCTTCCAACACTATTAAGGTCTTGGCCTTGAGGTCGTCATAATATCGAGCTACTGAACGTATATCACCCGTATAACTATAATCGTTCCAAGCCATCAATACCGATTGTAAGATCCATTCGGTTGGCCAAGTAGCGTGATGAATCAAATATTCATGTGAATACCTTGCCAGGGTAAATTCGCTATCCATCGCATAGTGGCAAAGCTGGTTAATATAAGCATCCGCCTCATATGGAATCCGCTCACGGTCACCATCTACGTAGACACCGGCGAAGGTCGTAGCTTTAACACTATACTTACAAAGATCCCATACCTGATTCAATATGCTATTAGACGAATGGAAGCTAGCGGCACTATCATTAAAAGGATAGTGAACCATCGATCGTACGATATCCTGTTTGACTAGTTCACCTCGATAGCCTGCTATTTCTATAAAACGAAAAGGTAAAACCTCACCGATATAAGCTGGCATTTTTATGGCAGTAGGCCCCGTATTACGTTTATCTTTTTTAAATTTAATTTGATAGGTATGCACTCCTGCCTGCAATGGAAGAAGGTATTCCTGATAACGTATTGTTCCACCAGGATCACGATCTATCTTCGACGGAGCACTTAATTTTTCTCCTAAACGAACGATAACAGTATCCCTGCCATCGCTTTTTAAATTTATCCGTAATTGACCAAAGGCCGCCTTTCCGAAGTCAGCAAAATAATAATCATCGCTCTGTTCTAGATGAGAAGGGTATTGATCTGAACGTTGCAAAGGATATCGTACAGTCGTATAAGCGTCTTTTAATTCACCTGTAAAAAAACAAGCCGTATAACTATAAGTGCTTTCATTGCTGTGATTGTCCCAAACCCTTACCTTCCAATAGTACATTTTATTGGATGTTAATGGCTGTCCATTAAACAGAACGGCTGTCGACTTACCTTCTCGAACTTTTCCCGAGTTCCAAATATTTCCTATATCATTATTCAAGTCCTCTAAGCGATCAGCGACCAATACTTGATAGGCGACCTGCTGTGTATTATTTTTATCGGAATCTAATATCCAACTTAAAAGTGGTTTTTTATTTTCAATACGGATCGCTTGCCCGTACTGAAATGCATTGGCAGACCATTGCGGCTGTAATAGGTAACCATTTTCAGACTGATAATCAGTATGGCGAATGAGATCACAGAACAGCACCTCAACCCGAATAGCAGGTGACTCTGAAGCATATATATTTTGTTGTCTAATGAAAAGCGACAAGGCGATTAATAATAGGAGGCGAATACCTCGCTTTGGTACCATCATATTAATAAGTGAATTTGTTATTCGTATTTAATTTACTAAAGATATTATTCCGGTTGGGCCCGCTGTAAAGTTACCGGTCCGATTAAGCCAGAGGTAATCAATTTCCAATCATCGCGAACCGTAATATTGGTTTGCGTAAGCCGTTGCTCTTTCGGTAATCTCTGATCTCCAATTAATCTGTTTCGCCAGCTATTGACAACTTCGACTTCTAGCTTATTCTGACCAATTTTTACCCCGCTTAATTTTAATCGATAAGGTGGTGACCATAAAACCCCTAACTCTTTTCCATTTAAGCTTACCTTCGCAATTCCCACATCGGCTACCTTTCCTAAGTCCAAATATAACGATTGGCTTGTTGCGTCTTTTAAGATAAATGACTTTTTATAAAGCGCGCTACCGGAATAATATTTTATGCTCCTATCGGCATGTTCCGTCCAGCTTATTAGATGCGGAAAAGTTATTTCAGCAGATTCACCAAAAGCACTTTTAAAGGCTACTTCCCAAGCTCCACTTAAGGTATCCACCTCCTCATAACGTTCAAAATTCATAGCCTTCCCACCTTGTTGATTTGTTGGTATATCCTTTCTAAAGACAACAAACCACGAACCATAAGGCTTAAAAGTGATGGGCACTGTGGTTGTCCCATTTGCTTGCTTAAAGGCCTTTGCCTCCATTATCTCTCCCGTTTCAGGGTTCCAAAATTCGGGCAACTTACCCGTTATTCGAAACACAACGTCTGTTTCTACCGTCTGCTTATTTTGATTGCTTAAAAAATAGTAATCGTTCTTTCCATTTCTATTATGGTGGATATAGTCGAAATTCAACGAGTCATTCCTATTAACAAAATGGCAATCGGGTCTTATTCCTTCCTGCATCAACCACTCCCGCGCCGTATAACCCCATGCCATCCGGCCCATACCAACCTTTTTACTTCCCTTCTGTGCCGTTGCATGCCCCCACAATGTCTCAGCTATTTGAGAGACCTCCGTTTCAGATGAAGGATAACCTGTTAGACTCATTGTTTTTAGTGTCTTAGGGCCTATGATAGTAGCGCCATTTTGAACCAATAGATTTATCTTTTTTAAAGCTTCAACCGACAATATAGCGTGATCAGGTAATACCAAAACACGGTATTTACTCCCTTGAGGCAGCTGCACACAGCCCTCTGCTGTTTCCAACTGAAGCAAACGTTCTTCATTAATGACATCGTAGTCAAAATCAGGCAAGGCTCCCGCCGGGTCACTGGCCTTTAAAGTAGCGATATTAGGCACATGATCACCATAATAATACAGCACATCTGCCACAAATTGACCATCTTGCATCATATATTGCACTCTGGTCATGTAATTAAAAAAAACATTGGTGAATTTCCACCACGTTATATTTTGGTTAAAATGTGTGCCAGCGAAATATTCTTGACCAGGCAGTCCCATTTCTTTTGGTGAGTTAGTAAAAGTATGTAAATACGTTTTGTTCAACCCGGCACATACTTCATGATCAAAACTGGGTTTCATATCTTTCCAGATAACATCATCCCAATGATGACCGATGGTGGTGAAGCCCTCAGCTGCTACGAGTTTTTTACCATAAATATGCGCTGCGCTTGCTGCCTGTTTTACAAAAAAGCGCCTTTCTGGTGTCGGTCTATGCCCAGAAGGTGACCAAAATTCACTCATTATCAAATCGCTCCTACCGTAATTTTTCAGTCCATCAAAAGGGCCTGCATGTGGTCCTCCGGATTCTGGATGGATACCTAGACCGAATTCATGGGCTTTTTGGGCAAAAAAGCCATAGTGATTATCAGCAATACAGTCGCTAATCGTTTTTCTAAAATCCGCTAAAAATCGATTACTTTCTTCTCTACTATTGATGATCTTTCCAGCTACAACTGGAAGAAACGATAATAAATCGTAGTTTCTTCGGTGACGGAATTCATCACGTAAATTTTCTGTCCAATTTGCGCCACCGAGCTCCCAGCTATCTGTATGTAAATAGTTAAGCGTTGTTCCTGCCAGTGTGTCGATACCGAGCAGTAGAGGACGTACATGCCTATTCCAATAGGTTAAAAAATGCTGCTTGCTCATATAATCTATAACCAAGCCATTCCAGCCACCACTTGCGGTAGAAACATGTGCTCCATTGGTGGTATAACCAAATCGCATAATAGTCCATTTTCCAGCTGGTACGATCCATTCTAATTCTCCTTTGTCATTTAATTTGTCCGTTAAATCGATCACTTCTTTGCTACTGGCATGCGCCCTTCCATCTTCCTTATTTTTATCCTTTAAGAAAGCGGGACGCATATCTGTGGCCGAAAAAGCTGCTTCTTGCGCAGCTATCTTCGAATTTAAATCGCTTACCGGCATCAAGTCGGCATCTGCTGAACGGAAAGGAATCGCCAATACCGCAATATCCTGATAAAAATCGTCGCGGTGTGTAGGAATTGGCAATTTAATAGCCGACGTACGATCATCAGACACCGTTATTTCCGACCAAGTTAGTAACTTGGAAGCTTCTTGTGGCTGCACATCGGGCCCACCCAAATTCCAACCACTCTGAATACTTAGCCCCAACTTTAATCCCAACCTATGTGCTTCTTTTACGGCATGCTGAAATAGTAATTGCCATTCAGCACTTCCAAACATTGGCCCCTCCGGCACGTCACCGTTGCCCTGTTGGTTTTGGCCACCTGCATCAAATATTAACGCTCCATTAAAGCCTTTCTGTTTCATTGCTTCCAGATCACTCGTAATAGACGCCTCGGTTACATTACCATTTAGCCACCACCAAAAGCAGCTTATTCCATATTGGGATGAGGGTATTTTAAAACTTTCTTCAACTAATTCTTCGTGTGGTTTGTCGGATTCTTCATTTATTTGCCAAGATGCCATCATGAACATGGCAATCAAGATCACTCCTATTTTGATTTTTTTAAATATAATAGTCATTATTAAGCGATTATTTTTAACAACAGAAGGTGTCTAAAAAGTTGTCATTTCGACCGGAATGAAATGAAGTGGAGAAATCTATTATTTGTAAAAATTCATTAAGAGATATCTCGATTCCGTTACAAACACTCGATATGACGGTGGTGGACTTTTCAGACACCGACTTTCAATTTATCTATTTTCCCATCCTGGATTTTGCTGTAAAACTTCGTCTTTATTGGTATCGATAATGGTATTTGGAATTGGCCACAAGTTATAATTAAACGTAAGCGTAGCCTTTGCTTCTGGCCAATAAGCATATTGCCGAATACGGTCTACGCCTATGGTACCCGACATACGTAAAAGCGTATTCCAGCGACTTTCTTCATAAATCAGTTCCCGTGCCCGTTCGTCTAGAATTAAATTAAACTGATCGTCTACATCTGCGGCGGTAACCAGATAATCGCATTTCGCGCGTGCTCGCAGCAGGTTTATATCTGCCGCGGCTCCATTTTTATCTCCAAGACGCTGTTTTGCTTCTGCTCGTAATAAGACGGTCTCTGACAAACGGATAAGGTAGTCATCCCGGAAGAGATTACTCATGTTCTCACCATCTTCAATTCCTGTATATTTGTCCGTTGCAATTTTACAAGATACCGGATAACACAAGCTCCTGTTAGCTGCATTTACAGTCGCATCACTGCTACCATTGTAAATCTCCTCCCATGGCACAGGCTTTCCGAAGTAGGGTGATGTCGGCACATTTCCTATAAATATGCGGCGAAAGACGATATCCGAATTTCGCATATCGTTGGCCCACTTGTCCGTATACACACCGTCACGCGTATACATCGTCGGTATCATCTGTGAGATTCCTCTTCCGCCTACATCTTCCGCCGAACCTGTTAGATGATCTTTTGCACCATCACGAAACACTGGTCCGTATGTTCTGGAATAGGGCAACTTAGACTTAGCATCTTCTGCACGATAAGCACTGTAATCAATCTGTATGGCCCAAATGCACTCTCGATTTCCATCTTGGTAGTTCACATTATTCTCTTGAAACAAATCCCAATAAACATTTCCCTTCACCTCATCTTGTCTCGATCCGAATCGTTCCCTCATCAAAGAGAAAGTGCCACCGTCAATCACTTTGCTGGCAAAGGTTACAGCCTGTGCAAAAGCCGATGGCGCATCGCCCCCCTCAACGCCTAGTTGTATTCCCTTTGCCAAATACAGTCTTGCCAATAGATGCTGTACCGCCCCACGAACAATGCGACCTCCGGCAGCAGTAGTTTCCGGTAAATCGTTTTCTATTTGTTGCAGCTCATCAATTGCAAACTGATAGGTTTCTACCCGCGAACTACGCTTAAAATCATATTTAGGCTCCGTAGTGATTTCGGTAACCAAAGGCACTCCCCCAAACAATTCGCCCAGATTTAGGTATGCAAAAGCACGGAAAAATTTAGCTTGTGCAACAACATAACCCTTTTCTTCATCAGAGGACCAAGATATCGTTGGTAAATCAGCAGAATATATAGCTAAATTTGCTTTTGCGATGATCTGATACCATGTACTATATACATTGTAAAAAACACCATTGTCTGGATTGATATTACCATAATTATTAAAAGTGCTTCCACGGCGGATACTCGCTACATCGTACATATCCGTACCGTTACCGCGAAGCACGAAAATCCATCCTTCTTCATTCGGGTTGGCCCATAGATCGCGAATCTGCGAATAGATGGCTACTACCGCTTGGTCAATTTGTGCGGCGGTACTAAAAGCATTATCTACTGTGTAAAATGCGGATGGTTTTTCCGTCAGAAAATCCTTATCTGCTTCACAACTTACTAGGCTTAAAAGAATACTCATCATTCCGATTAAGCTATTTATATAACCTTTTTTCATCCGTATATAATTTGTTTTTTTTAAGGCGATGAAGCTATCATGATTTATTCATTTCACTGTGTGATTGGCAAATCATGATGGTTTCATCTGTATAATTTGTTTATTAAAGGTGATGAAGCTATCATGATTTATTTTTCACTTTTTGTATGTTTTTCAGCGGTGTTCAAGAGAGCGCTACGCTTAGTTTTTCACTTTTTTCATCTTTTCAATGGCTTTCAAGAGAGCGCTACGCTTAGTTCATTCCATTGTGTGATTTGCAAATCATGATGGTTTCATATTACGATTCTTCTAACAATCATTTAAAAACTCACATTAACACCAAGGGAATAAATCGAAGCTACAGGCATGCGCGCACCTAGACCGTTGGCAGATGGTTCTCTTAACCGAGCGCCAACTTCCGGATCACCACCATACCAGTTAGTAAATGTGGCCAGATTTTTTGCTGTGGCGAATACCTTGAAAGCATTAATCCCTGCATTTTTCAGCCAAGGTTGATTAAAGGTATAAGATAAGGTAACGTCCTGAATCCGTACAAAACCCCGATTTTGCAAACCTAGGAAACGGCCATCGCCCGCGAAGGTAGCGGATGGATAAACATTACTTCTATTCTCGGATGTCCAATAGGGTATACTAGGTAAATTATCATTAAAACGTCCTGTTCCATTAACTAAATAGGCGGTTTGATTCTCCTTTAAGAAAAAATTATTCCCACCAAACGTACCCGTAACCATTATATATAAGCTCAGATTTTTATAATTCACATTACTGCTAAAATTCAGTCGGAAATTCTCCTTGTTATAACCCAATACCTTTCTATCAGCAGCTGTTATACCTGGCTCTCCATCTAGATCACGATATTTTGGTGCTCCGGGAACAGCGCCAGTAAGTTCCATATACGCTACGTCTTCTTCTTGCACAATACCGATCTGCTCATAACCATAAATGGCACCTAGCGAATGGCCTATAAATAAACTATTAGCAATATCATCATCCTCCAAACCATCTCCATCGAGATCATCACCGTAAAGAGAAACGAGTTTATTAAAGTTTTTCCAAAAGGTTAGGGTGGTATTCCAATTCCAATCTTTTCGCTGTATATTAACGGTGCGCAGTGTAGCCTCTATGCCCGTGTTATTGACTTGCCCCATAGACGTTTTCATCGTTTTAAATCCTGTCATAACCGGGATATTACGCGTAAAAATCTGGTTGGTTGTTTTCGCAAAATAGGTGTCAAAATTCACGGTAACTCTATTATTTAACCATATCGACTCGAAACCTGCATTCCACGAGGAGGTTGTTTCCCATCCCAGCAGGGAATTTCCCAAGGT
>DATMSZ010000240.1:0-5286 GCA_035565175.1 Pseudosphingobacterium sp.
AAATTAACAAAATTTTACATTTATACGAACGTTAATTATTTCGTAATATTCTCTGAGACAAATAAATTGATTCAAATAATTTACTGCAGGGCAAGAATAGGTGTAGTATTACCACTAACAACAACTGCTTCTGATTTCCTATAATCAGTGGCTGAAATAATTTTATTTTTTATCGTGTCATATGCTGCCAAAGAGGCAGATGCGTTTGCATAATCTTTAGTTTGTATATATATATCACCCAAATCATCATAGATATGCATCCGTAAAATATCTTCTCCTCCCTCTAACGCATATACTGCTGCGGCAGTATAATCATGTATAGCTAGTTTGTATTCTTTTAATATCTTTTTTACTCTGGCCAAACTGTAAAGGCTAAAAGACATATCTTTATTACTATTGGCGCTTATAGAAGCTATCTTAACTGCCTGCAAATGAAACCATCTTGATTCAGTGTATTTTTTTTCAGCCAAATATATTGCAGCTAGGTTATTATAGGCACCAACCCTTCCACTTATGTTCTTAGCACGTTTGTAAAGAGGCAGTACTTTTTTAATAATATCTAACTGTGCCTCATAATACAGTTTTTTCTTTGCTTTTAATATCGCTAATTGCTCTAATGAACTAGCCTGACTATTTAGGTCTTTTACCTTAATTGCATTTCTATTCATTAGGTTGTAATAGGCGGTGGCCTGTTCATTATTGCCGATGAAGTTGTATACTACTGCAATATTGTTACAGACTAATATCTGTGAGTTAACATCCTTTAACTCCTCCTTCAAAGAAAAAGCCCTCTGGAAAAAGCTAATAGCCTGGTCGTATTGTTTTTTTTGTACATAGAATATCCCTAGTCTATTCTGAAGATTTGAAACCATTTCAACATTTCCTATTTGTATATAGGACTGCAAGGAGCTTAAAAGAGATTGTTCTAAATTTTGTGCATAAAGCTCATTACTAACCGCTATAGCAGGTTGTTGTGAAGGACCTATTTGTTGTAAAGTATTCAATAAATGTCTTTCTTCTAAAATTCTTATAATGACTTCGGCATTTGCATGTTTTTTATCATATTCCTCTTCTAAAAGCTGTTCTTTTGTTTTTTCTGGTGGTAAGTCATAGAATCGCGGGCCTATCCCCACAAAATCCTTCTTTACTGATGTAGTTGAATCGGCCGTAACTTGACATTTAGTACTAGTTTTGCCGATTACAGGCATTAGGAGTAAGACCATCAAGCCGCTGACCAAATATACATTCAAGGTGTTTTTGAGCATTTTTTGCATTTACACTGCGAAATTATTTCAGCTAATATACAAATTTTAAAAAAAACTTCTTTTTAAAATCCGGTGTCTCTTATTAAGATTTGAGAGCATTTTCTATTGATATTAGAAATAATTAATAGTAGGTTTGCTAAAAATCATGGCAACGAAAGCTCCTCTAGCTGAGCGCATGCGCCCAGAAACGATCGATGATTATGTAGGCCAATATCACCTATTGGGCCCAAATGCCGTATTGAGAAAATCCATAGAAAACAATAATATACCATCTATGATTTTGTGGGGGCCGCCAGGAGTAGGAAAGACGACCTTAGCTTATATTATTTCAAAACGTCTTCATAGGCCCTTTTATAACTTAAGCGCTATTAACGCAGGAGTAAAAGATGTGAGAGAAATAATTGAAAAAGCAAATATCAGTAAAATGGCTTATCAGGAACAACCTATTCTTTTTATTGATGAGATTCACCGCTTTTCAAAATCGCAACAAGACTCTCTGCTTAGCGCCGTAGAAAGGGGCATTATTACGTTAATCGGAGCCACGACAGAAAACCCATCCTTCGAGGTTATTTCTGCCCTGCTATCAAGATGCCAAGTATATACATTAAAGCCGCTCGAAGAAACTGATCTAATAAAGCTAATAAACAAAGCGCTAGCTGAAGATGAGCTTTTAATCTCTAGATCTCTTATTATCGATGAGTATGAAGCACTTCTCAGACTTTCAGGTGGCGATGCTAGAAAGCTTTTAAACATATTGGAGCTCGTTGCAAATGCGCTAGAAGAAGGAAAAAGCCACATAAATAACGAATTTGTACTTACGCAGGTTCAACAAAATATGGCCCTTTATGATAAGGCCGGCGAACAACATTATGATATTATCTCCGCATTCATAAAGTCTATAAGGGGAAGTGATCCGAACGCTGCTGTTTATTGGTTGGCACGTATGATAGAAGGGGGGGAAGACCCCTTATTTATAGCCAGACGATTAGTAATCTTGGCGTCCGAAGATATCGGTAATGCCAATCCAAACGCACTACTATTAGCAACTAATTGTTTTCAAGCGGTAAACGTAATAGGATGGCCGGAGTCGAGAATTATTTTATCCCAGGCCGTTACCTACATGGCTTCTTCTGTAAAAAGTAATGCTGCTTATGAAGCAATTAATAAGGCTCAGACTTTAGTAAGACAAACCGGAGACTTATCGGTACCGCTACACTTGAGAAATGCTCCTACAAAGCTTATGAAGAATATGAATTATGGCAAAGATTATAAGTATGCACACACATACGAGGGTAATTTTGTTGACCAAGAGTTTATGCCCAAGGAATTAAGCGGTCAGCTATTGTACGATCCAGGAAATAATTCTAGTGAACAGAAGCTTAGAGAACATTTAAGAAGACTGTGGAAAGATAAGTATGGTTATTAACCTTGAAAAGCTCCAGTACCGGAAAAAAAATTAGATTATTCCTAACGCTTCACAAGCCTTCTCTGCGGCTAATTTTTCAGCATTTTTCTTATTGTAATCTCTTCCTGTTCCTTTAACCTCACCAGCAATAATTGCATCTACGGTAAAAAGTTTAGCACTTTCACCTTCTGCATTATTTGTTACTTCAAAAAGAATTTCATTTCCTGTAGACTGGCACCACTCAATTAATCTACTCTTAAAGTTTGTCTCTGTCTGTTCGAGTAAATGTATGTCAACATGGGGCTTAATAATTCTATTTAGAAGAAAATTACGCGTGAAAAGATAGCCCTTGTCGAGATACACGGCACCTATTAACGCTTCAAAAGCGTCTCCCAACAAAGAGCTGGATTTGCCAGGATAGTTAACCATTTTGGAATCATATTGGATGAGTTCATCAAAACCCAGCTTTCTTGCTAATTGATTCAGATTAACGCGGCTTACAATTTTCGACCGCATCTCAGTCAAAAATCCTTCATCCTTATAAGGGTACATTTTAAAAAGAAGCTCTGCTACCACTGCGCCAAGAATGGCATCTCCTAAAAACTCGAGTCGTTCATTGCTGTTTTTAGTTCCCTTTTTAACCGCCACAGCCACAGATTTATGCCGAAAGGCCATCTGATAAAGGTACAAATTACCCGGTATGAACCCCAACAGGTTTTTTAGGGCCCTTACGTACCTGCGCTTAGACGATATATAAAGTTTATAAATGCTAAAAATAGACATTATATTCTTTGGAAAAAAAATGCAGAAGCGTTTACCATTAACGAAGGAATTAAAGTCATATTAGCAACTTAAATCTTCATAGTAGCTACTCTTCGTACTTCGTAAATATCACAGAAGCATTATGTCCTCCAAAACCAAATGTATTACTTAGAGCATAATTAACCGTTTTATTTTGCGGTTTATTAAACGTAAAATTAAGTTTGCTGTCTAAGTTCGGGTCGTCAGTAAAGTGATTTATGGTTGGAGGTACAATACCATTTCGAATTGCTAAAATAGATGCGATAGATTCCACTGCGCCTGCGGCACCTAACAAATGCCCTGTCATAGACTTCGTAGAACTAATATTTAAGTCATATGCATGCTCGCCAAAATGGTCTAAAATCGCTTTTGATTCACTAATATCTCCAACAGGCGTAGAAGTTCCATGCACATTGATATAATCAATATTCTCATTAGAAATTTTTGCATCCTTAATGGCATTCGTCATCGCTAAGCGAGCACCCAAGCCTTCCGGATGGGAAGCCGTTATGTGATGCGCATCAGCGCTCATTCCTCCGCCGATCAATTCTGCATAAATTTTCGCACCTCTTGCTTTGGCATGTTCTAAGCTTTCCAAAATAATTGTTCCTGATCCTTCTCCTGCAACAAATCCATCCCGATCATTATCAAAAGGTCTTGATGCTGTTGCCGGATCGTCATTACGTGTCGACAGCGCATGCATTGCATTGAACCCACCAATACCCGCCTCATTTATAATTGCTTCAGACCCCCCGCTAATAATTATATCAGCGTAGCCCGTTCTTATATAGTTGAGAGAATCAATTAAGGCATGTGTAGAAGAGGCACATGCGGATACTGTTGAAAAATTAAGGCCATGGAGGCCATACCGCATGGAAATATGCCCAGGGCAAATATCCAATATCATTTTTGGGATAAAGAACGGGTTGTAGCGAGGCGTACCGTCTCCTTTAGCAAAATTGCTAACTTCATCTAAAAATGTTTTTAACCCGCCAATACCTGATCCCCATATAACACCAATGCGGTTAGTATCTAGTTTTTCAAAATCTAATCCAGCATCTCTAACAGCTTCTTCAGTAGAGGCAAGGGCGTAATGAACAAATGGGTCTAATTTGCGAACATCTTTACGATCCATAAATTGTGTTGGATCAAAATTCTTCACTTCACACGCAAATCTTGTTTTGAATTTTTCTGCATCAAAATGCGTAATAGGAGCAGCTCCGCTTACCCCGTTGATTAAACCGTTCCAATATTCAGAAACAGTATTACCAATAGGAGTAAGCGCACCTAATCCTGTTACAACTACTCTTTTAAGCTCCATTTATTCGATTGGCCTAATTTTTAGTTAGTTAACGTTTTTTTCTAAGTAAGCGACAGCTTGTCCAACAGTGCTGATGGTTTCAGCTTGGTCGTCAGGGATAGCTACGTTGAATTCCTTTTCAAATTCCATGATCAATTCTACGGTGTCTAATGAGTCAGCACCTAAATCATTAGTGAATGAAGCCTCCGGTGTAACTTCACTTTCGTCAACACCTAATTTCTCAACGATAATTGCTTTAACTCTTGAAGCGATATCAGACATGATTTTTATGGTTTAATGTTTAATAAATCAGTGCAAAGAAAAATAAAATTCGGCAAAATTCAAACCTTTTTAAGTTTTACCCAAAATTACTTCCTTTTTTGTTCACCCTAATGAACAGATAATTTTGATTAATGTGCAACTATATAGACCTTTATAGAACCTTTAAAACGATCTTCTTAGAAGCATTTTCCTTTTAATACTTTATACGGTTTTACTTAGTTTCCGAATTTTAA
>DATMSZ010000241.1:0-12572 GCA_035565175.1 Pseudosphingobacterium sp.
ATTTTTCATTAGCGTATAATTTGTTTTTAAGGCTGCGCCCTATTAACTTTATTCGTCTGTCTTACGCGGTCTTAAGAAAATATAAAACAACGTAAACATAACTAAAAATAAGCAAATACCAAATTATAATAAAAAACATTATTATGCTTTTATGCTATTGCTAATGTGTGCCATTTGAATGGCTGTAACCGCAGCTTCTTCGCCCTTGTTGCCATGTTTACCGCCAGCTCTTTCCAATGCTTGTTCAAGTGTGTTGGTAGTTAATACACCAAAAATCACAGGTTTATTGTATTTCAATGAAACATTTGTTACCCCATTGGCTACGGCGTCGCAGATGAACGTGAAATGTGGGGTGTCGCCTTGAATAACACAACCTATACAGATAACGGCATCGACTTCCTTATTCCGTAAAACAATGTCTGCTCCAGAACTTAATTCATAGCTTCCAGGAACTTGAACTACCTGGATATTTTCTTCTAAGGCCCCTTGTTTTAACAGATAATTATAGGCGCCTTCAAGGAGAGGGGCAGTTACCTGCGCATTCCATTGGGCTACCACAATTGCGATATTTAGATTGACAGCGGAGCCGACTTTGATATGGGAAAAATCAGAAAGATTTTTAAGATTGGTAGCCATATTTCAATTAATGATTAGTGAGCGTCGGTTCGAGCAATGTATCCATCAATGATAGAGGCCTCATAACTTTGAGGGTAATCTTTTTTGATTTTTTGATAATTTTCAAGTGCCGATTTGTAGTCGTTCTGCGCTTCGTAAACCAAGCCTAATTTTTTTAGAAATAGAGGTGCAGTGAATGAATTGTCACTTTTACTAGCTGCTTTCTTATATTGATCTGCGGCTTTTTTGTAATCTTTTAGCTCGGAATAAGCATCTCCCAATAATCCTGTAACTAATGGATCAATAACCGGACTGCCGGTGTCGCTGTATTTGGACAGTGCATCAGCCGCTTCTTGAAATTTGCCCTGACGTAAATAAAGACCTCCTAAGTAGGCATTTGCAATATTAGCCGATTTGGTATTGGAGTATTCCTGTGCTATTTCTTTGAAGCCTGGATAAGAGCCATCTCCGTCAATTGCACGTTTTTGGAGAGAATCGATCATGACATATTCTTCTGCCTTAAACATTTCATTTGCGGCCCTTTCTGCTCTTGGAGCAAGATAAAAGCGTTGGTATCCAACGTATAATAAGATTAAAACTACGATACCTATCGCAATAAATGCAAGACTTTTTTGATTGTCGCGGATAAAACTTCCTGTTCCGCTGCTTTTAGTGTTATTAACGCTCACGTTACCTTTTGGTTAATTTGAATTTTCCAGTTTTTATTTAAGATTGCAAAAATACAGTTTTAATGTTTAGATACAAGAGAGAAAGGTAAAAGATTTATATAATAGTTATAAGTTAATTTTGGTTATTCGTTATTAGTATCAAGACACTGGTATCAAGTATCAAGACACTGGTATCAAGACGTCAGTATCAAGATTTTATTTTGTGGCAGTTACTAGTTTGAGATCTCTCCCTTTCATTAGGGCTGATGAGCGTTTCAAGGAAAGAACGGCACGCATGCAGGATCGGCCTCATGGAATGAGCGTTAAGAAGAGAAAGCTGGTTGTTTGTTTCAAGGGCCTTCAGGAGCTCGTCACTGTGTTCCTCGGTTTTGCCTCTTTTTCGATTAAGGGAAAAAGAGGATGGGAGATCAATCTATATCTTTTTCGAATAGCGGAAAGCTTTCTTTACCTTTGTGATCTATGTGGGTTAAAGAATTGACAGTTATAAATTTCAAAAATTATGATGAAGCGTCTATCTCTTTTGATTCGGGCGTTAATGCGTTTACTGGTGATAATGGTGCTGGAAAGACAAATATATTAGATGCTTTACATTACCTGTCATTATGTAAAAGCTACTTTAACCCTATCGATTCTCAGCAGATAAAACATGGCGCCGAATTTTTTATGGTACAAGGTGTTTTCGAGAAAAATAATCAAGACGATCTTCTTTCTTGTGGCTTAAAACGAAATCAAAAGAAACAATTTAAGAAGAACAAGAAAGATTATCAGCGGTTAGCAGATCATATCGGTGCTTATCCCTTGGTAATGATTTCTCCAAATGATTCCGTGATTATTACAGACGGAAGCGAAGAAAGGAGGCGATTTATTGATAATGTCATTTCGCAAACTGACAACCATTATCTTGATGATCTTATATCTTACAATAAATGCTTACAAAGCAGAAATAGCCTTTTAAAGCAGCAAGGGCATGGCGGTAAATTGGATGATGATCTTTTGAGCATATATAACGAGCAGCTTGTAACTATTGGTGAACAAATCTTCAAAAAACGAATGATTTTTATGAAGAAATTTGTCGAAATATTTAACCAACATTATCAGTATTTGACTGATGATAAGGAGGTTGTGACGTTGATTTATGATTCCCAGCTGTTGCATAATGATTTCCTGCAGCTCTTAAAAGACTCCATTACAAAAGATAAGGCACTCGAAAGGACAACGGTAGGTATACATAAAGATGACCTGCTTTTTGCCATTCACGATATGCCCTTGAAAAAATTTGGTTCCCAAGGACAACAAAAGTCTTTTTTGATAGCATTGAAATTGGCGCAGTATACCTTCCTATCTTTAGAAAAAGGTTTCAAACCTTTGCTTTTATTGGACGATATTTTTGATAAATTAGATGATAAGCGAACTACAAAGTTGATGCAGATGGTTTCGAGAGAAGATTTTGGCCAGATTTTTATCACTGATACCAATTTGCAGCGTGTGGAAAATACTTTTAAAAGTATTCATATAGATGTGCGTATCTTTGAGGTTTCAAACGGACAAATAACATTACCATTAACATATCATGGGCAGGACAAATGATAAAACATTAAAGGAAGCCATTAATCAGTATTTGGACGCTTTAAAGTTACGACGTAAATTCGATGAAACCGCATTATTAGCCGCATGGCCAGAACTGATGGGGCAAGCAATTTCCAATCGAACTAAGCAATTATTTATAAGAGATAAAAAGTTATTTGTACGTGTTGAATCAGCCGTTATAAAAAACGAGCTATTACTAATGAGAACACAGATTATTGGGAAAATGAATGAATTTGTAGGAAGCGTTGTAATAGAAGACATCGTAATATTGTAAACGCTTATAATCCTAGTGTTAAAATGAGCTGCTGTAAATCCAAATCAATTACATTGACATGGTGTTGTGCCTTGGTATAAAATGGATGTCTATGAACCATTTTATCATTTATGAAGGCCAGTATTTCATCTTCATTTAAATGCTGTATCAACGGTCTCTTACCTTTTTTGCTATTTGCCAATCTTTGAGCTAGTGCTTTCGGGGGCATTTGAAGATAGATGGTAATGCCATTTTGATTCATCCATTCCATGTTATCGAAGAAACATGGAGCTCCTCCACCTGTAGCAATCACTGCAGGCGGAATGGTGTGTAAATTCTGAAGAATATCTTTTTCTCTTTGTCGGAAATTATCCTCTCCGTGTGTGCCGAAATACTCCGAGATGGATATGCCTTCCTGACTTACAAATAAATCATCGAGATCAATAAAGTTGCTGTTAAGTAAATCAGCTAGCTTTTTTCCGTTAGTAGTTTTTCCTACTCCCATAAATCCCACCAAAAAAATATGTTTAGTTAACATGTCTGTCTTTCCTTGCAGATGGTTTTAGTCTAATTGGTTGAAATAGTCGTTGGCAAGCGCTTCAAATGTAGGTAAGGTATGATAATGCCATTTATTTATAACCGTTCCATTCTTTAATAACAAAATACCTGGATTTGCCCTTACCATACTCTTCAGAGGTACGGCATCTGCGTAGAATACTTCTGTATATAAAGTCATTTGATTATTTATTTCTTCAACAGTTTGTGCTGCACTTGCGGTAAGCAGTACCACACGGATATTATATTCTTCAGTTGCTTTTTTTGCGATATTATTTAACTTTTCTAAAGCAGGCATGTTTGTTCTGTTTAGGTCGTAAGCTACAAATACTAAATTGAAATAAGGATTTTCTATTATCTCTTTGGTTTGTTCAACACCTTGCGCGTCGGTAATATGTAGGTCTTTAATAGGGGCGTTATAACCTGCCTTTACAAGACGGCTTTCAGGATCCCCGATAATTTCCATGTTCTCATCCTTCCACAATTCTTTAGCCAGATATTCTTTATCTGTTACCTTTTTTGATTCTCCGGTTTTTTTATTTTTTAACATATAAGTTATCTCGTATTCATCTAAAGGAGCTCCCTCCGGAACATGCATTAGAGACGGTAGGTTATTGCCTATTTTGTAAGGAAGGAAATCAATAAAAGGAGAGAAATTATACGTATAAACACCTATCCCTAAACTAAACACAATGGCACCTGCAACAGTCAGCACTTGGCTGATCTCATTGGTATAAAGCGGGTGTATTTGGTTTCTGTGAAAAAATATGATACCTATCAAAAGAAGTAAGACAATGTCTTTGCTAAAAGATTGCCAAGGTGTAAGAGGAATAGCATCGCCGAAACAGCCACAAGAGGTTACAACATTAAAAAAAGCAGAATAAAAAGTCAAAAAGGTGAAAAACACAATAAGTATGAGTAGTCCACCAGCCACCTTCCTGCCGTATAAGCCGAATAATAAAAGAACTCCGAGCACTATCTCTAAGCTGCATAATACGATAGCTATTGTAACAGCGTAGTTATGCAGGAAAGGGAGATGAAATACATCGAAATATTCTTGTAGCTTATAGCCGAAACCCACCGGGTCATTAGCTTTTATAAGCCCCGAAAAAATAAAGAGAACACCCACAAAGGTGCGAGAGAGATTCAACAAATAATTTCTTTTACCAGATTTTAACTTGTCGCTTTGCATAATTAACTGTTTTGGGCTTCTTTATTAACAGGATACGTTAACTTAATGAGCGCAAATACCGCATAATTCAGCATGTCTTGATAATTTGCTTTTACTCCTTCTGATGCTAAAGTTTTGCCACTATTATCTTCTATCTGTTTTACTCTAAAAATTTTCATTAGTATGAGATCAGTCAAAGAGTTTATACGCAAATCCCTCCAAGCCTCTCCATAGTCGTGATTTTTTGAAAGCATTAGTTCTTTCGTTTCCTTAACGTGCTGATCATATAACTGTTTTACGGTGGTAATCGGTAAGTTTTCATTGGCATCTGAAGGCAACTCAAGTTGAATCATTGCAATAATACAGTAGTTGATGATTCCAATATATTCGGAAGGGATATCATCGGCGATCAGAGAAATCTTGTTTTCTTCAATCGTTCTTATACGTTGAGCTTTGATGAAAATTTGATCTGTGATAGAGGGCAGACGCATAATGCGCCATGCTGTACCATAATCAGCTGCCTTTTTTAAAAATAGATTTTGACATTGCGTAATAATTGCATCATATTCTTCGGAGGTATTCATCCTATTTTCTCTATTTATCTTCATAGTAGTGGGCAAGTGCTAGTGCAAACCTAATATAAAATTTTCCTATTTCGAACTATTTATACAGTTGAAAGTTAAAAAACATGGTATTTATGTAAATTGCATGATAAAGGCATTTTTTCTAAGTTTGTAAAGAAAAATCATGATGATTTTGATGTTTGTGCCTGATAGGACTGGATTTTAGTATGTTGCAAAATATAAAAGGTAACTTGTTTAATTTTGATATGCCTAAGATAATGGGCATTTTGAATATCACGCCAGACTCTTTTTACGATGGCGGAAAGTATTCGGATATAAAAGGAGCGCTTGAACGAGTGAACGCAATGCTAGCCGAAGGTGCAGACGTTATTGATATAGGGGGGTATTCCTCAAGACCGGGAGCTGGAGAAGTGAGTGTTCAGGAAGAGCTAGATAGACTTTTGCCAGTAATAGAACAGATAGTAAGCAATTTCCCTCAAGCTGTAATTTCAATAGATACATTTAGAGCTCAGGTGGCTGCGGAAGCTATTCGATCTGGCGCCCACATCATTAACGATATTGGAGGAGGTAATCTAGATGATCAAATGTTTACTACAGTAGCTGGATTAAAAGTTCCATATATTCTAATGCATAGCCGAGGAACACCAAAAACAATGCAGCAGCAAACTGGTTATAACGATTTGATTAAAGAAATCTTAGCAGATTTATCTGAGAAAGTGACGCTTCTAAGAGCATTGGATGTAAAAGATATAATCATTGATCCGGGATTCGGTTTTGCCAAAACATTGGATCAAAATTATGAATTACTAAATAGAATTGACGAACTTAAAATTTTGGACTTGCCCATATTAGGTGCGCTTTCCAGAAAATCGATGATCTATAAATTATTAGAAATTTCTCCGGAGGAAGCACTTAACGGCACGACTGTTTTAAATACATTATTATTATTAAAAGGTGTAAATATTATCCGTGTACATGATGTAAGAGCGGCAAATGAGGTTAGAAAATTAGTGCAAAAAAATAGCATGGCTGAATTTAGTAATATATGAAGAGTTATCTTTTTAGTTTATTCTTATTGTATCTGGCTTCATCTTTAAGGGCCCAAGATTTTACATTAGTGAAATTGCAAGCAGGGGGAGAAATGAGTTTTAGGGGAATGTCTATTCCCAACGATTCTGTCGCTTGGATCTCTGGAAACAATGGAAATGTTGCAGTAACATCGGATGGTGGACAAAATTGGAAATCAATTAAAGTAAAGGATTACGAAACATTTGACTTTCGATCTATTGCCGCATTTTCAGAGAAAAAGGCAATTATCGTAAATGCCGGAAGTCCAGCAGTTGTTCTCCTAACAGAGGATGGGGGTGAGTCGTGGCAAAAAGTACATAGCTACGATATAAAAGAAATTTTTTACGATGGAATCAGTTTTTGGGATGATAAGAGGGGGATCATATTTGGTGATCCAATAGGGGGCAGGCTTCAATTACTTGCCACGGAAGACGGAGGTAAAAATTGGCATGACGGGAGTGATCAAGCAAATGTGCGAATGAAAGAAGGGGAAGCCTGTTTTGCAGCAAGCGGTACAAGCATACGAACAGACGGAGACGGACTCGTGTGGATTGGGACGGGTGGAACGCAAGCGCGTCTTTTATTTTCTTATAACTATGGGCAGTCCTGGAATAGCTACAAAGTTCCTATCGAACAGGGTGAAGCATCTCAGGGAGTTTTTTCCATCGATATTAATTCCCAAAAACAGTTAATAGCTGTTGGGGGAGATTATAAAAACTTCAAAAACAATAATAATGTAATCCAGCTTTCCGCTAATGGAACAAGCTGGACGGTACCTAAAACACGTCTTTCGGGATTTAAATCATGTGTAGAATATATCTCAAACAATACGGTAGTAGCAACAGGTACTTCTGGCACTGATATCTCATTGGATGGAGGGCAGACTTGGAAAACCCTTGAAGAAAAAGGCTTTAATGTTGTAAGGGCTTCAGAAACCGGTGAGCTAGTGCTCTTAGCTGGCGAAAAGGGGGAAATCTACAGACTGGTTAAGAAGTAAGTGAACACTACCGGCTGACGTTAATGAAGGCATTTATTATTATTAATATACAGGCACCAATACATAAGAAGGGCCAACCACCTAGATGAAATAGCAGAATACCAATTGCCGAACCAATAGCTCCTCCTACGAACGTGGAAGTCATGAAAACGGTGTTAAATCGATTTCTAGCTTCTGGTTTTAATGAATAAATAAGTGTTTGATTACTGATTTGTAGTGCTTGATGACCGATATCAATTAATATAATACCTATAATTAATAAAAAAATGCTGTTACCTGTAAAATAAAAGGCGATATAACCCAGTAGTTGTAAGAATAAACCTATTAAAGAATTTTTTTTTACTGCGGTAACACTTCCACTGCTACTTTTGCCTACGAAGGGCGCTGCCAAGGCTCCAGAGGCCCCGATTATACCAAATAAACCAATTTGCACTGTGTTATATTCAAAGGGCTTCGATGATAAGAAAAGCACCATTGTTACCCAGAAGGCGCTAATGGTAGCAAATGATAACGCATTACTTAAAGAGGCTGTTCTTAATTGCGGGAAAGCTTTTATATAGTGGAGAATGGAAAACATTAAGTCTTTATAACTGCCTATATAGGATGGTTTGCTTTGGGGAAGAATACGCTGAATCATCAATACCAATATAAAACATATAGTGGCTGCTGTAAAATACATCTGGCGCCAACCGAACGCATGACCGATGTAACCGCTCAAGGATCGGGAAGAAACTATTCCGATCAATAAACCGCCCATTACCAACCCAATTACCTTTCCTCTTCTTTCATCAGAAGCCATTCCTGCTGCCAAGGGAATGATCAACTGTGGAACGATGGAAAAAAGGCCTATTAAAAAACATAATATTTGCATGAGTAAGAACGACTTTGTAAAAGCCGCTCCAAGTAAAGCGATTACCGAAATGGTTGTGGTAATAATAATTTGTTGTTTTTTTTCTAAAAGATCACCTAAAGGGACAAAAAGAAGTAATCCGGCAGCATAACCTAACTGCGTGATATAAGTTATACTGCCGGCCTCTGTTTCGCTAATAGAAAAATCACGGGCTATAAGTGGCAGAAGAGGTTGACAGTAGTATAAATTAGCTACGATCAAACCACAACATATGGCCATAAACAGCGTAAGTTGCTTCATGTGGTTGAAATATGTAGATATTAATCCAGCGCTAAAAAAGAATTATTTGATAAAGGTTCTAAAATCCTGACCATTCTCAATCTTTAGTAGCACTTCATAAATTAATCTTATTACATTGTCAACATCTTCTATATGAATCATTTCGACTGTAGTGTGCATATAACGCAGCGGCAGGGATATTAAGGCAGACGGAACGCCACCATTTGAATAAGCAAAGGCATCTGTGTCTGTTCCGGTAATTCGAGATGACGCTTGTCTTTGAAAAGGTATCCGTTTTTCGGTCGCAGTTTCTATTAATAATCTATTTAGATTTATCTGAACAGAAGGAGCATAAGATATAACCGGCCCTTTTCCACAGGCAAGATCTCCCTGTGTTATTTTATTTATCATTGGTGTCTGGGTGTCGTGCGTAACATCTGTAACAATTGCTACATTAGGCTTTATCTTTTGCGTGATCATTTCGGCTCCGCGCAAACCAACTTCTTCCTGTACTGCATTAACAACATACAAACCGAAAGGAAGCTTTTTTTTGTTTTCTTTTAATAATCGAGTAACTTCTGCAATCATAAATCCCCCCGCCCTATTGTCTAGCGCTCTCCCTACGTAGTACCTGTTATTGAGCATCATAAATTCATCCTCATAGGTAACAACAGACCCTACATGTATACCCAACTCTTCTACCTCTTCTTTGCTAGTACATCCACAATCCAAAAAAATGTTTTTTAAGGTAGGGGCTTCTTCCTTTTCACCGCTTCTGGTATGGATTGCCGGCCATCCAAAAACAGCTTTTACAACGCCCTTATCCCCATGGATATTTACACGCTTGGAGGGTGCTATTTGATGGTCAGAACCACCATTTCTAATAACATATAACAAACCATCATTGGTGATATAATTTACAAACCAAGATATCTCATCTGAATGCGCTTCTATAACTACTTTATACGATGCTTCGGGATTGATAACGCCTACGGCCGTGCCATAATTGTCAATAAATGTTTCGTCTACATAGGGTTTAATATAATCCAACCAAAGACGTTGCCCTTCCCACTCATAGCCGGTAGGCGAAGCATTATTAATGTATTTTTCAAAAAAATGTAAACCTTTTTCCAAAACAATAGGTACGTGTTTCTTTTCTTCAGTAGTTTTTTTTGTTTTTGCCATAATTATCTATGCTTTTCTGCTTTATGCAAGGGATGCATGAAAACATTTGAGTAAGCAAAAGTACAAAAAAAACCTTATGAAGATTTGATGGATGCCACAAGTTGTTTGATTAAGAAAGTGTACTTTGTTGTGGAGTGTTGGAAAAGGCAAATCTTGAAAATAAGTATTAATTTTGGATTAGTTAACATTTTAAAAAAAGCTTTGTAACTTTATCAGCAAAAGAATCCTTTTTATGGCAAGCAACGTTAATATCCCTCGATTAGATTTATTAGACTTCACAGCCGGAACACCAGCGCAACGCGAACGGTTTTCTAATGACATAGGTAAAGCGTTTACCGAGACCGGTTTCGTGACCATCACTAATCATGGGATGGATAAGACTCTTATAGATGAGCTTTATTTAACTGTTCAACAGTTTTTTGCGTTGCCCGATGAAAAAAAGAGGATGTATGAGGTGCCGGGTTTAGCGGGTCAGCGAGGTTATACTTCTAAAGGGAAGGAAAAAGCAAAGGATGCGCTTACACCTGACCTAAAAGAATTCTGGCAAAGAGGACAAACAGTTATAGGAGATGACGAGCTTAAAAAATCTTATCCGGAAAACGTAAAAGTGCAAGAACTGCCGAGATTTGATGCGGTGACAGAAGAAGTTTATCGACGTTTGGAAGTGGCTGGTAGATCATTACTCAAAGCCATTTCATTATATCTTGGTCTTGATGAAGCTTATTTTGAAGATAAAGTGATAAACGGTAATTCAATATTGCGTGCTATTCATTATTTTCCTATTGAAAATCCTGAAACAATTTCTCCAGATGCAGTGAGGGCCGGTGCACACGAGGATATAAATCTCAT
The DNA here is from genome assembly GCA_035565175.1 of Pseudosphingobacterium sp. GTDB lineage: Bacteria > Bacteroidota > Bacteroidia > Sphingobacteriales > Sphingobacteriaceae > Olivibacter. The sequence goes on from DATMSZ010000241.1 coordinate 10,683, forward strand.
TACATTGTTAATTGGAGCAAGTGCTGACGGATTGGAAGTGTTGACGCGAAGTGGAGATTGGTATCCAGTTAAGGCATATGGCGAAGATATTGTGGTAAATGTGGGAGACATGTTACAACGTCTTACAAACAACAAATTAAAATCAACCACCCATAGAGTCGTTAATCCTCCAAGAGAATTGATGAAAACTTCGCGTTATTCCGTGCCTTTTTTCTTACACCCGAAAGCAGATATGAGTTTAGCTGCTTTAGAAAGTTGTGTTGACGAAGGCCATCCTAAAATATATCCTGATTGCACAGCGGGCGAATATTTAGATGAAAGGTTGAAAGAAATAGGATTGAAGATGTAATTTTTGAACTTTACCCCAGTCCAAAACATAAATACTTTATCTCTACGTATTCATCAATACCGTATTTGGATCCTTCGCGACCCAAGCCGGACTGTTTAATGCCGCCAAAAGGAGCCACGGCAGTAGATATCGCTCCTTCATTAATGCCGATCATACCCGACTCAAGAAGCTCCGCCACTCGCCAGCAACGTTTTATATTTTCACTGTAGAAATAGGCGGCGAGTCCATATTCCGTATCATTGGCCATTTCAATGCCCTCTGCTTCCGTGTCGAACCTGAATAATGCTACTACTGGCCCAAACGTTTCCTCCCTCGCTATTTTTGCATTTAAAGGCACATCAATAAGAACAGTAGGTTCATAGAATAAACCTTCGAGCGATTTTCCTCCTGTGGCAACTTTTGCTCCTTTCCGGATAGCGTCATCAACATGTTCAATTACTTTCTCTAAGCCCGCCTTATTAATAAGGGGCCCGATTTTTACATCTTTTTTTAAACCATTACCTGTTTTAAGTTCAGATACAGCTTGTGTGATTTTCTTTGCAAAAGCATCGTAAATATTGTCCTGTACTAGAAATCGATTAACCGCAACACAGGTCTGTCCGGAATTTCTAAATTTTGAGGCAATAGCACCTGCAACGGCTGCTTCAATATCTGCATCATCAAATACGAGAAAGGGTGCATTGCCACCGAGTTCAAGTGAAATTTTTTTTACGGTCGAAGAGGCATTCGCCATTAATGTTTTGCCAACAGCTGTCGATCCTGTGAAGGAGAGTTTACGTACTTTTTCGCTTGTACTTAACAACTCACCAATTCCTTTGGAGTCTTTAGAAGTAATGACATTCAGAACGCCATCAGGGAGGCCCGCTTCCTTGGCTAAGTGAGCGATAGCAATTGCTGTCAGGGGTGTTTGAGATGCAGGCTTTAGGACCACTGTACAGCCTGCCGCTAAGGCGGGCGCAACTTTACGGGTGACCATTGCTAGCGGAAAATTCCAGGGGGTAATGGCTGCTACTACTCCTACCGACTGCTTAATGGTAACAATTTGTTTTCGCTTATCGGGGGAGGGAATTTGATCGCCATATATTCGAAATGCTTCTTCAGCAAACCAGGTTATGAAAGATCCGCCATAGGCTACTTCTACTTTGCTTTCATTTAATGGCTTTCCGGATTCCATTGTCATTATCTCTGCAATTTCTGAACTGTGTTTAATGATGAGATTATACCATTTTCTCAGAATTTCACTTCGCTCGAGGACTTCTTTAGAACGCCAAGCCGGCCAGGCACCATGAGCAACATCTATTGCCTTTTCTGCTTCTTTTATATTGAGGTCTGTTACGGCAATAATACATTCTCCCGTTGCGGGATTGATAACATCAAAAGTCTTTCTACCTTTCATCTCCCTTCCGTTAATGAAGGCAGTACCTTTAATCAATCTGTTTATTGTTTTCATCGGTAGTTAATTATTCATTTCTTTTTTAGACAGTACAGATGCTGTAATGCTATTTGATTGTAATTTCGATGGCTTTTTCAAAAGAGTTGAT
>DATMSZ010000242.1:0-7835 GCA_035565175.1 Pseudosphingobacterium sp.
ACATTCTATCCATTGAACTACGGGTGAAAAATCTTCGGCAAACATAGATAAAATTGTTATTATATCCAATCATAAAATTTCGGTTCAAATAGTTCTTTGTACGATATTGAATTTTAATTGATTAACATAACAATTTTGCAAAATTGTATAGAAGTTCAATTTTCATTATGTTTGATAATGAATTCCGAGTCTATCTATATAAACTTATGTTATGCTATACAATAGACCTAATCTCTTCTTTAAAAGATACAGCTCTTGGTCCCCGTTATTTATAAGACTAGTAGTTGGTTTCCACTTAATATACGGTATAATAGATAATGTAGTAAGTCACGCGCGAATGGTTGAATTTATTCAATATTTAAATATTCACCATATCCCCTATTCCATTGCCGCTTATTTGTCGGTATATGCGCAGCTTGTCTGTGGGGTTTGTTTCATATTAGGTTGTTTTCAACGTGTCACTGCTTTTATAATGATTTTAAATTTCGTTTTCGCATTGCTAATTGCTCATCTAGGCGATAGTTATAACAATTTGTTTCCCGCCTTATTTATGCTTGCCTCGTCTCTATCTTTATTTTTCAGCGGCGCGGGTAAACTATCCCTAGATCAATACCGATTTAGACAATTTAGAAGCAAAAGAAAATCGAACTTTTAGCATAGGAAATCAAAAACACTTTATATTAAAAGGTAATCTTATATATTACACTATCATTCTCTTATATAGAAAATATAGTCGGTAGTTGGCAAAGTTAAGCCTGTTAGTTTTAATTGCTGCCCTATTTGGGCCCGATGATGTGTACCGTGGTTAATAAGATGTGTTACTATATCATCTAAACGATTAGCAAAAGAAATCCCTTTGGAATTTCGATAAACTATAGATTTCTCAAAATCAGAAACAGTTAATGTTTGCAGAAAATCCACCCAGTTATTATGATTAGCATCAGCAATTTCTTGCAGGTTTTGCAACGACCATTTGGGCCATATTGCACAAGCGGTTGTTGATTCATTTCTACATCTTTTAAACCATATTTGCTGAGCAGCTAAAAGGTGAGACATTAGTTCTATTGCCGTTTTCAGCTGCTCCCCATCAGTCAAAAGATTAATCATCTTTAAATTAGTTGACCGATCGTAATCAAAAAGCTTAATAAAATATTTGTTCATTGCTCAAAATAGTACTTCGTCTATCAGGATAGATGCCAAATAACTTGATTTAACATAGCTATCCAGCCATGGAAAATTACATTTATTTTTTCAGCATTAATCAAAAATTTCTGTTATTTTCATTCCAATAGTTGAATAATATAAAGTAGTTTTTCCCTCATATCCCGAATCCGTCCCCACCAAAACCCATATTTTTCCTTCTGCGTCTGCTGTGACTTGAAATTCTCCTGCTCTTTCTAACATTTTATATTCGTATACATCGCCGCCATTAGCGACATTGCCAATCACCACCATATCTTCTCCATCTGTGCAACATTGGTTAATCTTATCAATATTCATTTGATAGAAGTTATTTTCATTTGCGCTTGCCAATGGCTCTATTACACTAGCCCCCACTCCTATTCCCACAGCCTCTCCTGGAGCACCACCGGCACCTACCCCTCCACTAATAGCATCTGACGCCAGCTTAATCGTAAAGTTTATTCTATAAGCTGTTAATGGTTTGAAACCTCCCAATTGTTTTTTTAAATACATAAATAAATCATCGCTTCGATTTATTCCCGACAGCTTATATGCCTGTTTTTTGGTATCTAAAGGCTCCGGAAGGTGAGATAATTCGTCTTTTAGCTCGTATGTTTCAACATTATTTCCGTTATAATCGGCAAATCCAGCCACCCAGTTATCTTTACCGGCTGCAAAATCTGTATAAAAAGACTGTTCGGAAGCGCCTTCCCTTTCATCATCTTTTGAACATGCGAATATCAATAACAAAGGGAACATTAAACTGATGGGTAACTTAAAATTCATAACATAAAAAAATGGTTCATTAAACTTAACGACCAAATGTTTAGAATTGCTACAATTTAGTAATAAGGTAGTTGTGGCTATTTGTTTATGTTAAATCTGGATATAACCGACATCGTGAGATAACTACCTACTTCAAAAATAGCAAAGGAAGCGATAAAAAATACTATTAACGAATTTGATCGCTGATAATTTGCTATTTTAGTCGGTACGTTAAATCATTCAACACTTATTCGCATAATGGAAAACATGCAAATAAATCGGCCCGCTCTAATAGAAAAATTTCCAGGAAAAGGAGGATGGAGTTATATCCTTATCGCTGAGATTTCTCCCGACTTTCGAGATCACTTCGGCCAGGTTAAGGTAAGCGGGGCAGTTGATCATTATATTTTAGAAAATATAACGTTAATGCCTTACGGTAATGGAAAGTTTTTCCTTCCATTGAATGCCAACATTCGCAAACAACTTCAAAAGGAAGCTGGCGACACCGTACAATTGAAAATCTATTTAAGCAGGTCTTCAAAGATGAACGAAAGTGATCTGATAGAAATTTTAGCGGATGAACCTAGTGCACTAAGTTTCTATAAACATTTACCTGAGAACGAAAAAAGTCATTACCTTAAATGGATCAACGATACGCAAAATGAAGAGACCCAGGTAGAGCGCATTGCTAAAGTCGTAAATGATTTATATGAGCGAAGTCGCTATGAAAAACCAGTGAAAATGTAGTAATTTATTGATGAACATTTGAAAATATATTAGATGGATAGATATTCATTAATTTTAGAAAATATTAAAAAACATATTAATTTAACAGAGGAAGAAGAGAGGTATTTGATTTCATTGTTAAAACCTATCTCCATTAAGAGAAAAGAATGGTTACTGGAAGCAGGTGAAATATGCAAATATTCTTATTTTGTAACAAGTGGATGTCTAAGAGGATACACCATTGATACGAATGGTTTTGAACATGTGTTAAGTTTTGCTCCAAAAAACTGGTGGATTGCTGACATGTATAGTTTAATAAGTCAGAAACCGGGCACTGTGTATATTCAAGCACTCGAATCAACTGAGGTACAGGCACTATCAAAAACAGCTCAGGAAAGGCTTTATATAGAAGTTCCTGCATTTGAACGTTTTTTTAGAATTATTACCGAAAATTCTTTAGTTTCCTTTCAGCAACGATTGCTTGACAATTTAAGTTTACCAGCTGAGGAGCGGTATCAAAATTTCTGCAAAAGATATCACGGTTTAACCGATATTCTACCAGCAAAACAAGTAGCATCGTACATTGGGGTGACGCCCGAATTTTTGAGTAAGATGAAACACAAATTACTTTACACCAATAGATAAATGCATTTCCTTAGCTACGTTTCTTAACCTACATTAAGTATAAAGCACAACAGGTTCCATAACTTTGTTATAACAATTTTAACAAAAGAAAAATATTATGGCAACTAAATGGAAAATCGACACTGTACACAGTGAAATACAATTTAAAGTGAAACACTTAATGATTAGCACCGTTACCGGCAGCTTTAAATCTTTTGATCTGGAGGTTCTTACCAACGGAGAAGACTTTAGCAGCACCTCAGGCGTCAGGTTTACCGCAGATGTTAATTCTATTGACACGAACAACGCACAACGGGACGCCCATTTAAAATCTGCAGACTTCTTTGACGCTGAAAAATTTCCAAAAATCACATTTGAAAGCAAAGGTTTTGTTAACGATGGTAAACTTAACGGCACACTTACTATTAAAGACATTACTAAACCATTCGTATTGGACGTTGAATATGGCGGAAACGCAGTAGATCCATACGGTCAAAAAAAAGCAGGATTCACGATTGACGGAAAAATAAACCGCAAGGATTTCGGATTAACCTGGGATACTGTAACAGAAGCCGGGACTGTGGTAGTAGGAAATGACATACGTATCAATGCAGAGATTCAATTAATAAAACAAGCTTAAAGTGGTTCCCTATATTTTTTATAAAGGCGACAGCCGTGGTTTGGTTGATCACGGTTGGCTTAAAAGTTCACATACTTTCAGCTTTGGTGGTTATTATAATCCCGACAGGATTCAATTTGGAGCCTTAAGAGTTTTTAATGATGATTATGTGGAAGGAGGAATGGGATTCGGAGAACATCCTCACGATAATATGGAAATCATCTCTTTACCTTTAGAGGGCTCTTTGGAGCATCGCGACAGCTTGGGAAATACGACCATAATCAAACCAGGTGAAATACAGGTAATGAGTGCTGGGACCGGTGTGTACCATACCGAATATAATAAAGACGCTAAGCTACCAGTTAAGTTTCTCCAAATATGGATCTTTCCAAAAATACGCAACGTCGTTCCCAGATATGATCAATTAGACTTTTCAGATAAGGTGAAGGTCAATTCGCTACTGCAAATTTTATCGCCTAAGGAGGAAGACGGAGGTGTTTGGATCCATCAAAATGCTTGGATGCATATAGGAGACTTTGAGGTGGGGCATACTATTAACTACACACTCAAAAACGAACATAACGGTTTATTTGTTTTTATAATTGAAGGTTCGGTTGATACTCATAACATAAAGCTTAACACAAGAGATGCAATTGGGATTTTGCAGGGGGGTTATTTTGAAGCATCGGCCATTACCTACACAAAAGTACTTCTTATTGAGGTTCCACTCAAAATAAACTAACAACAACCATGAAAAAGAAACAAATCATGGTCATATGTAAGAACATTGGCATTTTACAAACAATCATTCGCCTCATTAATCAAAATGATATATGGAATGGAGTCGCCGCTGACTGCTTTGACACTGCGTTACTCTTAGCAAAAGATTATCATTTTGATCTTATTTTGCTGGGTGCCGGTCTTGATCAAGAAGAGGAAGATCAGTTAACTAAAGTATTCGGAGAAGAAAGTGTCTGCATTAAACACTATGGTGGTGGCAGCGGCCTTCTATATTCGGAAATCCAACAAGCGTTATAAGTGCAACTGATTTAGATAATAAAAAATAAGGTTATTTGAATTCTATAAAGAGAAATTTCGGTTTATTTTTATTACAACTTTTACTTTTAGAGGTGTTAGTAGCTACCGTGCAAATAAAATGTCTATTGAAAAAACTAGGTGATATTTCCAATAATGTACTAACTTTGACTTATTATGTATATAATAAAGGTAAAAGGAGTAGCAAAGATTCCGGACTACGTTCAGTTACGCGATGAAAATTTTACATTACTGGCGTATTTCAGAGTCGACAGGCCTGACAAATCATTAGAAAAAATAGGCTTGGCTGACAAGATGGACTATATTATGACATTAGTGCAAGAACTACCCTTTGGACAAATAAAAAAAATAACACTCTAGCATGATCACTAACACCGTTATCAAACTTAGAAACATAGACATTTATCAACAAAAGCATTTAGTTCTTTCCAACGTAAACATACAGATTGATTCAGGTGAATTTGTCTTTATGATCGGGCAGACAGGTTCAGGTAAAAGTAGCTTACTTAAAGTTATATATGGTGACCTGCCTATATCAACTGGAGATGGTTTAGTTGCCGGATTTGATCTAGGTAAGCTTCATGATCGAGATATCCCCTTTTTAAGGCGAAAATTAGGAATTGTTTTTCAAGATTTTCATCTTCTTACGGATAGGACTGTTGAAAAGAATTTAGAGTTTGTTATGCGTGCAACAGGGTGGAAAGATAAGAATCTGATAAAAGACCGCATGTTTGATGTGTTGGATAAGGTTGGGTTGAGATCAAAATTGAAGAAGATGCCTCATGAATTATCGGGTGGAGAACAACAACGTGTTGTTATTGCTAGGGCCTTATTGAATGATCCTGAGATAATTTTAGCCGATGAGCCAACTGGGAATTTAGATCCGAATACTTCGGAAGAGATTGTGCTTTTACTTAAGGAAATTAGCCGCGCGGGAACGGCTGTCTTAATGGCTACACATGACTATCAAATTATCCGCAATATGCCTTCCCGCATTGTGAGAACAGAGTCTGGTCTGTTACAGGATAATGTTTCCATATCTTAATAACAAATTGACTGGATTATTTAGCTGACAAGTTTGAACACCTTACGTCATTATGTTAGTATAAAACGACAAACACTGACATACTGACTGTTAATCAGGCCTTGGCAACAAATTTGTTCGGGCATGATTATTTTGAATGCTTTTGAATTATGGAAGAACAAAACAAGAAGAACGAAAATCTTGAAGAAAATCAAAACCTCGAGAACAAAGATATTGCTGAAGAACTGGAATCTGTTAATGAAGCCCGTCTACACAACAAAGGTGCAATAGATAATTCCGACGAAACAGAAGAGGCGGACCCCATCTTAAGTTTGGAAGAAAAACATAAACAGGAACTAGAAGAAGCTAATAATAAATATCTTCGTTTGTATGCAGAGTTCGATAATTATAAACGTCGCACGTCTAAAGAACGTGTTGATTTATTGCAAACGGCAGGAAAAGACGTTATAGCTGATCTATTGCCAGTTTTAGATGACCTTGAACGCGCGCTTAAATCGATGGAGACCGCTCAAGAGCTCACTGTTGTAAAAGAAGGTGTTGATCTTGTATTTCAAAAACTTAAATCCTCTCTTACAAAAAAGGGGTTGAAAGAAATGGAATCAATTGGCAAGGAGTTTAATGCAGACTTGCAAGAAGCTATTACTAAAATACCGGCCCCTAACAAAGAGTTAGTAGGTAAAGTGATTGATGAAGTGGAAAAAGGTTATTTCCTTAATGACAAAGTTTTGCGATATGCAAAAGTAGTGGTAGGGAGTGAATCATTATAAAAATGGCAAAAAGAGATTATTACGATATACTGGGCGTTTCGAAAAACGCCGAACAAGCAGAAATAAAGTCTGCCTACCGAAAACTTGCTATAAAATATCACCCAGACAAAAATCCGGATAATAAAGAAGCAGAAGAGAAATTTAAGGAAGCTGCAGAGGCGTATGAAGTATTGAGTAATGCTGAAAAACGCCAGCGTTATGATAGATTTGGACACGCAGGCAACAGCGGCAACGGAGGATTTGGAGGGGGCGGAATGAATATGGAAGACATATTCAGTAATTTCGGAGATATATTTGGCGGTGGCAATCCATTTGAAAGTTTCTTTGGTGGTGGTCAATCAAGAGGAGGCAGACGAATTGTAAAAGGAACTAATCTCCGAATCAAAGTAAAACTTACGCTTGAAGAAATTGCCAAAGGAGTTGAAAAAAAGATTAAAGTAAACAAGTTAGTTGTTTGTAAAACCTGTGATGGTTCAGGAGCTAAAGATAAGTCCTCTACTTCTACTTGCCGTACATGCGGAGGAAGTGGTAGTGTTAGAAGGGTTACAAATACCATTCTAGGACAGATGCAAACGACCAGCACTTGTCCAACTTGTAATGGAGAAGGAGTGGAAATCACGGCAAAATGTACAACTTGCCATGGTGAAGGATTAGTTCGTGGAGAAGAAACTATCAGTATAAACATACCAGCGGGAGTAAGTGAGGGCATGCAGTTATCCATGAGTGGTAAAGGTAATGCGGCCCCTCGCGGAGGAGTACCGGGAGACTTGATAATTCTGATAGAAGAAATTCCGCATGAGGTATTAAAGCGTGACGGGATCAATGTAATATATGATCTTTACATTAGCTTCGTGGATGCGGCATTAGGCTCTAATGTTGAAATTCCTACGATCGACGGAAAAGCCAAGATTAAAATAGACCCTGGCACGCAAGGTGGCAAAATTCTTCGTTTAAAAGGAAAGGGTATTCCGGAAGTAAACTCCTATCACAAAGGCGATCAATTAATCTATGTTAATGTGTGGACACCAAAAGCCCTTTCACAAAATGAAAG
>DATMSZ010000243.1:0-5062 GCA_035565175.1 Pseudosphingobacterium sp.
GTAAGGCTTCTTTCTGCCAGGCGCGTTCTCATCGGGTCACAAGTCTTAAAATGAAGAAAAGGTGAAATGACGAAGTTACCGCTCTATGTTCTCAAAAATGCATCCTGAATGATGGAGCCCACCAGAAGCGCATCATTATCTAAGTGCCTCCAGCAGTTACGTAACGGACGGCATTTGAAGGCACAGCGTTTTTTTATCGAATTATATTTTCATGTCGATTCGTTCTAACCAATTATTTTGTAACTCGATCTTTTTATCGAACAGCTCACGAATGGCTGGTTCATTTTTTGTGTCAATGATTATCTGTCCTTGCCCGGTTTCGTTTCTCGCATTTAATATTTCAACGATATCGTAGGCTATACGCTGACGATGTTCCCCGGTAGGTTCGTGTTTATAAATGGACTTTCTCAGCTTGTGTATGATATTTTCGGTATCAATTTTATAGTTTTCAGCAATCCCCGGCAGGTCTGCATCCAATAACATATTAGTCATCGATTCGGATAAACAGCCATCGACTAAAACGGAAAAACAATCAATGCCTTCACTTTTTAATTCAGCATTTAACCCTTCCGATAAAGCTATGATGCTCATTTTTGATAAGGTTTGAGGTATTAAGAATGGCAATGAGAAAAGAGAAGGTCCGCAACAGATATTTAAAATGATCCCGGATCTGTTTTTTCGCATGTCGGGTAATACCGCCTGTATCATGCGTATCACCTTAAATAAACCAATATCAAATATATGTTTCAGTTGAGCGACGGAGGTTGCTTCAAGCAACCCTATACTTGTTACTTCCGCATCGTTAATTAATATGTCAATTGCTCCATATTTGTGAATGATCTGCCTGATATTTTCGGCTATTGTCTTTTCACTATTCAAATCTGTATTCAGCACTTCTATGTTAGGGGTTGAACCAAGGTCATCAGCCGCTTTTCTACTTTTATCATCTTTTATCTCCATAGCTGCAATTACGCCATGTCCTTCTTCAGATAATACTTTTGCAATTAAATTGCCATAGCCCGAACCACAGCCTGTTATTAAAATTGTCTTTGACATAAAAATTAAATTTTATAACCGATTTGATTGGTTAGTCTGTAACTATCATTGTTTTGATGATAATTGAGTGTGGTTATTGCCTCCAATTTTCGTCGTGTAATTTATCGGTTTTGCTATCTTTTTGTGGAGAGCCATCTGCACTTCTTCGTTCTTTACCCGCGAACGGCATCGTTCAATTCATTTAGACTATCGCCGGTAACGGCATATATCCTTTTTACCCGGCTTTTGGTGTTTAAACTATAGTGAGATTTATAACATAATAGCGGACGTCATTATTTTACTTAGTTACCTTTACGCCGTTCCAGAATGCAATACGTCCTTTTATGCCATCCGCCAGTGGGCTGGGATTAGGATAATACCATGCACCATCAGACGCTGTTTTCCCGTTAACAACTACATTGTAATAAGATGCCACACCCTTCCAAACGCAGGTTGTATGTGCATCAGAAGTAGTCAGGAATTCTTTTTTCACAGCATCCGCAGGAAAATAATGGTTGCCTTCAACTACAACCGTGTTGTCGCTTTCCGCGATTATCTGATCATTATAAATTGCTTTCATTGATGTTAATTTTTAAATAAAATTTTCTGTTTTTAATGTTTATTGCTGTCAATGGAATAATCAAAATATACAGGCATTGAATAGTATGGAAAAACTGAAACGATATTCAATAGGTTATTTCAGAATCCGATACTATACGTGAGTCCAGCGCCTGTATATATTTTTTTATTGGGTACTAAAGTATAGACTTTGAACAAGTCGTACATTGACAAATGTCACATACAGCTAAAGTTTTACCTGAACGGGAGCGTACTATCAAAAAAGCATCTTTTCGGTGTTTGTTTATCCTCTCAGAAAGAGCTGTCCGGAAAGTTTTAAATCAGGTTCTGCGAAACATAGGGTTTTTGAAATGAAAGTATCTCTAAACCGGAAATGCCCACACGTTTGTGTAGGCACATCTAAAATCAATGATTATAATGGAAAGGTAGAAGACGTTTTTACTTATTGTACCGGGTGATCTGGTTTTTCAAGAACCCATAGATCAGATGGAGTATTTTTATGACTTTTTACTTCTTATTTTGAATCAAACAGTATAAGAGCCTGTTTCCATATACCAATGACGGCGGCCATTTCTGTTTCATCCAAAGAACAATAACCGATGCGTATGAAGTTATCCGGCTTGGGGACATTGGGTTGAAAAAAGTAATTAGTTCCGTCGCTGATCTTTAATCCCAATTTTCCTGCATTCTGTGCAACCATCCTGGCGCTAATATCTTTTCGGTAAGTTGCCCAAATTGCCAGCCCACCGTTTGGCTGCTTAAAAGTTAAATATGCCCCCAACTCTTGCTGAAGCAGCCGGCAGGTGTTTTCCAGCCGTTCATGATAGATCTTGTGTGATTTTTTCATGTGCCGGGAAATATCACCGACACTTAAAAGCTCGGCAATGGCTTCTTCCAGCAACTGTTCGCCTTGCCGGTCTATTAATTTGCGTATTGCAGCAGCCTCGTTTATAACTACTTCCGGAGCCACCATAAACCCGATCCGGAGGCCGGGTGCGATGCTTTTGCAAAAGGAACCGACATAAATAATATGCCCTCCGGTATCCAGGCTTGCCAACGGCAAGAGGGGATCGCTTGAAAAGTGATAATCAAAATCGTAATCGTCTTCGAGCAGTGCAAACCTATACTTTTGGGCGAGGTTCATCAGCCGCATGCGCCGCTCCGGGCACAGGGTAACGGTGGTAGGCCGGTGATGGTGAGGGATGATATAGATCATTTTTGGGATTTTTTTTGTTTTACACAGTTGCTCAATCCTATCTATATCCATTCCTTTTTCATCTACCGGGATAAATACCAGTTTGGCTCCTGCCATTTTAAAGGCCTGGTTGGCATCCTTATAGCCTGGTTCCGGTACAAAGATTGTGTCTCCGGGACGGATAAGTAGCTGTGTCGTTAAATAGATAGCCATTTGTGTCCCTTTTGTGATCAGTATTTCTTTTTCAGAAATCTGCATCCCCCTGGTCCGGTTCAGGAAATTAGCGAGTTCGACCCTGAGACGATAAGAACCATGCTCGGGACCATACATCAGAAATTGATCTGCTAAACGGCTCTTGCCGAACCTTCTGTATTCCCGTACCAGCTCCTCAATAGGTGCAATCCTGGGATCGGGGAAACCGTCATCAATCTTATACAACGGTGCAGGCATTTCCATTGTATTGATTCCCATATTTGGACCTGTACCCATAGTGAGATCAGGTGACCGGTAAATCAGCGGATAGGCAGGCTGCTGACTGCGCACCATTTTTTTTCTATTTTGATTAATTGTACGGACCGAAGTTTCAGGCAAGTTCCCCGCGACATAAACACCACTTCTGTCCCTCGTCTCCACCCAGCCTTGCGAGTTCAGTTCTTCGTAGGTCTTCACCACCGTTTTACGGTTGATCTTTAGACTTTGGGCAAGTTCACGCGAAGGTGGAAGTACCTGTCCCGGTTTGAGAACGCCTCCACAGATCAACTGGATAATTTCAGATTCCAACTGTATATACAAAGGGCTATGCTGTCCGTCTTTATTAAATGTGATTTGAAGAAGTTTTTTGATCATCTTTGGACCCCTGTTTATTTTGAAATTGGCCCACTAAGGTAACCAAAATAAGCTTTAATTTTATGACCTGACCAGATGCTTATTGTAAGAATTTTAAATACTTAAATCATGGAGAAAACCGCATCTAAAACATTAACATACAGCAATATTGCGTCATTAAGCGCCAATTCGCTGTTAAACAAAAAAGGAGGTGCATTATGAAGGCAATTGTTGTGACTGATCAAACAGCAGGAACAGCCGGGATGAAGCTAATGGATCGACCTGATCCCGAGGCGTCACTAAATGACGTCATTGTTCAGGTTTATGCGTCGGGATTCACAAAAGATGAACTTTCGTGGCCATCCACATGGGTTGACCGCTCCGGTCACGACCGGTCTCCGGCGATTCCTGGTCATGAGCTGGCGGGTGTGGTTACTTCCCTTGGTTATGGTACTACCGGTTTATCAGTAGGCCAGCGGGTGTTCGGCCTTACGGACTGGCATCGTAATGGTAGTCTTGCCGAATATGTAGCTGTTGAAGCACGCAACCTCGCACCACTGCCCGCTGATGTAGACTTCAATGTTGGCGCTGCTCTTGTAATGCCGGGGCTGACTGCATGGCAGGGAATAGTTGTTCATGGACGGCTTCGTGCAGGACAAACCGTTCTTATACACGGCGCAGCCGGTGTAGTAAGTTCTATGGCTGTTCAACTTGCACGGGCAACCGGCGCTTATGTTATCGGTACAGGACGGGCAGACGGACGTCAGGCGGCGCTTGATTTCGGCGCACATGAGTATGTTGATCTTGAAAAGGAAAAGCTGCAAGACGTTGGTGGTGTTGACCTGGTGTTTGACATCTTCGGCGGAGATATTGCGACGCAATCTGCAAGCCTGATTCGTTCAGGGGGAAGGTTGGTAACTATCGCCGGCCCGACTGATGCCAGGCCGGCCAACGGATTGACTATTGATTTTGTTGTAGAAGCAAACCCCACCGAATTAAGTGAAGTTGTGCAAAGATTACGCGAGGGACGTCTGAGGACGAACATCGGCGCCACATCAACGCTTGACGATGCTGTGGCCACATTCAATTCGACCAATCGGGTCAACGGAAAGACGATTATCCGCGTTCGTCCTTAAAAGCCTATCATCCGCCGGAGAACTATGTGCCACTGAGATGATTGTTGCCCTCCTTTGAACGTATTAAGAAACACTGGAGTATGTACTCTCAAGATTGAGGATGAACATACTCCATTTTCTTTACACAAAGGTTCTTATGTCTTAAGCAAGTAAATGAAATTGTATTAAAGAATGAATGATCAACTGCAAATAGAATTAGTCAACCCCCAAACCAGCGTGTTGGCATTTAGACTCGTACAGTTTAAGGATGATAACTATTTTAAAAAACTGAAAACCTACAATTGTTATAAAA
>DATMSZ010000244.1:0-13430 GCA_035565175.1 Pseudosphingobacterium sp.
TAATAATTTTTGGGTACAGGAGAAAGCATAAAGCAAAACGCGAAACAAATAAAGTAGAAGGCTTTGAAAAAATTACTTTTTAATGCTTTTTAGTTATTTGCATATAAAAAGCAATTTATCTAAGTTTGCGCAACTATCTAAAACTGATACTTATATCAACATTAATGGAAAGAGATAACATCATATTTGACCTTATTAAAGAAGAGTTGGAGCGTCAAGAAGAAGGCATTGAACTTATTGCCTCAGAGAATTTTGTTAGTAAACAAGTTATGGAAGCTGCTGGCTCCGTGCTCACTAACAAATATGCTGAGGGGCTTCCAGGGAAACGTTACTATGGCGGTTGTGAAGTGGTGGATGAGGTTGAACAGATTGCTATTGATCGTGCTAAACAACTTTTCAATGCAGCATGGGTTAACGTTCAGCCACATTCTGGAGCGCAGGCCAATGCTGCGGTATTTTTAGCCATCTTGAAGCCGGGTGATAAAATTTTAGGCTTTGATTTATCACATGGAGGGCACCTTACACATGGCTCACCTGTAAATTTTTCAGGTAAACTCTATGATGCTCATTTTTATGGCGTTGACAGGGAAACAGGATTGATAGATTACAAGGCACTTGAGGAAACTGCCTTAAGAGAAAAACCAAAAGCAATAATAGTGGGTGCTTCTGCTTACTCACGCGATTGGGATTATGCTTTTATCCGCCAGGTTGCTGATAAAATTGGCGCCTTAGTCGTTGCAGATATCTCACATCCCGCTGGCTTAATTGCGCGTGGTTTGTTAAGCGATCCACTTCCTCATTGTCATATTGTTACTACCACCACTCATAAAACATTGAGAGGCCCTCGCGGCGGCATGATTATGATGGGTAAAGATTTTGAAAATCCATGGGGTTTAAAAACACCAAAAGGTGAGATCCGTATGATGTCATCATTACTGGATATGGCTGTCTTCCCAGGTACTCAAGGTGGGCCTTTAGAGCATATTATCGCGGCCAAAGCAATTGCCTTTGGCGAAGCATTGAGTGAAGATTACTTGCACTACATCGTTCAAGTAAAGAAAAATGCAGCCGCAATGGCGGATGCTTTTGTTCAAAGGGGATATCAAATTATCTCCGGAGGAACGGATAATCATTCCATGTTGATTGACTTGCGTAATAAAGGCATAAGCGGTAAGGCAGCTGAAGCAGCATTGGGTGAAGCGGGTATCACAACCAATAAAAACATGGTTCCTTTTGATGATAAATCACCATTTGTTACTTCCGGTATCCGTATGGGAACAGCAGCAATTACTACCAGAGGCTTAAGAGAAACTGAAATGGTAGAAATTGTAGGGTTAATCGATAAAGTGATCATGAACCCAGAGAACGAAGAAATACTAGATGAGGTGCACGAAGACGTTCTTCAATTAATGGCTAAATTTCCGTTATACAAGTAGGATCTTCTATTTCAAATTATACGAAGAGCATTCAGTAATGGGTGCTCTTTTCTGTTTCTGCTCCTTCAACCCTATTCTTGAAAGCCTTACTTCTCTCTTGAGATCCATTAACTTGTCTCTAAATTCACTTTTAAAAATGGGTCAATATATCTCTAACAGAGGTTTTATAGAGGATTAACAGAGATAAACCTATGTTAGACCTCTATAAAACCTCTGTTAACCCTCTGTATAATCTCTATTAACATAGAATAGAATCCCTTATTGGTACGAAATTGCTCCCTATTCCTCTTTTAGTTGAAGATGCCCACATAATTCCCGAAGCATCTCGCAGGCATCCACATTAATGGCTTTGGCTATTAGAAAAAGTTCGTCGGCCCGAAGTTTAGCCGTTTCATTTAACGTTAATTCATTTAGGCGAGCCTTACTTAACCCCGTACGCCTAGCTACCATCGATTTATTAACCGAACGCTTAGCTAAATAGTCTCCAAGCTTAGTCATATTTTTATAGATTAAATAGTCATTTATATCGATAAACTTATCTATTGTTAAGAAATTCTTAATAATAATTTTGAATTTATGTTTATATTACATACGTTTGTATAGAAATTCTATACAGAACAGTTTGAGTAGATTATGAAAAGTCAACAGGAACCCTTTTGAAACGGTTAGCTATCAGGCTAAGATTTGCAGATTCAAAGACCTAGGGGTACCACTACATTAAAATGGACAAAAATAATACACCTCCACCTAAATATTGCACATGATGAACACACTACACCTACAGCCCTTTATTGAAAAGTTAGCTAAACAGCTGGACCTTGAAAAAATTTACCATCTCCGTTACACCTTAAATGATAAACCCTGTAACAGGTTCTTACTCTTGCTAACGCCACAGTGTCAGCAATCTCTCATGGAACTGGAGCCAATCGCACAAATGATTTTAGAAGAATCGGAAATCACCTATTCGCTTCACAAATCGCCCGACATAAAACAAGCACTTCTGAACGATCATCCCTTTTATATGAGTGCCTGCACAGAAACAAATCTATTGTTCTCAAATGGAAAGAATGATTTTTCCATCCCAAATATCAAAAAAATAGAAATAGCAAAAGATACTGCACAAACACTCTTTAGGCAAGGCATGGAAAAAGTACATTCCTTTATAGAGGGAGCTCAGTTTTACCGTAATAAGGAAAACCACCCACTTAGTACCTTTATGCTCCATCAAGTCATAGAGCTGACGTATAGAACTATCGCACAGACCCTTTTTAAAAAAGATAAACATTCCCATCATATTAAAACACAGATTAATACAGTTACCGCCTTTATACCAGAATTAAGTGTCACCTTTCCACAAGATAATGAGGCAGAAAGAGATCTATTAAAATCATTGGATAACGCGTACTTGGCTGTGCGTTATAAAAACAACTTCCAAATAGAGCCTGAAATATTAGATATACTTTTCGAAAGGGTTGATCAATTGCAAAAACTGGCAACCGAGATATTTACAGACTGTATGGGCAAATTGGACTTGCTAATAAAAGAAAGTTCAATTAAGGAATCACTTGTTGATATACCCCTCCAAGGCTCGCTCGCTACGAATACTGCATTTAATAGCACATCATTACAGCAACCTTTAGATTACATTATTAAACAAGTCTTAGATAAATATAATGCCGAGTGTATTTATTTACTTTCTGAAGAATATACCAGTTACACTGGGCGCGGTTGTTTTCTGAGATCCTCAGCAAGTGAAGAAAGCTTCGTTTGTAATCTATTCATCATATCGGGCAACAATACAAAGGGTATTAGTGCATTAACCAAAGATCGGCTTACAGCACATCTTCTTGTACATGATCACGAAAGCGTTTCAAGAGCCATAACCTCCGGTAACCGCTTTTTCTTAACCGTTCTTCAAACGGCCTCCTTACTTTACAAACGGGAGGGAACAATAGTACCCTCCATAAGCCCATTCGATTGGGAGAAAATCTACCTAAAGGCAAAAAGTCGCTGGGAATATAGACTCCGAATCGCTAAAGGCTTTTTAAAGGCGGCGAACGAGGCGCATCACGAAATATGTTATGAGCAAGAAATTGCGCTATCCCTTTTAACACAGTTCTGTGAGCAGATTTGTTTAGGACTAATCCAAGTATTCTTAGGTTATAAACCTAGTACCGCTAATATTCGATCACTTATGACCTTGAGTAAATTATGTACTGCTGAGGTTAGTAACATATTACATACCCTGACGGAAAATGATCGACGCATACTAAAATTGTTAAGCAATAGCCTTAACGATATCCGTTTTAAAGAGGATGGCAATGTGGACTTTGATGATGTTAATCAGCTTATTTATCGATGCGAATACCTGCTTGAACGTCTTGAAATACTCTGTGGAGTGGAATTGGATTTGTTAAAACTACGTGCAGATCAATCAATGCAAAATCAACCATCAACCTAACCTAATTATTTCTGTGTTTGTTGGCGCTCCTTTTTAGTTTTACTAATTTGGGGCGCTTTTTGTCGAAATGTAACCTAGAAACCTACGATACTTCCAGAATGAAGCATTACATGCCGTACAACCTTACGCTATTACTTAGTATAGGCCAATGTTACCACGCTTACTTTCACACCAGGAATTTCTAACAACTTATTGGCGCAGGCCTCAATAGTGGCGCCTGTAGTCAACACATCGTCTACTAGCAATATATGTTGATCCTTCAATCTTTCAGGATCTTTTATCTGAAAAATAGATTGCATATTTTCATACCGCTCATAACGCCTTTTGGTTGTTTGAGATTCTGTTAATGTATGACGAACCATGTTTTCTGTAATTAAAGGAATACGCAGGGTTGTGCTAAGTCCTTGTGCAAAAAATTCACTTTGATTGTACCCACGCTTCTTTAACTTTTTTGGATGAAGTGGTACAGGTATAACGACATCGACGATATTGAAATCAGATTCCTTTAACAATGCTCCGTATCGCTCACCAAGTACAATGCCAATCTCCGGCCTCGAAAAATATTTAAAATGATGCATAATTCTCTGGACCAGGGATTCTTTAGCAAAATATAAATAGGATGCTGCGCGTTCCAACTTAACTCTTCCCCATAATTGTCTAGCGGCTGCGTTCTTTTCATCTAAATGGAAATTGGTGACCGGAAGGTTATACCAACAATAGGAGCAAAGAAGATTTTCATGTTTGTATAAGGATCTATTACATCCTACGCATAATGGAGGGAATAACAAGGAAAAGAAATCCTTTAAATAGGTTCTTAAGCTCATTTGAATATCGGCTATTGTCAATTGGTTATAAATATCGACATTAGGATACGACAATAAGTATCCTGAATTTATTAAGTGATCAAAGGCTTTTAATCTACTGCCACCCCTTCTGCCGTTTGCTTCTCCTTAACGGCTAACTGACCACAAGCTGCATCTATGTCCTTACCTCTACTTCGCCTTACATTGGTAATAATTCCTTTATTTTTCAGAAAAGCCGCAAAACGTTCAATTTTATCACCTTCTGCATTTTCAAAATCTGCAAATGAAATAGGATTATATTCAATGATGTTTACTTTGCAAGGTATATGTTTGCAGAAAGCTGCCAATTCCGCTGCATCCGACAATTCATCATTGAAATTATTGAATACAATATACTCATAGGTAACTGGATTTTTAGTTTTGGCAAAATAATATTTAAGCGATTCAGCTAAGGCTTTTAATGAATTTTGTTCATTAATTGGCATAATTTCATTACGCTTAGCATCATTGGCAGCATGCAAGGATAACGCCAAATTAAACTTCACTTCATCGTCACCTAATTTTTTTATCATTTTGGCGATCCCAGCAGTTGAAACAGTAATCCGCTTAGCTGCCATATTCAATCCATCTGGTGAGGTAATTCTTTCAACCGACTTTAAAACATTTGCATAATTCAGTAAGGGCTCTCCCATCCCCATATATACAATGTTGCTTAGTGGCATTTGATAATTTTCTTCCGCCTGCTTGCTTATAAGAACTACCTGATTATAAATTTCATCTGCGTTCAAATTCCGCTTACGCTCCATATAACCTGTTGCACAGAATTTACAGGTAAGGCTACATCCAACCTGTGAACTTACACAGGCAGTCATACGTTCAGGTGCGGGAATTAAAACCCCTTCAATAAGATGGTCATCAAAAAGCCGGAAAGTACTTTTGATCGTTTTATCAGAACTGAACTGAGATTTATTAACGGTTACAGCATGAATTGTATAGTTTTCTTTTAGTTTATCACGTAAAGATTTACTTAGGTTGCTCATTTCATCAAAACTTGTGCACGACTTTTTCCAAAGCCATTCGTAAATTTGTTTTGCCCGAAATTGCTGCTCTCCTAATTCCCCAAGCTTTTCCTTCAACTGATCTAAACTTAAAGACCTGATATCTACTTTCTTTACTATATTATTCACACTGCAAATATACCTCTTTTTTAACACAATTAATCATAATCCTTTGTTGTTCAAGTGTATTATTAAACAAAACAAATTTCGTAAGTTTCATATTTTTTCATAACATTGCCCATTATTATTAAAAAAAATAGACAAATTCTTTATAAATCATTGAATTTTAGGCGTCATGGTGAACTATTACTCGGCAGACTATATTCTTCCCGTTTCTGATAAACCCATTCAAGGAGGCGTGATTGGAGTAGGCGATAACGGTGAGATTATAGGTGTATACGAACCAAATGCTAAAGAAATTTCCGACAAATCCATTAGCAGACATAAGGGGATTATCACACCCGGTTTTGTAAATTCCCATTGCCATATCGAACTTTCTCATTTAAAGGAAAAATTTCCCAAAGGAACAGGGCTCATCCCCTTTATTGAATCGGTAATAAAAGAACGTGGTGCGAGCGATGAAGAGATCGAAAAAGCCATGGAGCAGGCAGATCAAGACATGAAGGCAAATGGTATTGTGGCTGTTGGAGATATTGTTAACAAATCTCTATCTAAGAGAATTAAAAGACAAAGTTCCATTCATTATCATACCTTCGTTGAGATCTTATGTTTTGAACCTGAAAAAGCGCAAGATGTCTTTAGGGAGGGCTTGGCTTTATGCGAAGCATTTGACAAACTTCCCTCGTCGATTACGCCTCATGCGCCTTATTCAGTTTGTAAAGAAGTCTTCCGTTTTCTTAAACAGCTGCATAATCCCGAAGGAAATTTATTAAGTATTCATAACCAAGAATCTGAAGAAGAGAATAAGTTTTATAGATACAAGTCTGGAGGGTTTATTGACTTTTATAATAAACTAAAAAGAAACATCGAATTTTTCAAAGCGCAGGCTAGGGATTCTATACAAACCATCGTACCGTTATTACCTAAAAAACAACCTGTTATGTTTGTACATAACACCTATACAAACATGAAAGACATCTATTTTGTAGATCGATTTGGTGGAAAAATAACCTGGTGCTTATGTCCTAATGCAAACCTGTACATCGAAAATAAGTTACCAAAAATTGATATCTTTTTAAATCAGGAAAACCCAATTGTTTTAGGTACTGACAGCTTAGCTTCCAATGACAAGTTATGTATTCTATCTGAACTGATCACGCTGCATGAGCATTTCCCTTTCCTAAACCTAGAAGAAACGATTAAATGGGCTACCATAAATGGTGCAAACTTTTTTGGTATCAACGACAGGTTCGGAAGTATTGAGAAAGGCAAAAAACCCGGTTTGAATTTGATTAGTAACACATCGGGCCTTAAAATCAATAAAAATTCACAGGTAACTCCCTTGCTGTAAAATCTACAGTTGTGCCTTTCGTCATTCCATCTTTTTTAAAAAGCCTCCACCTCATTTTCTTTAGAAAGATCTCTTGAGATCGATATAAATTTAAATAAGCGTGGCTCATTCTTTATTTTATAAAGGATTTTTAGGTTTACCAGCTTAAATTTGCACTTTTGTATTAAACTGTTGCTTAGGTAAGGTCTATCAATATCAACAAGATTTTAAGGAATGAAGCATTTAAATATTACGATTCGTGGCAAGGTGCAGGGAGTTTCTTTCAGAGTTACCACCAAAGCGGTGGCCAATCAACTTGGTATAACTGGCTTTATAAAGAACCAGGTTGATGGTAGTGTATACGCAGAGGCCGAAGGTAAAGACTTTGAATTAGATAATTTCGTTGATTGGTGCCATGAAGGACCGGAAGGCGCACAAGTAGAAAAAGTCGAAATCACGCAAGGCGAATTACAGAACTATCGTAATTTTGAGATTGTTAAAAGGTAATATTCATCCCAATAAAAAAAGAAATTGTCTACACTTCGTAAATTTGCAGGGCAAACGATCATTTATGGTTTAAGTACTATCATCGCTCGTTTAGTAAATTTTGTATTAACTCCCTTATTTTCCCGAAAGTTTCCTACCGCGATTATGGGCATTTTTACCACCATGTATAGCTATGCAGCGCTTTTAAACGCATTGCTAGCCTTTGGTATGGAAACCACTTTCTTTCGATACCTTCAAAAGAGAGAAGACAACAAACAGGCGGTATATAATAATACCTTTATTATAGTATCCGTTATTTCGATCTTATTTCTTATTAATGTCTTGTTCTTTAATCGGCAGATCGCAGCATTTATCAATATTTCTGACCATGACGCACCAAAATATATTACCTATTTTGCCATAATTTTGGTGTTGGATGCATTAGCGGTAATACCTTTCTCCAAAGTAAGAGCCAACGGTCGCCCTTTTAGATACGGTCTCATAAAAATCATCAACATCTCTATATTCGTTTCAAGCAATCTGTTTTTGATTGTCTTTATTCCTTTTGCTATCAAAAACAATTTTTCATTCGCAACCCTTTTTGTGGGATGGTATAAAAGCCAATGGATCGGCTATGTGTTTATTTCCAATTTACTAGCCAGTGCGGTGACTTTACTGCTCTTAACACCTGAGCTATTAAAGCTACAATTGCGGTTTGACAGGAAACTGGCAGTCGAGATGTTCTCTTATAGTTTTCCAATCTTGATAGCGAATTTTTCATTTATCATAAATGAAAACCTAGATAAAGTGTTTTTAGGCCAGCTTTTACCTCCAGAAATTGCCGAAATACAGGTGGGTATTTACGGTCTATCGGCCAAATTAGCCGTTTTTCTCAGCATTTTTATCCAAGCATTTCGACTAGGAGCCGAACCGTTCTTTTTTAGTCATGCCAAAGAGAAAAATGCTGGTCAGACTTATGCCATCATTATGGACTATTTTATAATTGCAATGGCCATCGGAATGGTAGGCTTGGTTACCAATATAGAAATTTTGAAATATTTTATTGCCGGAGGCTCTACTGCGGCCAGTGCGCAAAATTGGCAAGGCCTTGCAGTTGTTCCGGTCTTATTATTGGGCTATATTTTTTTAGGCATTTATATGAGTTTATCTATTTGGTATAAACTATCCGATCAAACCAAATACGGATTGTATATTTCCGGAGCGGGAGCAATTATTACAATTGTATTAAACCTCCTGTTTATCCCCTCCTATGGTTATATAGCGTCCGCTTGGATAACCATGTTCACCTACGCCAGCATGATGGTTATATCCTATATATTAGGACAAAAAAATTACCCAATTCCTTATCATACATTGAAAAATTTAATGTATATTGTATGCTCCATTCTGATAAGTTGGTTATCTTTCAGCGTATTTAACAGAAATCTCTTTATTGGAAATGGTCTATTACTGCTTTTTATTGGTATAATAATCTTCAAAGAGGGGGGCCAGTTAAAGCAATTATTAAAAACAAAAAATTAATGGCCTGCCCTTTGTATATAAAATAAAACAAAAATAAATTTCAAGAAATTTATTTTTACGAACGCCGTTATCAAATACAATAAAATGAACATGAAGTCAAAAAGCAAACTATATAGTATGTTAGTGTTTTTGTTCCTCCTAAGTGGGAACAGATTATTTGCACAGAACACAACAGACAGTACACAAGTAAAAGATCTATATTATCAGGCGTTAAATGAAAAAGCGCAAGGAAACATAGATGGGGCCAAAACAGCCTTAACCAAAGTTTTGGCACTAGACCCAAAAAATGACGCAGCTTTATTTGAAATAGCTAGGTTAGAGCTCGAGCAAGAGAATTTTGGAGATGCTACGATGCATGCAAAAAGGGCGACAGAGCTGAAGCCTGACAATGAATGGTATTGGATTTTATTAGCAGATGTCTACAAACGGAAACAAGACTTTAGATCTCTTACTCCCATCTTCGAAAAGCTTGTTAAATTAAAGCCTGAAAAAAAAGAATATTATTACGACCAGGCTTATGCCTATTTCTTAAACAATCAGCTTGAGAAGGCTCTTGAAGCCTATAGTGGCATAGAAAAGAAATTCGGCTCTGATGACAACATCTTGGTTGCCCGTCAAGAGATTTATCTAAAGCAGAATCAACCAAAAAAAGCGATAGATGAGCTATCTTCCCTCATTACCCAGCAACCAGATAGCTCCAAAGGTTACATCCTTTTGGCAAATCTTTATTTAAAGATGAATCAGCCTAAGGAGGCACTCAAAGTGTTGGATGATGGGCATAAGCATATCCCGGGAGATCCTTATATCTCCCTTAGCAAAGCCGATGCATACCATAGTTTAAAAGACGAAGAGAAGTCGAACAAAGAACTTAAACTGGCCTTTGCAAGTGATCGGATGGATTTCGAAGGCAAGATGCGCTTGCTGATAAGCCTTATGTCGGACCCCAAAAACAAGGAGATAACGCCTGTTATTCTGGATTTGGCAGATATGCTCACAATAACGTATCCTACTGATGCCCGCGCTTTTGCATTATATGGTGACATCTTAGCGCAACAAAAAAAGCTAAAGGAAGCCCGGGATCAATATCTGAAAGCGATCGATCTTAACAGTAGGGTAAATACTATTTGGGAGCAATTACTCCAGATTGAGTTAACATTAGGCATGCAGAAGGAGGCGCTATCTCATGCATATAAGGCTTCTGCCTTATTTCCTCAGCAGCCTTTAACGCAATTCTTTTCTGGTCACGCTTTTTTAATGGAAAAGAAATATACGGATGCACGTAGCTGTTTCGAAGCGGCCCTTAATTTTGTCGATGAAAAAAACACGCCGCTTTTGACACAAGTATATAGCAGTTTAGGAGATACCTATCATGCATTAGATATGTCGAACGAGTCTGATCAGGCCTATCATGAAGCATTAGCTTTGGATAGCAATAACGTAGGCACACTTAATAATTACGCTTATTATTTGTCGTTAAGAAAGTCGAATTTGGATCAAGCAGCTAAAATGTCGAAAAAGTCGAATGAATTAGAACCGAACAATCCGACATTTCAAGACACCTATGCATGGGTTCTTTTTCAACAAGGAAATTATAAAGAAGCCCTTACATGGATTGAAAAGGCAATAGCTAATTCGGGTGAATCCTCGACCGCGCTATTAGAGCATTATGGAGATATCTTATTTAAACTTGGCGATATTGAAAAAGCAGTCAGTAAATGGAAAGAAGCGAAGGCTACTGCCCAAAATACCGGCGAAAATGTAGAACTGTTATCAAAGAAAATCGATGCCAAGAAATATTTGGAGCAACAATAAGCCTTTGATGCAGTTAACCCAGCATAGATGGGTGGGCTTTCCTTCTGTGATACTCTTATGTATTGCATTTGCTTTTCTGGCGGCTTCCTGTAAAAGCAAGAAGGCCCTTGTAAAGGTAAATGAGCCTGAAAAGGCAATTAATGTAGCGACAGGTGCGGTCATAGAAGGGATAAATAAAAACCAACTCCAATTCAAAACTTTTAGCGGAAAGGCAAAATCGTCGGTTGCCATAAATAAAGACAGTTATGACGCCACTTTAAATATTCGCATAAAAAACGGACAGGCAATCTGGATATCTATTACAACACTCTTGGGTATTGAAGCAGCACGAGTATTAATTACCCCTGAAAAATTCAAAGTGATGAATCGATTAAATGGCACCTTTGTAGATAGGCCATTTAACTTTATTTATCGATTTGCGTCGGAAGAGCTATCATTCGACAATCTGCAATCTCTTTTAGTAGGAAATATACTTCAGCAGGCGCTCCAATATCCCGATGCCGCAGAAAAGAACAGTCAAGGATACGTATTAAATGGCATTGTTAATGATCTAAGTTTTAATATTCAAACAAACGAGGCCTTTAAAACAGTAAGTAATGAGTTGCGCGTAAACAATGGAGAAAGAGCTGTTACGACCACTTATACTGATTTTGAAACAATCAGTGAAAAGCCTATAGCAAGGAGCATTTACTTAACAGCCAATTCCGAAGCCTTAAAGTTAGCCTTACAACTCAAGTATAGTCGCATTGCATTAGATGAAGCTGTGGAAACTCCGTTTACTATTCCATCAAAATATAAAGAAATAAAAGAAGCACCTTAACCTGTTAACTTGTTTTTAAGAGTTAGAGAATATTTTATTACTTTCGTTGGCAATAAATCTGTTAAAATAACGATGTAACAATATCGGTCAAATGATTTAAAGAAGAGAATGATTCGGATAAAAACAATTTTCTGTATAGTAGTTTTATCATGTTTAGCCCTTTCTGGATGGGCTCAGTCGAGTGCACAGTTAAAAAAACAACGTGAAGCATTAACCCGCGAAATAGAATTACTAAATAATACCCTTCGGTCTACTTCTAAAGACAAATCATTATCGCTTAAACAGGTGAATGCCCTCAATGCCCAAATTAACCTTCGTGTAAAAAAAATAAACACGATCAATACAGAGATGGCATTGATAGAGAAACAGATAAACAAAAACACAAATACCATACGATCTCTACAGGCCGAATTGGCTAAATTAAAAAAGGGATATGCCTCGATGGTGCAGTTTGCGTTCCGTAATCAAAGTGCCTATAATAAATTAATGTTCCTCTTCGCGTCAAATGACTTCAATCAGGCATATAAACGCTTAAAATATTTACAGCAATTTAGCGACTCCAGAAAAAAACAGGCGCAGGAAATTGAAGATACCCAAAAGAGCATTGAGCAAAAAATTGCTGAGTTGGCTGCAAATAGGAAGGAAAAAGTTGTTCTTTTAACTGATCAGGAAAAAGAAAAGAAAACGCTAGATGGCCAAAAATCCGTCAAATCGAGAGCGCTAAATGATCTTACAAAGAAGGAAAAGCAGTATAAGCAAGAATTAAATAAGAAACAACAAGAAGATGCGCGATTAGCTCGGGCAATTCAGACGGCTATTCGCAGAGAAATTGAAGAGGCGAGAAGAAAAGCAGAAGAAGAAGCCCGAAGACTGGCAGCAGAGGAAGCAAAGAAGAATCCGAATGCAAAAGCACCTGAGAAAACGGCCCGAACAACCGATAAGGAAGCATTGTTATCCACACCCGAAGCGGCTAAACTGGCGGCTGACTTCACCGGAAATCGCGGAAGATTGCCTTGGCCTGTTGCTTCAGGATCCATTACACAAGGATATGGCCAATACACCTACGGAAAAGGTGTGAAAGTGAGTAGCAACGGTTTAACCATCCGTACTGCTGCTGGCGCAGCAGTAAGAGCCGTGTTCGATGGGGTTGTATCAACAGTATTCCAGATGCAAAATCAATATGCGGTCATTGTCCGCCATGGTAATTACTTTACAGTTTACCAAAATTTAAAGAGCGTAAGCGTTTCGAAAAACCAAAAAGTAACCGTTAAACAAACGATAGGAACGGTTGCAGTAGATCCTACCGAAGGCACATCTGATCTGCATTTTGAAATATGGCAAGGTACATCACCCATAAATCCGAGTAGCTGGTTGGCAGGTAACTAAAACGAGGACGCGATTAATCGGTTTGTATTGAAGAAGATACTTAGTAAATAATTGTGTATATTAGCATTTTTATCTAAGTTTGTAAACTAACTATTGAGTAATTACGTATATAATACATCACCAGATAAAAAAACTACTTCGGTAGATTGTATAAGAATTTAAATATTGAGTTATGT
>DATMSZ010000245.1:0-9661 GCA_035565175.1 Pseudosphingobacterium sp.
ATAAACTTTATTCTGTAAATCAAAAAACTCTACAATGAACGGAATCACAATATTGTAATTCACTATGTAAACAATACATTCTAAAATTATTAGGAGACATAGAATTATACCCCTAAACTTGGGTCTGCCAAACGCCAATGGCAAAACAATTAGAGCATGTACGTAAAAGAATAGAATATTTAGAATGTAATCTGGCACATAGTCGCCCAATCCGTTGAATTTTCCTGTTCCTAAACTAATGATACCAATTTCATAGATCATAAAGCCTCCCCAACCTATAAAGTGGTATTTGTTTTTTTTAATGAAAGCAAATGCCTTATTTGTTCTATTCAAATTCTGATTTTTAGGAGAAAAGCTTTCCTCAGGCTTTTGCCCAGCTTCTTGTTTCGCTACGAAGCCTATTGACTCAGTTAAACACGAAACTGGAATAGTTACATGAACGGAAAAAGAGCTATTACCATCAATCAAACACTCAAGCAGTGCAGCATTGTTATAGGCTAATTTTAACCTCGTAATCACATTATATAAGCCTGATCTATACTTCACTGTATCACTTGTTATCACACCTAATTTGTTTATAGCAGTGATATGGAATGTATCATTTGCTACATACACATGGATGGAAGCTTTCTTACCCGGATTAGTAAGGTCGCCATGTTTAAACATATTTTCAACCAGGGTCAACAACACCAAAGGGATTATTTTAAGGTCAAGCGCT
The DNA here is from genome assembly GCA_035565175.1 of Pseudosphingobacterium sp. GTDB lineage: Bacteria > Bacteroidota > Bacteroidia > Sphingobacteriales > Sphingobacteriaceae > Olivibacter. Next base: position 719 of record DATMSZ010000245.1, read on the forward strand.
TCTTTTGAATAAGAAAGATCTATCTGCAATTTATTATCAAATCGTAGCTGATTCAGATAAATTAGATTTTTAACCTGATTAAGCTCTTCCGATACCGAGACACATTCTTCTTTGTCTGTTTTTCTTATGCTATACTGCATCATTTCTGAAAGTATGTGCATAGCATTGGCAGCTTGTATTGAAAACTCTTTAACTTTATCATATAGAAAGTTTAATAGGTTAAATAGAAAATGGGGATTTATCTGGGCGCGAAGATAGGCGTAATTTGACTTAATAAGCTCATATTCTATATCTTTCCTTTCTATAATTCTGTTAAAACGCGCTTTTTCAAGCGCCATATTTCTTATATTTTCGGATGTGAGTTTCCGAAATAAATAGTATGTTGAAGAGAAACCAATAAGATACACGCACTTCCAGGTTATTTTAATAAGGTATTGAAAGTTTATAGCCTTATAATTACTAATAACAGGCAATAGAATATAAAGCGTTAGAACATATATAGCACATTCGACCGCAATTAGAGGGGGCAAAACAGCAATTCTATTTTTAACTTGATTTAAGACAGATGGTAGAACAACTAGAGCGTGCGTATAAAAAAGCAGAATATTTAAAACATAGTACAGCAGAGAAACCTCAATCGTATTAAATTTACCCGACACAAAGCCAACTGCGCCAATTTCATATGCTATAAGAACAACCCACCCAATAAAGTGATATTTGTTTCTTTTGAAAAAGTCAAGAATTTCATACATTCAATTGGTCTATAACTTGCCTAGAATTAAATTCTGTCTGTTTTTGCAGTTTTACTATTAATATATTGGTTAAATTCATCTCTATAAGAGATTCCCACAGGTATAATAAGTTTATGAAACATTTTTATTCGATAATTCTCCACCTCTTCAATGTGCTGTTTAGAGATGATGAAAGATCGGTGGACCTGAATGAATTTTTTATTAAGTAATAATGTTTTCTTTATTTCCGACAGCGTTAAATAGACAATTAAGGGTCCTTTAACAGTATGAATACTAATATAATTTTTGAGGCTTTCTACAGCAATAATGTCGTCATGATGCACCTTTACAACATTTTGCTTATTCTCTTTCTCGGAAACTTTAACGAAAAAGAAATTGTCCTGCTTATCTATTATCGGGTTATTACTTTCCTTTTCAATTAATTTTGTAACCGTTGCAGCAAATTTTGGGAATGAGAATGGTTTCAATAGATATGCAGATGCTTCTACTTCAAATGCTTCGGAAGCAAATTCATTATAGGCAGTAGCTAAAACCAACCATTTCACTTGGCCCTTAATTGTTTTTGATAATACTATTCCGTCTAAATGGGGCATATTAATATCCATAAAAACAATATCAAATTTATTTTTACTCGCCATAATTTCCTTTAAGGCCAATACTGGATCCGTAAAAGTCATCATAAGTTGTAAATTCGGCATCTGCGCAATATAGTCTTCTAACACTCCTATTGCACTCCGTTCATCATCAATAATAACACATTTCAACATAGCCAAACTTTTTTTTAAAAATAGAAGAAACCATTAATAAAGTCAAAATCTTCGATGATTTACTTTTAATATTCCTATTTAAATATGAAGATGCGTTAAGTAATATTCACTATAATTATAATAACTTCTTTTTGCAAAAAAACATCACTCGGCCAATACGTTAAGAATAGATAAGTTGCTTCTATTGCTTGTTTCCAAAAAATACGCTTTCTTTACCTCAGGAAACCCTGATCTATATATAATCAGCATAACAAGACGGTATTTTTTAAATAATGAACCCAAGTCAAGATAACATTCAATTAGCACATGCAGTAGCTACAGCAATTGGGATAGATCCCCAGGTATATGCATACCATGATGATGATAAAGAAAACACATTACATATCCTTAATTGTAAGGACCCACTCGACCTTAATAATTATATCTATTGCACAATAGGGCTATCAGACTTTCCTAATAAGATAGAAATGAAGGATGGTTCAGAAACAAACATCCCTGTTGAATTATTATTAAGTGGAAATAAGAGCAGTAATAAGTGGGCAAATGTACTATCCGCGGTAGGTTTTCATATGACCAAGAATCAATGGACCTGTCAGCCAGGCGCTGTTTTTAAGAATATGGTAAACATATACCATCCAGATATAACGCTGAAACACCTTCTTTTTGTAGAACCCCTTATGTGGCAAGAAAAATTAGACGCCATGAAACTTTCCAGCAAAAAAGTATATTTTCTATTATTGATTCCTATTTCTGATGCCGAATGTAGTTATCGGGAGAAGCATGGCTTCAATGCCCTAGAAAAACTCTTCATGAAGCATGAAATTGACATCACCAATCTCCATCGGCCATCTGTACTTTAATAAATTGAAAGACTAATCTACTTTAAAGGACAATCCCTCTCCTTGCAGTGCCTTGCGAAGTTTTGGAATTGTACTGGGCCCCATGCCATGTAGCTTTAAAATTTCTTTTTCGCTAAAACTCGCCAATTTTTGTAACGATAAGATCCCTTCATGCTCAAGTGCTCTCTTAGCGGGGGCACTTATGATGGATAAAAACCCCTCTTTGGCTTGGTTTACCTGTTCACAGACAGGGCAAACAGGACAGTCGCTACTTTTATAATATTGATGCCCATTACTGCAAACACGAAGCGTTCTCTTTGCATTTACCATAGCAAGTTTCATTTAGATCATATTTTTTTTGAACGCATGGCTTTTGTTATCTTTAAGCGTTTATCTTCGGAAAATTGTTTATAAGCATCAGAATCTTTGCCATACAAAGCGATCTTCCCTTCATGGTTAAAATGCATGCCCCAACCATAACGTTTTGTTAACGGAGATGATCGAAGGCAAGAGAAGGCACTTCTCCACTCGCAACGGGACAATCTTCTGCAACCTGAATAAATGTATCAAAATAATTGGTCGTATGAGTTTTCATTGCAATATGCTATTCCTTTATTAAACCATTTCCTTAAAATATGTTTATTTTTTCATCCCATCCAAATACAATATTTTGTTTACATTTTTTATTGATCTATTCTGTATTACAAGTTTCCTTTCTTTAGTTGCTCAACAGCAAAATTGGCTGCTCTTGCCGTCATTGCCATATAAGTTAAAGACGGATTAACACAGCCTGAGGAAGTCATCGCTGCGCCATCAGTTACAAAAACATTGGGTGCATCCCAAACCTGATTATTACCATTTAGCACAGAGGTTTTTGGATCTCGACCCATGCGCGCTGTTCCCATCTCATGAATCCCCTGCCCCATCGCAAAAACAGATCTATACTCGCTGACTTGCTTCACACCGGCAGCTTCTAACATTTCCCTACCTTCTTTCACAATATCATCGATCATCCGCTTTTCATTTTCTTTAATTTCAGCATCCATTGTTAGCACAGGTAAACCCCACTTATCTTTAACCTTTTTATCCAAATAAACTCGATTTTCATGATAAGGTAAGATCTCTCCAAAACCGGTAATTCCCATTGCCCAGGTTCCCGGCTCACAGAGTTCTTCTTTTAGATTTATACCAATGCTCAACTCCGCCACATCTCTTTGCCATCCGTCTCTACTAGCCCCTCCTTGATAACCAAAACCTCTTATATAGTCTCTCTTTTCACCCTCAATATTTTGAAACCTGGGTATATAAACACCGTTCGCCCGCCTTCCGAAAGTATATTTATCGTCAAAGCCCTCTATCACACCCCTCGCTCCATTACCTAACGTATGATCCATCACATTATGCCCCAGCTCACCGGAGCTACTTCCTAATCCACCCTCCCAGACATCGGTAGCCGAATTCATTAATATCCAAGCCGAGTTCAGGGCAGAGGCGTTAACGAAAATAACTTTAGCAAAATACTCATACGTTTGATTGTTTTCCGCATCTAATACCGCAACCCCTTTGGCCTTTCCGGTGTCTTTATCATAGATGATGTTGGTAACGATCGACCAAGGCCGCACCGTAAGATTACCCGTTTTTACCGCCGCAGGTAATGTAGACGCTTGTGTACTAAAATAAGCACCAAAATTACAGCCATTACTGCATTGGTTCTGGTACTGACAATTAATCCGTCCCTCAAGTGGTTTTGTGATATTAGCCACTCGTCCTATAATCATATTACGTTTATTTGCATATTGTTTCTTAATGCGCGCTGCCACCTCTTTTTCCACGATATTCAACTCCATTGGTGGTAAAAAATCACCATCAGGCAATATGTCAATACCATCTCGATTGCCGCTGATACCTGCAAAACGTTCTACATAGCTATACCATGGAGCAAGATCCTTATAACGAATAGGCCAATCTACCGCAATTCCATCTTTCAGGTTGGCATTGAAGTCTAAATCACTCAAGCGATAGCTTTGCCGTCCCCATATAAGCGACTTACCTCCTACTTGATACCCTCTAATCCAATCAAAACGTTTCACTTCAACATAGGGGTTATCTATTTCGTTTACCAAAAAGTCAACATTCCCCTCTGTCATCGGCCAATACCGTTTCTGTATGGGGTGCTCTTCAATCATCTGTTGGCTTCGATTGTTTCTATAGGGATAATCCCAAATACTTTTAGAAGCAAACTTGTAATCCTTCACGTGCTCAACATTTCGGCCTCTCTCTAACATAAGTGTTTTCAAACCCTTCTCCGTGAGCTCTTTTGCAGCCCAACCGCCACTGATACCTGAGCCGATAACGATCGCATCATATACATTGTTCGACATAATGTTTATAATTTATTGTTTTTCGTTTATTAGTTTTTTAGTTAGTAGTCGTATTAACATCGAACCTAGTGCCAACGTTAGCATTTTCGATTAAAGCATCACTCAGTAAATGACATTCGCACGAAAATTTGTAATTTGATACTTGGTCTTGAAAATTTCTTGGATATACTTCCTCTTCAAATATAAACATCCAAGCCTAATTAGAAAAAATATTCAAGATTTTTTTATTTTCACTAGTCTGTGACCAGACAGTTATTACGAATGTATATAGAAGTCGACAAATTTTGTAATCCCAATTTCATTTATACCCCTTCCTCCTATCTTTTCTGCAAATGATTGTAACAATTCTTTACTTTGCATATCTATTTGTATTTGGTTTAAAATATGCTAAGCAGGATCATTTTCATTATACCTATTTGGATTTTACTGGACTTTTATTTTTTCCAATCCTTACGTTCGGTAACCAGCACATTGCAACCCAGTTCAAGACATTTAATTCATTGGGCCTATTGGCTGTTTGACTTATTATTAATATTAGTCATACTCTACCTTATGTTGGTTAACCCAAAATTACTACCCAACAAATATATTTTTATACTGGTAGGCTTTGTATTATTAACTCTTGTACCCAAATTGTTAGTACTACCTTTTCTTTTACTAGAGGATCTATCAAGATTGGGTAGCTATGCCTTTCAGCACAAAAGCCAGACAGGCTTCCCCGGACGACGTCGATTCGTAAGTCAACTTATACTCGGAATAAGCGCTATTCCATTCCTTTCTATTATCTACGGTATGTCGAAAGGTAAATATAACTACAAGATTCATCGCCACACACTCCGATTTAAAGACCTACCTGAGGCCTTTGATGGTTTTACCATTACACAACTATCCGACATTCATTGTGGTAGCTTTACGGATCGTGAAGCTGTAAAACATGGAATTGATCTGGCAAATGCACAAAAAAGTGATCTATTGGTATTTACAGGCGACCTAGTTAACAATGAAGCCATTGAATTGGACGAATGGCAACCGCTATTTGCTCAGTTAACGGCGCCATTAGGTGTATTTTCTATTCTCGGCAATCACGACTATGGCGACTATATTACTTGGGATTCCCCAGAAGCAAAGAAAGCCAATCTTGATCGGCTTAAAGCAATGCAAAAGGAAATGGGATTTCGTTTACTTTTGGATGAACATGTCAAAATCGAAAAGGATAACCAATACATTAACTTAGTGGGTATTCAAAACTGGGGAAAGAGCTTTGCACAATATGGCGATCTTAACAAAGCTATGCACGCCGTGGAGGATAATTCTTTCAACGTGCTATTATCTCATGATCCTACGCATTGGGAAGCACAAACGCTCAATCATCCAAAACCCATTCATCTAACACTCGCTGGTCACACCCATGGTATGCAATTTGGCATCGAAGTGCCAGGACTAAGATGGAGTGCCGTAAAATATATCTATAACCAATGGGCGGGGCTGTATAATAAAGACAACAAATATATAAACGTAAACCGGGGATTTGGATTTATTGGATTTTCGGGAAGGGTAGGCATTTGGCCGGAGATCAGCGTCATTACATTGAAGAAAGCATAAACGATTGTTTTATATGCTGTATACTGATCTCCTCTACCTTATATTTGTATGTCAGTAAAATTTTATTTACGTTTGTTTTACGGAAATGATGCCTTCCGATTGAACCGCCCTAAAAAGCTGATGGCGTCTACTGAATAAACCATAGGTAAAATGCCCTGGTGTTTTGTAGACTATCTGCTTGTATATCATGATAAATAAATTCTTTTCACTAGAACAGGTTCGTATCTTTAGGAGTTTACTGAGATGGACAGTTATCATCCTACCCGTCTCCATCGTTATCGGAAGTATGGTTGCCTTTTTTTTATGGGCACTAAACCTTTCCATTCATTATCGTTTTGAACATCCGTGGCTTTTATATTTTTTGCCTTTTGCAGGCCTCTTCATTCATTTTGCTTATAAGCTTTATGGCAAGACGTCTGAAAAAGGCAATAACCTCATTCTCGATGAAATTCATACACCTGGAGGAGGAATACCAAAACGCATGGGCCCCTTAGTGCTGGTAAGTACCGTAATAACTCATTTGTTTGGAGGCTCGGCAGGCCGCGAAGGAACGGCTGTGCAAATTGGAGGTAGCATCGCCCAAATGTTCAGTGGGTGGTTTAAACTTGATACCAAGGAGACCAGTATTCTGTTAACTGCGGGAGTTGCAGCAGGCTTCGGCGCAGTATTCGGGACACCACTAACCGGTGCCATTTTTGCACTAGAGGTATTAACTATCGGACGTATACAATATTTTGCCGTATTCCCCTGCTTAGTAGCGAGCTTGATAGGTGATCTCACCGTATCTGCCTGGCAGGTCCATCACACCGCATATCGTATTGACTCGCTTGAGATACCTAATTACTTTGAGACGTATTTCTCGTTAAATCTCTTGCTTCTGATAAAAGTTGTGGTAGCTTCCATGGCTTTTGGTTTGGCTAGCTTATTGTTTGCACAAATGGCTCATCGCATAAAAAAAATCTTTTTAAACCTTTTTCAAAAAACGTGGATAATTCCAGTTCTAGGAGGGATTATTATTATTATTTTGACCCTTGCTCTTGGAAAACCCGACTACTTAAGTTTAGGAGTAGATGCCGAATACCCTGGTGCCATTACCATTCGTTCCGCCTTTAACGTTGGCGGCGCAGATACATGGAGTTGGCTATGGAAGACGATATATACCACCTTTACCTTAGGCAGCGGCTATAAAGGTGGAGAAGTAACGCCATTATTTTATATTGGCGCCACACTCGGAAACACATTATCTTCTTTGCTGAATGCTCCTGTAAGTCTTTTTGCAGCACTCGGTTTTATTGCGGTATTTGCTGGCGCCACTAATACCCCCTTGGCCTGTACAATTATGGGTGTAGAACTCTTTGGCAGTGAATATTTAATCTATTTTGCTGTAGCTTGCTATACTGCTTATTTCTTTAGCGGGCATTCGGGAATCTATAGTGCACAGAAAATTTGGGTAAAAAAGGAATAGGGTAACGGGAACCATGCTGCAATCGACTCAAGTGTGCAGCATGAAACCCTCGAATATTAAATCGTCCAACCATAAGGTATATAGGTATTATCAAACGTGCCATCTTCATACAAATCCACTAATGCATAACCATTCTTGGTAGCATAACGATCGCCCTTCCACCAGTTACCACTTACCGCACCATTACTAATATAGGTTACCCCTTGATATTTGACTTCATCATTTAAATGAATATGACCGCTTAAGGCTAATTTTACTTGAGGATGTTGAGTAAAAAGCGTCACTACGCGTTCGGCATCATTCAATATAGCCCCGCCGCCCAATTGATAACCTGTATCCATTTTTCCTAAGTGCCCAACTACTAATGGGGCTGCGGACAAGATGGGTGCATGCGATAAAATGACCGTGTATTTATCTTTATTTGCTTCCAAATCTTGCTGCAACCATTCAAACTGAGTGTCGTCTAACTGACAAGCGTACCATTGTCCATCCGTGCTACGTGGCTGAATACTATCCAATACTACAAAATGCCATCCCGACTGATCGAAGCTACGATAAGGTTTTTGAAGACGCATCATATCTAATGCATAGTTCTTTCCGTAAAGCGGATCCGTCTTCTGGCCGAAACCCCAGCAGTCATGATTGCCGATGCAATATTCGATGGGAAGACTGTTCTCTCCTGTCATTAACTGATGCCAAAGTTTCCACTGCGTTTCTACACGATCTTTGGGTTGCTTTAAGGCGTCCATTATACAGTCGCCCGTATTGATAATTAAACTTGGCTGATCGGCCTGTGATTGCACATGGTGCAGGCAGCTCGCCAAGCCTTTTGGAGCATTAAGCTCCGGTTGCATATGTACATCTGTTAAGTGAGCAAATCGTAAAACCCGGCCCGCCTTTGCTGACAGACGGTCTTCATTTGACAACACATTGGCGAAGGCCGATTTCCCTAACAATAAGCCTGTAAGGCCGCTTATACTCAAATTTTTCAGTAACAATCTACGATTCATCTGTTTTTATTTTATGGTCTATTAGCACAAATTGATCTGTTTTTTTATGCTTTGAGAATAAAAGCAAATTTATACAGGTCAATGTTAAGTGAATGTGAAGATTTCTTTGTGTTTTTGATTATTTGTT
>DATMSZ010000246.1:0-5453 GCA_035565175.1 Pseudosphingobacterium sp.
TCAAAATGCCCTTCCAATCATTCATAAAGATTGTTCCAAAGGTATGTACACTAACGAAAGCTCACAATTCCGGAATATTAGTGTTTTTTTCTACTGGTTTACTGGTAGATTTTTTTTCGTGGAAAATCATCGTTGTTGTAAACGACTAATTATCAATTAAACGTCATGATTTATTTCTTAATTGGGATATCGGGAAAAATCGATATACATTTGTCGCATGGATCAACTAGAGATTTTTAAAGCACTTTCCAACAAGTCGAGGCTCCAAATCTTGTCGTGGCTAAAGGAACCAGAAAAGTATTTTCCCGAACAGGAACATGCAGATTTTGAAAAAGTGGGTGTATGTGTTGGGCAGATTCAACAAAAATGTGGCTTAACACAATCAACTGTTTCTGAATATCTGGGCATACTTCTGAAGGCAGGCCTATTGGAATCAACGAGAATAGGGCAGTGGACCTATTATAAACGGAATGAAAAAGCTTTTGAAACTTTAAGTGACCTTGTGAAAACTACCTTATAATAAAAATTAAAAAATGTATGAGTACAATAAATTTGTTTAAGCCTTTTAACCTAAAGTCATTGCATCTAAAAAACAGGATCGTTATGGCTCCTATGACTCGTTCGTTTTCTCCCAATGGAATACCTACTGAAGACGTAGCTTCTTATTATGGTAGAAGAGCTGCGGGTGAAGTGGGATTAATATTATCGGAAGGTACGGTGATAAATCGGGTGGCATCATCAAATGATCCAAATATACCTCATTTTTATGGTGAAGCATCACTTGCCGGTTGGCAACGTGTTATCAATGCGGTGCATGCTGCTGGGGGAGCTATGGGACCGCAGATCTGGCACATGGGTATTATGGAAAATCATCATTCAGGTTGGCATCCGGCTGAACCATTTGAGGGCGCTTCTAGCTTCAACAAACCTGGATTCTCAAACGGTAAGGCCATGAACGAAACGGATATAGCGGAGACCATTTTAGCGTTCGGTCGTGCGGCGGCGGATGCAAAACGCCTAGGCTTTGATTGTGTTGAAATACATGGTGCACATGGCTATCTGATCGATCAATTTTTTTGGGAAGCAACGAACAACCGTACGGATGCATACGGTGGAAAAACATTGGTGGAACGTTCTAGATTTGCAGTGGAGGTTATTAAGGAAGTTCGGAGACAAGTTGGAGAAGATTTTACCATCATCTTACGCTTATCGCAATGGAAATCTTCGGATTATAACAACAAGCTAGCGAAGACGCCACTTGAAATGGAAGCATGGTTGACACTTTTAGCTGATGCTGGTGTAGATATTTTTCACTGTTCTCAACGTCGTTTCTGGGAGCCTGAATTCGAAGGATCGGATCTGAACTTTGCGGGATGGGCTAAGAAAGTTACCGGAAAGGCAACCATCACAGTTGGATCTGTTGGCTTGTCGGGAGAATTTCTTGCAGCTTTCCGAGGCGAAAGCTCCGAACCAAGCTCGTTGGAAGAACTTATGCGTAGATTTGATAGGGGCGACTTTGACTTGGTGGGCGTTGGCAGAGCATTATTGTCTGATCCTAATTGGACGCTAAAAGTAAAAGAAGACCGCTCGACTGAATTAAAAGGATTCACGAGAGAGGCTCTTGCGCAGTTAGTATAATAGTTTTACGAAGGTGTCTCCATTCCTTCTATAAGAGGGTGTTTAAAAAAATCAGTTTTAGACACCCTCGATTTTTTTGTTTCCCTGTTTAAGAAAAAATGTTCTTTAAAGTCTGGTCTCTGAAGCGCGGAACAGACCAATTTATACCAAATTAGGATCATAAGCGGGTGTTTTCATGGTGTTTTCTTTTTAAACTCGGCTAGGGCTTGCTTGATATAAAGAAGGCGACTATACTCATCGTTATTTTCAAGATGGTATATACCGTCCCGATATCGTGCTATAAACAAGGTTAACGAATCATCTGATAATTCGGTGAGTCTTTTTATTTCACTCTTTGAAAAAATATGGTCAATGTAACGTTCCTTTTCTTCCTTTATTAAAAGCTGCTGAAGCTTGTATGTCTTGTCTTTCTTCTTTCCAAAAAGTGAAACTACTTTCAAGACATCTAAGGTGAACACAGAGGATGTACTGTTGGCACTTCTTGTCGAGGAGGAGTTGGAGAAAATAGATGTTAATGTTGGCCTTTTATAGTTGAAAATGGGAGAAAAGTCTTTTCTAAGTGATAAGGAATCTGTTTTATAAGTCGGTTTGGAATAAATATTCACCTCGTGAAGTAAGATTGTTTTCTGCTTGTTTTGCAAAGTGTCTATATGGAAAGAAGGGCCGCGGTAATACGATAGGCTGTCAAATTCAAAAACGGTGTAAGGTACTAGTTGAGATTGATTTTTATTGATAATATATTGCGCAGGAAGGTAACGATAACTCAAGGATATAAAAAGAAAGGTCAAGAAAAAGAAACGACTGGTTAGTTTCATGACTGGTTTTTTATCAAATATATAATCGTAAGCTGTTGTTAAATAATTGTTTAACATATTTTAACAGCTTGATTCGGAGATGTTTCGCTGTTGGATGCTTGAGTAGCGTGCTGGAGACTCTTCTGGCAAGAATGAACAGTTTTTATCCATAAAAAGACCATTTTTTACCCGCCTGCAGCAAAGGCTTTTTGTAGATTTGCTTCATAATTATAAACTAGGTGCTGTATAAGTGCCGTCTGTTTTTTGCAATTTAATCTTGTATAGCCGTTATGAATATGAGCCAACCATTTTGGTGTCTTTTTCTTTTCTATTTTTTTATTCAGTATCAAAGCGAGGCGTCGACAGATCTGCAAACTCATTATGGCATGTACATGGAGCAAGCCGCCAGTGATTGGCATAATGCCTTGCCCACAGGAAGTGGCGATGTGGGTGCCATGCTTTATGGAAATGTAAGGGATGAAACAGTTATGCTTAACCATAAACGTTATTTTTATCGTAAGAACCATTTAAATAAGCAAGTACCTGATTTTTCGGTCTATCTTCCTGAGATGAGAAAAATGATGGCCGAAGGCCGATACAAAGAAGCTGAAGATTTCTACTTGGACAAAATTAAGAAAAGTGGATATGCCAATAGTTCAACCGGTGAATTTCAACCGGGCTTCGATTTAAAGATAAAACAGCCATCAAAACAAGCACCGCAATCCTATCGGCGCGAATTAGATTTTGAGACGGGGGAGGCCTCCGTTTCATGGCAAGAGGGCGTTGCTAATTTCGATCGTTCTTTATTTGTTTCGCGTGCGAATGATCTTATTGTCTTGAAGCTTTCGACATCCGAACGGCAGGGGCTAACGGTGAATTTTACATTGCAGCCACACGATCTAAAAGATGCTTACAGTAAAGGTGCTTTGACGCCACTGGACAAAATAGGGCTCTCCTTTTCACCGTCGATAATAAGTCCGGATGGTTATATTTTTATAAAAGCTTCACGCAACGATGACGGAAAAGCGTTTGGAATGGTGGCTCGTATTATCGTCGAAAACGGTAAAATGCAGGTGGTTAAATCTCCGGGAAATGACGACGAACTCCAAGTGGCTAAAGCGGATAAAATAGTGGTGTTGATGAAAATGTTTTACGAAGGGAATCCCCATGATCAATTTAATCTACTGAAACAGTCCTTAGCATCCGTGAAGAACAACTATGATGCGTTATTGCAGGAACACACCAAGATTCATAAAGAGCTGTTTCAGCGGGTGCGGTTAGATCTTGGAGCGGGTAAAGACCGGCTGTTAACAAATGAACAATTATTAGCAGATGTTAAAAGAAAAGGGATGTCTCCTGCTTTGGCCGAAAGGATGTTTAATTACGGGAGATATTTGTTGATAGCAAGCACAAATCCAAACGGATTACCCGCAAATTTACAGGGTGTATGGAATGGTTTGTATTCACCGCCTTGGCAGGGCTCTTTTTTTCTTAACGAAAATTTACAGATGAATTATTGGCAAGCCTTGCAAGGTAATATGCCCGAACTATTGTTGTCGGTATTTAATTTGATCGAAGGCGCAATGCCCGACTTTAGAACAAATGCTAAACGATATTTTGGAACGAGGGGCATTCTTTTTCCGATCAGGATGATTCCATCTTATGGTTTAAAAACCAAAGCACTTACCCAAGACGTTAATTGGACGGGGGGAGCGGGATGGATTGCCCAATTTTACTATGATTATTGGCTCTACACGGGCGATGACATGTTTTTAAGGGAGCGTGCGGTTCCATTTTTAAAGGAAGTGGCTTTGTTCTACGAAGATTTTGTACAAGAGGATGCGCAGGGGAAATTGATGATGATGCCTTCCGATTCACCGGAAAATATTGCTGGTGGACAAAAAGGTCAGGCAAGTATCAATGCTACCATTGATTTCGCGATTATGAAGGAGGTGCTTAACAATCTTTTGGAGGCATGTCAATATTTAAATATTGAACAACATCATTATACAAAATGGAAGGAAATGTTATCAAAAATACCTCCCTATCAAATAAATGAAGACGGGGCCATAAAAGAATGGATGCACCCTGACTTTAAAGATAACTATCATCATCGGCATCAATCACATATTTATCCGCTATTCCCTGGGTTGGAAATTAGCAGGGTCAACGATATGCGACTTCTAAATGCATTTAAAACGGCTGTTGATAAACGTTTGGTTGTTGGCCTCCGTTCACAAACAGGCTGGTCTTTAGCACATATGGCCAATATTTATGCACGACTTCAAAATGGTGAACGTTTATGGGAATGTTTAAACCTCCTTCTTCAACACAAAACGGGAGAAAATCTTTTCACTTATCATGATGATTATCTGTCAGCGGAAATACGTGCAGGAAAATGGCCGCCCTTTCAAATTGATGCAAATCTTGGGTTTAGCGCCGCCATGATAGAGTCGTTTTTATTTTCCAATAATCAACAAATAAAACTGCTGCCCGCTTTGCCAAAAGCGTGGCGTACCGGCCAAATAAGCGGCATCCGAAGTCGCGGTGGTTATGAGCTCGATATACGCTGGGAAAATGGTTTACTCAAAGAGCTCACCATCATTTCGTCTTTAGGAAAACCTGTCCGATTAATTTACGGAGATAAGAGCATCTCTTTAACTTTAAGTAAAGGAGAGAAAATGAAGCTTGATGGCAAGCTTGAAGTAATTCGTTAAAAATCAAACGGGTAGATTAAGCCAAGAGCATAAATTTATTATTTCCGTGAAGGGCAATAAAGGCTTAGCGAAAACTTTTAATTTCAGCTAAAAGAAGAAGTGCATTTATGTGCAAATAGAGAAAAAAATACAAATATTATACTTAACAAACAAAAGTGTTAGAAGAAATGCAATAAATTTCCGTCCTTTACAGAACAAAATCTATTAATTCTAATAAAACCAAAATGGGCGAAGAATTTCTTCAGCATTTATACGAAAAACAACAGCATGTAGAGGCCGTTCCTTCAAATAAGGTCATAGCAGA
>DATMSZ010000247.1:0-3569 GCA_035565175.1 Pseudosphingobacterium sp.
TGATATAAGCATCCGCTCCGGCGTTAATTGCTTTTATGGCTGGCTGTATCCCATTGTCGTTATCTAAAACAACAATTTTTACTTGAGGCGCGTTAACTCTAAGCTGTTTAAATAAGTTTTGCCCCACAGGTTCGCTTTCATCTGTCCCCCAGATCAAAACATTTACATCATCTGTTATGTGCTCTTTTAATGTCTCGGGGCAACTTTGCGTAAACAGCACATCAAAACTGTCTTGTTGGAGTATTGCTTGTATTCCGTCACGTCTTATAGGGTTATTGTCCGCTATTGCTAGTCCGATTTTCATAATCATATAGATTTAAACTAAACACTAATTTTCTGCCTGGTTGAATATCTGACAATAGCAAAATTACCTAAATGGAAAAACAACAATCACGTATAAATACTGTTTTTTATATTCGGTAAATACGTGAAATGTTGATAATTAATGGGTTGTTATTTTAGTAACCCATTTTGGAAGGCATATTTAATAAGTGCTGCTGTGTTTCGCACGCCAGTTTTCTCAATCAAACTTTGTCGGTAACCTTCTACAGTGCGTTTACTGGTAAAAAGGCGTTCTGCAATTTCCTGGTTGGTAAAACCATCTGCGGTTAAGGTCAGCACTTCCATTTCGCGGTTATTAATCTGCAAGTCAGAAGCCTCTTGAGAAATCGGCTTAGTAGCTACTTTAATAGCTTGTTTAAGTAGTTTCATACTTATTTCTGAGCAGATATAAAATTCTCCTTGTGCAACAAAACGAAGCGCAAACATAAGCTCATCTCTACTCACATTTTTAATAAGGAAGGCATTTGCACCCGCCTCAAAAGCCTGGGCCACATATTTTTCGTGGTCCATCATCGACAAAACGATTATAAAGACATCAGGATGAGATTTTTTGATCTGTTTTGTTAAAGTAATTCCATCAGTATCGGGCATATTAATGTCCATAATGATGACATTTACTTTTTGTTCTTGTGCGAGAAGGCCGATCAATTCAGCTTGCTGATCTGTTTCTCCAATCACGGCGATGTCGGACTCTATTTCAAGAAGGGTTCTGATGCCCTGCCTTACGATATGATGATCATCAACCAAAATGGTATTTATCATTTGCTTCATTTCTAAATCATTCCATTTGGTAAGTTGTTAAACATACCTAGTATTTTTTTAGTATAAACTTATATTGTCCCCGGTAAAACCTTCCCGCTGCTCTAATTATTAAGCAAGAAACATATTGAAATTGCAACATTTACTAAGGTAGGAAATCATTGGTTAGATCTCAAAAATATAAAAGGGAGATTTTTCATCTCTTTCCTTTAATATTGGAAGCGCTACGTTAAATATTTTAACACCTCCAGAAGTTACTCCCTCCAATTGTCCCGCATGTGCATGTCCGTGAAAAGCAGCATGAACTTTCCTTCTATGTAACGGGTCAGCCAATCGGGAAGAACCTAAAAAAGGATATATCTGCTCAGGTTCTCCTATGACGGTTTCTTTAATAGGAGAATAATGTAATAATGCTATCTTCAAGATACCGGGATTGTCTTGATCTAACCGGGCTAATGCACGATCAAGCTGAAGTGATTCGTCTACTGCAGCTTGTACAAAAGCTTTCATTTCGCCCTCGCCAAACATAGATAACATATAATTGTCAAAACCACCTCCAAAACCCTTAACTCCAGCAAATCCAATATTTTCAATAACAATCGCTTCCCCATCTAATAAAATCATGTTATTCTCCTGAAGTATTTGCCTTATTAGCTTCTGTCTGCCTTTTTCGTAGTCATGATTCCCTAATACACCGATTACAGGAATGCTACATGATTTTAGTTCCTCTGCTAGTACATGGGCTTCATCTTCATCTCCAGTATCCGTTAAATCGCCACAGATAAGAAGAATATCAGCTTCTTTTGAAATGTTAGTAAAGCAATCAACCCACCGTCCTTTATCGCTTACTTTTATATGGATGTCAGCCAGCGCAGCTATTCTTTTCCGATTTTTCTTTGTCATAATTAAATGCATAATTAAATGGTAGTTATGGTACAGGTTTTATAATCCCACTCTTTAATATCAACCTGATACTGTGTTTGATCAATTAAAGGCCCCCTGCACACTTTTTCAACGGGTGGCGGTAACTCGTACTGTTCTTTCGCGCGATGCATTAGTTCGTCGAAAAGCCACTTAGGGATGATGTCATTATAATCAGCAGGGTAAACGAATTGGAAGGTTAATATTTGTGCTAGCAACAAATGCCAATGTTGATCTAAACGGAACAAGAGATGCTCCCAGTTAAGATTTTTACCATATTTCAATATGGTATGATTAATATCGGCGTTATCATTACGCTCCCTGTTTTGAACATACATTTTACACCATATTAGCTCTTCCGGCGGGATAAATTTTACCGGAACACCTATAAATTCGCCCACAGGCGCTCGGTCATACCACGAGTCGTCCACAGTACAGATGTTGTTAACCGTATCAAAAATGATATCAATAAAGAAGTCGCCCTTGTAAATTTTCGCTAACCACCTAACATCCGTAAGCTCTGTTTTATAGCCTTTCTTCGCAAAATGTTTAAGTATTCGAGGATACTCGTTAGACTTGCAAAAAATATCGAGGTCCTTGGTGTTCCTGAATATACCAGTATAGTTAAACATAGCAAATGCTCCTCCGAGCATAAAGTTGCTTCCGCTGCTGTTAAGTAATTCTAAGGCCTCCTTAAAGAAAGCATTTGATATTTCCTTTTGCTCCTGTGTTTCAATCATAACAATCTCTATGTTGTCTATTAACAGCGCTACATAAGTAATTGTTCCATTTCATACGAATCGATATCAACGCTCTTATAATTTACAAGTAGGTTTACCGCATATAGAGTATACTGCTAAGCGGTAAGCATATAGGTTGTTTAACGCGTGGGGGATGATTGGTTCTTTTTAACGTTCGGTTTTATAGAAGCCCGTAGTTTGTCTTGCTTTGCCTTTATAGGCAAAGAAAAGTAAAAAACCGAACCTTTTCCAATTTCACTTTCTAAGCCGAACTCTCCCTGGTGGTAACTAATAATCTGTGAGCAGATAAACAATCCCATACCAAGGCCTTGATGTGTATTTTTACTGTCTTTAACCCGATAGTATTTCTGGAAAATATGGTGTTGCATTTCAGGATAAATACCTGTACCAAAGTCTTTTACATATATAGTTAACTGCCTTCCTTCCTTAACTTCGGTATAGACAATGACCTCACTAGTTGCAGGGGAGTATTTCAGTGCATTAGTTAAGTAGTTTGTTAAAACTTGTTCAAGTCTTTCTTGGTCGCCTTCTATCAAAACTTCAATGTCTGAATTACAGCTTATCTTTCTTTCCGGAAACGTATACTTAACATTTTCGATCGTTTGTTTCAAAAACTCCTTGCAATTGAATACTGAAAAATTGTATACCATTTTCCCTGCTTGAAGTCTCGAAGAATCAAGTAGGTCTTTTGCTAATCTATTTAATTTATTAACCTGATTTAAACCTTTATAAAGTAGATGAGTTGTTTGTTCTATACTGTTTTTCTGGGCAGCTCTTAAGGCAAGT
>DATMSZ010000248.1:0-12120 GCA_035565175.1 Pseudosphingobacterium sp.
CCCATTGACCAATATTCCTTACTGCTGCCTCCCGTAGGAGTCTGGTCCGTGTCTCAGTACCAGTGTGGGGGATTCTCCTCTCAGAGCCCCTAGACATCGTCGCCTTGGTAGGCCGTTACCCTACCAACTAGCTAATGTCACGCGAGCCCATCCATTTCCTATGAATATTTCATCACCCTACCATGCGGTAATGTGATCATATGCGGTATTAATCCGGATTTCTCCGGGCTATCCCCCTGAAATGGGCAGGTTGCTCACGCGTTACGCACCCGTGCGCCACTCTCATCAATAGCAAGCTATTGAATCCCGTCCGACTTGCATGTATTAGGCCTGCCGCTAGCGTTCATCCTGAGCCAGGATCAAACTCTCCATTGTATATGAATAGTTTCGATCGCCGACCCCTTTTTGTAAAAGGATCTTCTTGATCTTGTTGTCTTCTTCCGACATGATCGATCCGTCTTTCTTTTTCCTAACTTTCGCCCGGAAATTTCCCGACTACTCGTTACGCTACATGAATCATTTCTTTAAAGAACTTTCCGGCTCTCCGCTCACGCTTCCTGCCTGTAGTGGTATCCCGTCGCATCCCTGCCCGGCATCCTCTTTTTTTATCTCATCCCCCTCGGCCTTGCGCCTCCGGGCTCTTTCTCTTTCTCTTTTCCCACTTGCGGGGCTGCAAAGGTAAGAATCTTTTCCGCTTCTCCAAAATATTTTTTTAAATATTTTCCGGACTCCCCTCCTTCCTTCCTCTTCCCCACAGGGCCCTCAATGTAATGCCTTTCTCCACCGAAACCGGCATAATCCTGCCGCAAAACACTGCACCTCAGCACTTAACACCCGTCCCCCCTTCAAACAACTCCCCGCATCCCTCGTTTGCGGAGTGCAAAGATACGCACCTTTTCCGCTTCTCCAAATCCTGCCCACCATTTTTTTTGTAACCCGCCGCAAAACCCTCTGCTCCAGCCCCTTTTTTTTCGGAGGCACCCGTAAAATTTACGATGGGACTGGCTTTCATCCTGCTTTCAGCTACCTTTATCCCGGAAACCTGAGGGAAAGGTCCCCCCCCGCAGGGCAAAATTTACTATTTGTTTCATGTAAGATCCTGTAATAGATAGCTGAAGACGCCTCTTTACATACAACTTCTCATCAAGTTCTTTATGTTGCAAAATCTAACAAAAAGGTGAGCGAAATGATAAAGTGACTATGTTTTATAAATGAAAAATGTAGACAAGCGACAAGACAAGTCCTTGCAAACAATAGTCATAGAATTTGAAAAAGAATCATTTCAAACATATAGTGAATATATGCTACTAATGTGAGTCGTAAATGTATACTGTTATATTTGCTCCATGAATTATTTCCAGCAGCTGCTCCAATTATTAGATATAGAACGCGAAGAGGATCGACAATCTTATTTAAAATATACGGCTTCCACATCAGTAACTCAACGAAGAGCTAATGGATTAGCGTGGTATCCTATAGCCATTAGAGATATTGAAGTGGGACAGGGAGATTATCTTACAATAGAAATTGAACGTACAACACATCATGATCTAATTCATCAATTCCGTTTCGGAGCTTCTGTATCCTTGTTCTCCAATCTTGATGCATCTAATGACCGCATCGTTGGAAATCTTTCCCATATAAATGGTAATCGCTTAAAGATAATGCTACGTGTTGATGACCTACCTGATTGGACTAGAAATGGAAAATTAGGCATCGATTTATTGTTTGATGAATACAGCTACGCCGAGATGCAAAAGGCACTTCAACAAGCATCAAAACTAATAGACGCCAACAAACATAAAAACCTTATAAAGGTACTGCTAGGGGAAACATCGCCTGAATTTAAAAACAACATATCTTTTCCACCTCATGCACAACTTAATGAAGTGCAACAATCAGCTATTCAAAAAATACTATCGGCACAAGAGTTGGCAATTATCCATGGTCCTCCAGGTACCGGTAAAACAACAACTTTGGTGCAAGCGATTAAAATGTTATTGGCTAGCCAGTCTAAACAGCTTTTGGTGGTCGCTCCGAGCAATGCAGCAGTAGATCTTTTGACAGAAAAATTATCGCAAGAACGACTAGATGTTATCCGTGTAGGAAATCCAGCAAGGATATCGGAGAACCTTATGAATTTAACGTTAGATCAAAAAATGATACAACACCCACAGATGAAGGAAATTCGTAAGATGAAGAAACGAGCTAGCCAATTCCGAGACATGGCTCACAAATACAAACGCACCTTCGGAAAAGCGGAACGTGAACAACGCAAAGCGCTCATGTCAGAAGCGTACCAATTGATGAAAGAAGTAGATAAAATTGAGAAAAACATTGCAAATGATCTGTTAAATAAAGCGCAAATCATTACAGCCACCCTGGTTGGCGCAAATCACTACACTATTCGTGATCGATTTTTTGAAACCGTAATTATTGATGAAGCAGGACAAGCGTTGGAACCAGCTTGTTGGATTCCCATTCTGAAAGCGCATAAGCTTGTTTTAGCAGGGGATCCTTATCAGCTCTCACCAACCCTTAAATCGCCCGAAGCAGTAGCGAAAGGCTTAGGTAAGACATTACTGGAAAAATGTATTGCAATGCATCCGCAAGCAGTGATTATGCTAACAGAACAATACCGAATGCACACGTCTATAATGACCTTTCCATCCAATATGTTTTATCAAAATTCTTTAATTGCACATACTTCGGTGGCAAACAATATACTATTCGAAGGCGACGAACCTATTCAGTTCATCGATACAGTGGGATGTGGCTTTGAGGAAAAAAATATTGATACGAGCATTAATAATCCCGAAGAAGCAACTTTCCTCATACAATACTTAACGCAACTATGTCACAAATTAGAAATGAATTACATAATAGACTCTTTTCCTAACATTGCTGTGATTTCTCCTTATGCAGAACAAATACTAACCTTAAAGGAAATATATCAGCATTCTTTGCTAACAAGATACAAAAATAAAATCTCCATCAATACGATTGATAGTTTTCAGGGACAAGAAAGGGATATTGTATGTATTAGCATGACGAGAAGTAACACTGAACATAAGATTGGTTTCCTATCAGATATAAGACGAATGAATGTCGCAATAACAAGAGCTAAGAAGAAATTAACTATCATTGGAGATAGCACCACATTGTCTACTCTTCCTTTCTATAAAAACCTCATAGATCATATTGAAAAAGCAGGCGGCTACCATAGTGCATGGGAATTTATGGGATGATAATATGTAGACAGTTAAAACTGCTTTTTTGGAATACGACTCACGAATTTATTACCCTCCACATAAAATCTCCAAGGAAGCAAAGCATCTTCTTGCGCATAATCTACCCCAATTCGTTTTGCGGTTAGCACTTTTTGAGAATAAACATCACAATCTATATCTTCAATCCAAATCACGTTACCACCTAAATCTTCATCATTTAATCCTTTAGTGATTCCCAACGCCTTCGACAAGGCTCCAGGCCCCGAACAGACTGCTGGCTTAAAAGTAGTCATATTTCTCCTCTCCAACATAATATCCAAACCAACCAGCGGTTCAATTGCCCTAATTAGTACTGCCTGTGGGCAATTTAAAGGCCCAGTGACAACATTAAATAAATAATGAATGCCATAGCACAAATACACATAAGATACTCCTCCTTCTTTATACATTGTTTTGGTTCTTTCGGTAAACCTCCCACCATAAGCATGGGATGCTTTATCCGTTATTCCATTATATGCTTCTGTTTCAACAATTATTCCTCCAGTAAGTTCCCCATTGATATTTGTGACCAACTGTTTGCCAAGAAGTTGGACAGCAATTTCTGTAACATTAATATTTTGATAAAAATCTTTTGGTATTTTCTTTTTGTTTAACATATACAATCTAATACGTTTTTATCGACAACCGACGGTTACAAAAAATCACTTCGTTCGCTTATTTTATCCATTATAAGTAAAATATTCAGCAACCATACAACTTTGATCAACGGCTGATTGGCGCCATGTATTATATGAATAGCAAAAAGAAACGACAGGTATCCCTTATCCTTGCTCAATATAAAATATTTAAGTGCAACTCTCTAAATTGACAAGAAGTTTGTTACATTTAATATATTTACACTTTCTTAGAACGGTATGCTCACTCAACAAATTAAAGAATCAATCGATAAAAGTGTTTTATGCTGGTTAGCAACAGCAAATATTAACGGAGCACCAAACGTTTCACCAAAAGAAATATTCACTTATCATGATGATCATTATATTATCATTGCGAATATAGCATCTCCTCAGAGTATTGATAATATAAAACACAATCCACAGATATGCATTAGTTTTATTGACATCTTAATTCAACGTGGATGGCAATTAAAGGGAACCGCGGAGTTAATCGAGCGTGGGGAACCAACATTTGAACTATTTGAGTCTCCACTACTGAAAATGACAGAAGGTAAATTTCCGTTTTCAACGATCATCAAGATGAAAGTACACGAAACTAAACCGATCTGGGCACCAAGTTATATTTTTTATCCTGAAACAACACAGCAGGAACAGATAGAAAAAGCATTAAAAAGCTATAGTCTTAAAAAATAACTCACCGCATCATTGAGAAGTAATTAACTCAAAGCGTCATGAAAAATAACACCTAGACTATGGCGATTTCCGCTATATAACGAACTTACTCCATGTTTCATTGTCACCCGATAATAGCCTTTTGATCCCTTAACCGGCCGGAAGTTTGTAGTAAAAATTAATAGATCTCCACGATTAGGTTTTAGTACGTTCACCTTCGTTTGCGCCCTTGGGATCTGTTCAGTAATAACGAACTCACCACCGGTATAATCCTCTTCAATCTGATCAAGCATTAATACCATTTGCATAGGAAAATAGATGTCGCCATACAAGTCTTGATGTAAAGTATTAAACCCGTCCACA
This sequence comes from Pseudosphingobacterium sp., assembly GCA_035565175.1. Classification (GTDB taxonomy): domain Bacteria; phylum Bacteroidota; class Bacteroidia; order Sphingobacteriales; family Sphingobacteriaceae; genus Olivibacter. Next base: position 4,943 of record DATMSZ010000248.1, read on the forward strand.
CCGTATTTGAGAATCAACACCGTTGGCTTCGTCTGTCCATTTTTATGACATAACGCTTTCATTTCTTTATGTGTAAGCGGAAAATGCTTGTTTAGGTTTAGTTCAGCCATCCATCGATTTGCAACAGGTGCAATGCAAGAATATACATTTTCGCGTAGCTCAGTAATAATGTCCGGCAAAGGGTATTGAAAATACTTATATTCACCACGACCAAAACGATAGCGCTCCATATTTATCGTTTTACGATACATTTTATCAGCTGTAAATGTTTCGATGAGCTTATTACACTCTTCCTTGTTTAACACATTTTTAACTACAACAAACCCTTTATCATGAAGCTCATCGTTAATATCTGTCCAATTTTTATCCGCCAAACGTTCTATACTTGTTTTCATACATATTTTGAAGCTTCCCAACCAATAATTGCATTTTTGCGAACAGCTCCCCAGTGGTACTGCCCTATTTCCCCTGTAGCCTTAATCACCCTATGGCACGGGATTAAGAAAGCTACCGGATTATTTCCAACGGCCGTACCTACAGCCCTTGACGCTCCGATGTGTCCGGCATTTTTTGCCAAATCAGCATAGGTTGTTAAACCACCTACAGGAACTTTCAATAAGGTTTCCCAAACCTTAATCTGAAAATCTGTCCCTCTGAGATGTAGTTTGATTTCATCTAATCTATTCCAATCTTGATTGAACACGAAGAGCGCATTTTGTTGGTGTCTATCAACCAGTTGATTATATTTAGCATTTGGAAAAGTTGTTTTCAAAAGTGACAAGGCTTGTTCATCTCCTTGATCAGCGAACGCCATGTAACATATACCTTTTTCAGTTGATGCCACAATCAATGGACCGAAGGGGCTATCGGCAAAAGAATAATTAATTTGAAGCATTGCCCCGCCATTTTTATATTCTCCCGGTGTCATCCCTTCTACTTTGACGAACAAATCGTACAGTCGCCCCGTGCCTGATAGGCCTGTTTCAAAGGCAGTATCAAACAAGGTAGCATCTGTGTTCTTCAAAATTCCTTTAGCATGTTCTACGCTTAAATATTGCAAAAACTGCTTAGGTGTTACGCCTGCCCATTGTTGAAACATCCGCTGAAAATGAAAAGGACTCAAATTAACATGTTCGGCCACCTGATCTAAATTAGGTTGATTTTTAAAGTTTTCTTTAACAAAACTTATCGCTGCTGCAATTCTTTTATAATCTATTTCCTGTTGCGTTTCCATAGTAATTTTTCACAAAGTTATCTCTGAATTCGATGCCCTTAAACCCGCTTCTTGCTATACTCATTATCAGGTTTTAATGCATTTGCCTCCATTGCTAACAATTTCTTTTTTTGCTCATTTCCCCAAAAATATCCATAGAATCGTCCGTTTGAACGGACAACACGATGGCAAGGTATTAAATAACATATTGGATTATCACCAACAGCCCCGCCCGTAGCCCTCGCAAGTTTTACGCTCCCGCCTAATTGAGCATAAGTTGTAATCCCCCCATAAGGCACTTTTAAAAGTTTTCTCCAAATGGAGAGCTGAAATTCAGTGCCCTGTAAATGTAGATGCAAAGGCAGGTTTTCTTCTTGAGGATCGTTAAATCGGGCGAGTGCTTCTTGCTGAAAAATAGTTGTTTTTTTAATAAATGTTGCTTTGGGGAAACGACGTTGAAGGTCTTTTAAGCTTGCTTCCGGATCCCCATTCGTAAAGCCAGCATAACAAACTCCCTTATTGGAGGAAGCTAGCATTATCTCTCCTAATAGCGTGTCTGCTACCTGGTAATTCATCACGAGATTAGCTGTTAGCGAAGAATCCATCCTCTCAATTACAATATTCTCATTTTCCTTTTTAAAGATAGTATTAAAGATCTTTTCTTTAATCGTCTTCACATCAAAGCAGTCATCCGAATCGACATTATCCGTTAACGGAAAAAGCCGAAAAATAGTTTCATCATTGATAGTTTCCATGATTTAAACTCAATTATTTATAACACAAACTTAGGTAGTCAGCTAAAGATGTTCAACCCGTTTATTGCTGAAATCTATCTTAAATTACTAAAAGCAGTAGCGCCATGAATCAGGAATTAGAAAATATTACGAAACGTAATATTAATACGGCTGGAAGCTACAGTCGGTTCTTTTTGTATACTGTGTAACCACCAGTGTTGGGTGCTGCCCGTCATCAAAAGGAAGCTACCATGTGTTAATAAAATTTTTCTTTTAAGTTTTTGGTCCTTAAAATGTTTAAAGTGAAAATATCTGTCTGCGCCGAAACTAACAGATCCGATAACGGGATTAGTGCCGAGTGACTTTTCATTATCACGATGCCACCCTACACTATCGCTCCCGTTTCGATAGAAATTTAATAAGGCACTGTTAAATGTATATCCAGAAAATTTTTCGATTTTTTCTTTAATGAATAACAAGTCATCGGTCCAATTAAAAGGACGCATTGTTATACCTGTATAGGTATAAGCTTTTCCTTTATCGCCATACCAAGCCGTTAGTCTAGGCTGCATAATTTTTTTACCCATGATAGTCACTGGTTCTTGCTTCCATCTTATATTTTCTATCAAAGACAACATAAGTACATCACTATCTTCCTTCGAAAAAAAATTAGGGTAAAAAAAAGTCTCGCCGTCTACAGGTAATATATTTTCTATCTTCATTTCTTTAATATAACAAATTAACACTTGTATTTATCTTTCTTTCTCCTCTTACGACTGTGCGGTCTTAAAAAAGGCTTTGACGTTTTTAGGTCTTTTTAATATACTCTATTTCGTTTTGTGCAAAGAAAACACATTACCAAATAATATATAACCCGAATCATGCTGATTTTCGCATAAATTAGTGACATTTTTATATTAGACCTATCGTTTAATTGACCAACACCATCACAACTATCGCAATGCGTACGAACGGCCTTTGCCAGATTTTATTCCGTATTAAAACTTCGTGAAAGAATATTTAGTGATAACAGCTTTACTTTTAATTGAAAAATAGTAATTTAAAAAAATAAATAATTGCATTAGAACAACAGTTTGAAAGCTTGAAAGCGCTAGATTCGCATTATTTAAATACAAGAACTTCAACAAAAAATAGACACAATTAAATACGCGTATATGGAATCATTTGATTTTGGTATTGTTGGCCTCGGTGTAATGGGCAGAAATTTGCTTTTAAACATGGCCGATCATCAATTTGCAGTTGCAGGATTAGATCTGGATCTTGAAAAAGCTTCCTCCTTAGAAAAGGAGGCTAGTGACACTCACCAGGTCAAGGGTACTACCTCTCCGGAAGAATTCGTTAAATTACTTAAACGTCCTAGAGCCATCATGCTGTTAGTACCCGCGGGAAAACCAGTAGATGCCGCTATAGGAACACTTATACCTTACTTAGAGGAAGGAGACATTGTAATTGATGGAGGCAATACATTTTTTCCCGATACCGACAGACGTGTTGAGGAACTTTCAAAGAAAAACATACATTTTTTCGGCATGGGTATTTCTGGCGGTGAAAAAGGTGCCCGTTTCGGTCCTAGTATGATGCCTGGAGGTAACCCAAAAGCTTATGAAAGATTACGCCCCGTATTTGAAGCCATAGCTGCAAAAGTAAATGGGGAGCCATGTGTAGCCTATTTAGGTAATGGCTCTGCGGGTAATTATGTAAAAATGGTGCATAATGGCATCGAGTATGGAATTATGCAGCTTATTGCCGAAACTTATGATCTATTGAAACGTGGTTATGGTTTTGATGATGTTTCACTACAAAAAACTTTTGAAGAGTGGAATCATACTGAGCTCCAATCTTTCTTAATAGAAATAACAGGAGAAGTACTAAAAAAACATGATGACGAAACGGGAGAAAGGTTAATAAACCTCATCTCAGATCGTGCCCGTGCGAAAGGTACCGGTAAATGGACTTCGCAGAACGCAATGGATTTGCAAGTCCCTATTCCGTCGATAGATGTCGCCGTTAATATGCGTGATATCTCTATCTATAAAGAAGAACGCCTAAAAGCTTCTACCCTATTGCCCTGGAATAATGCGGATAGCCATGATCACATAAGCAACGATGTCGTTAAGGAGAAAATAAAAAATGCTTTTTATTTTGCTATGATTACTATTTATGCACAAGGTATGGCACAGCTACATGTAGCATCAAAAGCATATAATTACGGGCTTGATTTGGAAGAAGTTGCCAAAATTTGGAGAGGGGGTTGTATCATCAGGGCCGTGTGTTTGGAAGATTTTAGACAAGCATACAAAAGAGACACCAATCTTCCGAATTTGTTATTAGACAAGAACGTAGCAAGCCAACTGGTTAGTAAACAACCAGATATACGCACCATCATAAAAGATGCGATTGATAAAGGTATTCCAGTTCCTGCATTCATGGCTTCTCTTTCTTATTTTGACGCTTACAGAAGTGCTGTTCTTCCAACAAATCTTATTCAAGCTCAACGCGATTACTTCGGGGCGCACTTATATGAGAGAACTGACAAAGAAGGCACTTTCCATACGCAATGGGATTAACATTTATTATTAGCTACACATTATATTAAAATACTTCTCAACATGAAAACAGGTAAAAATGCAACGCCTACGATTATTGTTATTTTCGGAGGGACAGGCGATTTAGCTAAAAGAAAACTGATTCCCGCATTTTATAATTTATTTCTTGACAGTTGGATGCCAGAGAAGTTCGCCATCATCGGGTTAGGAAGAACAGATCTTAGCAATACTGATTATAGTCAACGGCTACATGATGGCTTGATAGAGTTTTCAAGAAAAGGGGCGCCAACCGAAGAAAAATGGGCCGCCTTTAACACTAGTATTTCTTACTTAAAATCAGACATAAACAACGCAGACGATTATAAGGAACTTGCCACTAAGCTGGATAGCTTAGACAAAGAATGGGGAGTTCGGGCAAACCGTTTATTCTATCTATCTGTTGCTCCTCAGTTTATCGAAGCAGTAACGACCAACATAAACTCCAGTGGACTTGCATCGGTACCGACGTCCGACCGTATTGTCATTGAGAAACCTTTTGGATACAACAAAGAAACAGCTATTGAACTAAACAACCTCCTCACGCGCACGTTTCATGAAGAGCAAATTTATCGTATTGACCATTATCTAGGTAAAGAGACCGTGCAGAACATTTTGGCTTTTAGATTTGCCAACGCACTATTTGAACCATTATGGAACCGCAACTATATCGATTACGTTCAGATAACGGTGGCTGAGCAAGTAGGTGTAGAAGACCGAGGCAGTTATTATGAAGGATCTGGAGCACTTAGGGATATGATACAGAACCATCTTTTACAGATTCTATGTATGGTAGCAATGGAAGCTCCCGTTTCTTTCCAAGCAGAAGAAATTAGAAATCGGAAGGTTGATGTATTACGAGCAGTACGTCGTATAAAACAAGAGGATGTACATCGGTACGCTGTTAGAGGCCAATACGATGAGGGTTGGATGAAAGGGAAAAAAGTAGCTGGATACAGACAAGAACCTGAAGTCTCGCCACACTCAAATACGGAGACATATGTAGCGATTAAATTTTATCTAGATAACTGGAGATGGCAGGGCGTGCCTTTTTATTTGCGTACGGGTAAAAGAATGCAGGAAAAGACATCCTCTATAACTATTCAATTCAGACCCGTACCACACTCTACTTTTCCCGAGAGCCAATCTGATAGTTTGATGCCAAACCGCCTGACTATTAATATTCAGCCTCAAATGGATATTAGGCTTCGTTTTATGGCCAAAAAAACTGGTTTAGAAATGAACTTAAACCCGGCTGAGATGATTTTTGACTATGACTCATGCTCTACACAAACACCCGAAGCCTATGAAACACTCTTGTTAGATGCAATGCGTGGAGATGCGACATTGTTTATGCGATCAGACCAAGTGGAAGAAGCATGGGATGTGATTATGCCTATTCTAGACGTATGGGAAACGAGGGATTCTTTAGACTTTCCTAATTATGCCGCTGGCACTTGGGGACCGGAAAATGCGGAGGCTTTAATCGCAAGAGATGGGCATGTTTGGGCGGTAAATCTCCATGGTAAAGAGCATCATTAAACTTGATATCATGATAAAAATTTTCAAAGATCAAGAAGAACTAAGCATTGCAGGAGCCAAGCTGTTTGTGCAAACAGCTAACGAAGCGATCAAGGAAAGAGGAATCTTTACCGTAGCACTAACAGGTGGCAGTTCTCCTGCCGGTTTGTATAAGCTACTTGCTCAGCAACCATATAGCGAGCAAGTCGATTGGCATAAAGCCCATATTTTTTGGGGAGATGAACGATGGGTGCCTTTAAGCGATGATAAAAGTAATGCAAGAATGGCTTATGAAACACTTTTAAACCATGTCCCAATTCCGAAGGAACAGATACACCCAATGTGGGCAAAGGATTTACAGCCCCTAGAATTTGCCCAGGAATACAAGCAAATTCTTCAGCAAACATTGGGTTCAATACCACGTTTTGATTTGATATTATTGGGAATGGGAGAAGATGGCCATACGGCTTCCTTATTTCCAGGAACAAAGGTATTACAAGAAAAATCGAAATGGGTAGACGCTTATTATCTCGATACCCAAGATATGTACCGTATTACCTTAACTGCCCCAGTAATTAACCAGGCAAGAAATATCGTCGTAATCGTATATGGCAGTAATAAAGCAAATGCGCTTCATCAAGTAATAGAAGGCAGTCAAGATATTACTAAATATCCTGCTCAGCTTATTAACCCACAGAATGGAACCGCCTTATGGTTAGCGGATGAAGCCGCTGCTAGTCATTTAACTTATTCCAAATAAAATTATTAAAAAAGGTTCCTCATTGCTGGAGAGCAACGAGGAACCTTTTTTAATAATTTTTCTCTATCCTACGCCTTATTTAGAGCTCTTCGCTCTGATACACACCAAAAAATGCCGACATATTTATAAGAAAGAGATCCATAGGCAAGGAGTTTTTATATTCCTGTAAAAGTTTTAATGTACCTATTATGAATACAAAATTACATCACTACATAGGAGGGGATATGATAAATGAAAGCAAATCATTCAAGCCCAACAAACCTAGGTAACGTTAAACAAATGAGCAATTTAAAAAAACAAAAAGGCATAATTTCCTATATTATACAGCACAGTTTATACACTATATC
>DATMSZ010000249.1:0-3810 GCA_035565175.1 Pseudosphingobacterium sp.
CTTTTAATTACTCCTTTTCTCTTTCCCGCGGGTCTACTCTTATACAGGCGCTTACAAAAGGCTTTTGTATAGAATTCTTAGGATGCATCAACGTTTAAAATATTTATATTATCGATTTTTGAAAGGTAATTGTACCGATGTAGAATACCAAGAGCTGATTGCATTAATGGATCTCTTAAAAGACGATCCTGTTTTACACCAGCTACTAGATGAGTCATGGCCAACATTAATCGAAGATGAATCTACTTTACCAACGGATCGGGCTGCAGCTATTTATCAGAGAATAGTTAAAGAGCCTCAGTTTAAGCCTCGTGTGTTTTATAAATGGAAGTTTTACGCTGCTGCGTCGTTATTGATGGTCACAATAGGTGTAATTTCGTACTTTTATACAAATAATCTGTTTAAAAGATCACAAACTTATACTAACAATATACCTGTTGAAGATGTTCAGCCGGGCACTACGAAAGCTATACTAAGGCTTGCTAACGGGAAAAAGATAGATTTGAACAGTGCTACAATAGGTATGCAGGCGGCGCAATCAAATTTACGAATCCGTAAGTCGAATGCAGGTTCCGTTACACTTTCTTTATCAGAATACGAGATAAGCAAGCCACAAAATGAAGTAGAATGGAATACAATTACCACACCCAAAGGTGGGATGTTTAACGTAGTTCTTCCCGATGGCTCACATGTATTTCTGAATGCTTCTTCTTCTATTTCCTTTCCAAGCAATTTTGCTCAATATGAAAGACAAATTAACTTAACCGGAGAAGCCTACTTCGAAGTAGAAAGACATAGTGACATTAAGGGAAACAACAATGTTCCATTTATTGTGAATGTCGGTTCACAGCGAGTAGAGGTATTAGGAACAAAATTTAATGTTGCTGCCTATAACGAAATTCCATCCATTGTAACCACTTTATTGAGCGGCGCTGTAAAAGTGACAATGGGTCGAAGCAAAGAGCAATCAAAATATGCGGTTGTCCTGAAACCAGGTGAACAATCAGCAGCGGACAAAAATAGTCATAAAATAACGGTACGTAAGGCAGACATAGAAGAGTCTATGGCTTGGAAAGACGGTTATTTTCTCTTCAATAACGAGCCGCTCAAGCAGATTATGGAAAAAATAACAAGGTGGTATAATGTTGAAGTGAGTTACGAAGGAAATGTTGATTCGATCCGTTTCTTGGGAATTTATGACCGCTCAAAAAGTTTAAGAAAATTGCTGAAAGATCTGGAACAAACAGGTAGGGTTCATTTTGATCTTATACCAGATGAAAACACAACTAAAGGAAGGAGGATTATAGTAACCGCAAGATAAGTCTACTTATTAGAAACCGGAAGTGGTGTCAGCACATCCGGTTTTACAACCTATCATAGAGGTTGTTGAAATAATAATCAATTGAGTAAACCAACTAATTGTAAATCTTAACCAAATGTATAAAAATAATTCTGTTTTTATAGGTAGATACCTGTGCCCGTACTTTTTGAAAATTTTATTCAGGGCAAAATGTACTATTATTTTTATGATGCTTACTGTCTTGCAAGTGCACGCACTGGCTTATGCGCAAAGAGTTAGTATAAGCGTTCAAAAGGCATCCTTAAAACAGGTGCTTTATCAAATTTCAAAGCAAACGGGGTATAACTTTATTTGTGATGGTGATATCTCCGCTAAACTACCACCCATTACGCTGAAGGCTGTAGATATGTCACTAGAAGAAGTTTTGGATAAGTGCTTAGGGGATGATGTTTTCGAGGTGGATTATAACGAAGATAAAACAATCATTATCCGCGAGAAGAAAAAGATAAAGCAATTACAAGATATACCTATTAGGGGCCTTGTAACGGATGAAAAGGGAGAAGCACTTGTAGGCGTGTCGATAACTGTCCAGTCAAATCCTAGTTACGGTGCGCGTACAAATAACGAAGGACAATTCTCACTTAATATCCCAGCGAAGGCTGTATTAGTTATTAGTTACCTCGGTTTTAAAAAGCAAGAGATTCCTTATACTGGTCAGTCGGAACTTAAGATCACTATGCAAGTAGATCAAGCGGCTTTAGATGAAGTGATCGTAGTAGGATATGGAACGGTTAAACGTCAAAATTTTACAGGATCGGTAGGCTCATTGAATTTGGAGGAATCGCCGGTTGCTTTATCGCCAAACCTCAATGTATTGGAATCACTTAAAGGCAGCATTTCTGGGTTAAACGTTGGTGCTACGAATACAGCCGGAGGCGAGCCTGCTATACAAATTCGTGGCCAGAACTCCATCAGCGGGTCCAATACCCCGCTGATTGTATTGGATGGCGTAATTTTCATGGGTAGTCTCAGCGATATTAACCCTAATGATATTGCTAATATCGACGTGTTAAAAGATGCGACTTCCGCGGCGGCTTATGGTTCGAGATCAGCAAATGGTGTAATTGCTGTTACGACTAAGAAAGGACGAACAGGCAAACCGGTCATTTCTTTCAATGCTTCTACAGGCTTCCAGAACTGGCAGAATAAACCCGTAATGTTACGAGGTGAAGATTGGATTAACATGGTGAACGCTAGAAATCAATATAGTGCAGGCACTACAAACTGGTTGAAAAGTGGGGAATTAGCAAACCGAGAGTCAGGTTTAGAAACCGTTTGGTTAGATGAAGTAAGTCGTACAGGAGTGATGCAAAATTATCAGGCGGCCGTCTCCGGTGCCACCGAGAACATTAATTACTATTTATCTTCTTCTTATGATGATAATAAGAGCATTGTAGTGGGCGATCAATTCAATCGAATTGCATTATTAGGTAAGATCAATGCTAATATTACTAAATGGTTAGAGGTGGGCGTTGACGCAGGTTTTTCAAAGCGAGATTATTCTGGTGTAGCAGCTAATATCATTGAAGCCCAAACAATGTCTCCTTACGGAGTAATGTTTCGCGACGATCAAGGAAACCTAGAGAAATATCCTTATACCCAATCGGGAGTCAATCCACTATGGGGTGTTGATGACGGAACGCGCGATAATGAGGATTTGCTTCATAACTATCGATTGAATACGCACGCGGTGATTAAGGTGCCCTGGGTAGATGGATTAAGTTATCGGGTAAATTATTTACTCAATCAGGATAATACCTATTATGGAAATTTTTACTACGAAAGTTATTATGTGCAAGAGGGTGAATCGCCCGATCGCTATTCACCTGCAACAATTCAGGGTTTCTTGACCAATGCTAACGGTAGTATGGATAACCGAAAGGCATATAGCTATGTCTTTGATAATATTATTAATTATAATAAATCGTTTGGTAAACACGCCTTGGATATCACTGCTGTTGCAACCCGTGATTATTTGAAGTATACGCGGAATAATAGTGTTGGGAGGGACTTTGCTGCTAACGGCAATACAACATTGGGCATAAATGGTTTACATAAAGCTACGGTACAACGTGTAGAGCTTACTGGTGATCCACAGCCTTATGAAAGAGCAAATATTGGTTATCTAGGAAGGGTGAGCTATGCCTTTGATGACAAATATTTCGTTACAGGTTCTTACCGCCGCGACGGCGCTTCTGTTTTTGGAATTGATAATAAATGGGCTAACTTTTGGGCTGCTGGCCTAGCGTGGCGAATAACAAATGAACCTTTTCTGAAATCATTTACTCCATTGAATGATCTAAAACTTAAATTCTCTTGGGGACAGAACGGTAATCAGGGAATAGAACCATATGGTACTTTATCTACCGTAGAAAATGCCGCAAGTGGAGGGGCTCGCTATGAATTTTCCAATGCTCCAGGTAAAATTTCTTACGGGCTTTACCAAAATA
>DATMSZ010000250.1:0-3513 GCA_035565175.1 Pseudosphingobacterium sp.
GTAATACAGGTATTATTGTTACCCAGGAACAGAAAGTATTCTCAATAAATGGTCGTTGTAAAAGTATAATCAAATACCAAAAGTCGCTATCTCCAAAGTTTAGAATCCCAATACAAACCTATCTTTGCAGTGAAGAACTCACTCTAAAACGTGAATTCTTCTTTAACAATTTTTCTATTAATGGTAATAAATAGGTCAACCCTGCATCCGCAGGGTTGCGTTTTTTATGTCTGTACTTGTGTATAACTAAAGCAATAAGCAGCAGATTCTAAGTTCTTTATTGACTCTGAATTTCTTGAGGCCAGGTCAAATAATTCGAGTTTACTTCATAAAATTCCCTGTCTCCTAATTTTAATCCCCACATTCAGAAGTATCTTTAAAATGCAACCGTAGAACGATTGACCGGTCTGATCAACCCGGTTTTTTGCTTCTTCAATTCGACCCTGCTTCTGCAGGGTTGAATTTTTTATAGCAGGTCCTTTCAAACTTTTCTCGTGCCTCCAAAGTTTAAGTCGTCATCTCCTAACTGTTCTACAGGCTATTAAAACGATCTTTGTATTGTTAAGAAATCAAATACCATGTTAACCGTACAAGAAGGATTCACTAAAGCTCACGTTCTCAATCGGAAGAAAATACAATTAGAACATTCCGCTAGATTGTATGAGCCTTGAAATCGTAAACCCAGGACTGGCGAGCCGCTAAAAGCCCGCACGGTCATCGTTTGATTCCTAATACATCATTTCATGTATATAAACATCAAGATTTAATCATGACAGGAAAACCGTCCATTCTCTAGCTAAATACGTGCATATATAATAGCCTCCATCACACTGCCATCATCCAATGATGATAAGCAGCAAGAACAGCGCTTACATGAAGGTTAATAAATCCAATAACTCCTTGAGCAACGGCAAAACCCAAATTGGTGATAATCGCCCTTGCCCGCTTATTTGTTTTAACTGAGTAATAATGGTTATATAGTACTTAGTATCAGTACTACAAGCTTTTACATAATATTCTGATCAGAATCAAATAGTGAGGTTAATCCTGCCGCCTTATTATTATTGCCAAAGAAAGAGCGGGTTAAAATATTAATCATTCATAAAACCTTAAAATTATGAAACGTGCAAAAATCGTTTTAACAGGTGTAGCCCTGTTCGCAGTAATCGGTGGAGCTTTGGCTTTTAAAGCTTCAAGGTTACCCCAGAAGTTGTATAGAACTAATGCAGCAGGATTCTGTGTAGCTCCAGTTGATATTCCGCTTACACTTACCGGTGCTCCTGGACAGCCAGCAGCAACTATCACAAACTCACTTTATACTACTGCACTCCCAGGCGCTCCTTGCCCTCTGACAACTTGGTATACTGCCGAATAAGAGAGAGAAAAGGATGCATCAGAATAAATGAGCCTCCTAAAACTTCCTTATAAAGGTATCTGATTTATCAGATGCTCAAATGAAAGGATCTTGCATCATACTTCTGATGCAGGATCCTTTATTCATAAGTGGAAACAATTTCCCTCCATGAGTGTATACGTTTTAAACTGCAAGGCAAAATTTTACAATACATTCTAAACTGAAATATAATGAAACGTGCTAAAATTATTCTAATAGGCATAACTCTATTCGTAGTAATTAGTGGAGCATTGGCTTTCAAGGCAACAAGAATCAACCAACTTCTGTATTCTTCAAATGCAGCCGGACTGTGTGTAGTCCCAACACATCTTCCCATGACGCTCCAACCTGTTGTTCCAGGACAACCATTTGCCACTATTACCAACTTATATTACACAACTTCGATACAGGCACCGTGTCCAATAAGAACATGGTATACTATCGAATAGCAAAGAATCAATCCTATGCACTATAGTCCATTTTTAATAACAGATCCAAGATCAGTTCCCGCCTGTTCACTGTACACTCTTAACAGAACAAGTACAACTTTACTAAAACAAATAAAAAATTAAATAATGAAACGTGCCAAAATTATTTTAACAGGGATAGCCCTACTTGCAATATTTAGTGCAGCAGCAGCCTTCAAGGCAACAAGGACACCGCAGATACTATATTTTAACGATGCCTTACGACGCTGTTCTATAACAACTATTCTTCCACTAACGACTCGACCGCAATTCCCAGGACAACCAGCTTCGACTATCACAACTTTGTATTCAACTGCTCCAACTACCGCATCGTGCCCACTAACCACCTGGTATTCTATTGAATAATAAAACGAATAAGTAAAGCATGACCATAACATGCTTTACTTATTTTTATGAATCAATTTTCCTTCATCATCCATTCAGGCATAGGTTTATTTTTCAAATAATGATCAAAAAATTCCTGTTGTCTTAGGCAATAGTCCTTTGCATCGTCTCCTTGTACTCCATGTCCACCCTCTAAGTATTCCAGAAACCATACTCTCTTTCCCTGTCTACGGAGGGCTGTAAAAAACTCAATGGACTGTCTGATACTAACGGCTCCATCATGAGTATTATTCATCATGAGTAATGGGGTTTGAACATTACCACTGGCCATAACAGGCGAATTCTCGACATATAAATCGGGGCTTTCCCACAACATTTTACCGATTCTATATTGAGACAGTTCATGCGCCGGATATATGCCATCTTTCAACGTTCCAAAATGGCTGATAATATCTGTCGTCCCCGCACCGGCACTTGCTGCAGCAAACATTTTACTATGGGTCACTAAATAATAGGTTAAATAGCCCCCAAAACTAAAACCTTCAATCCCTAATCGCGAACTATCAACATATTTAAATCTGCTAAAATACCTGGCGGCAGATTCTATTGACTGAAGTGCGCTTTTACCGGCATGACCTACCTTAAAATGAATATCAACTAATGCAACCAAATATCCACGGCTGACATAATACGGGATATTAATAGATGCTCCATTATGCAATGGCTCAGGGGTAATGTAAGCATGCAGCCCATCAGATTTGCTATCGTAGTAATTAAAAATAACCGGATATTTCCTTGTAGAATCGAAATCATACGGTTTGTATAATATTCCCTGTACGTGTGTGCTGTCAGGAGATTTCCAGCTATGCAGTTCAGAGTTATACCAATTCAATCCTTTTTCAGGATGTAGATCGCTTATTTTTTCAAAGTTAATAAAATCCGTGGTCAGGTAAAGGTTTCCAAATTCTGTCGCTGAAGATTTCTTAACTAAGAACACATCAGCGAACTGCGCCTGAACGGGCGTAAAATTGCAATTCGATGGCGGAAAATCTATTCCGGACTTCAATTGCGAGATATCATAAAGATAGGGGCCCATGGTAAGCAGTTTAAGATCGCCGGCTAATGTAGTTTTAAAGAACCCATTATCCTTAGTCTCTGTATTTAAGGCTGTCAATAAGAGCTCGTTTCTATTCTTGAATGATCGCACAGGCGATTCATCAAAGGCAAGCGCAAAAGCCGTCTTGGACTTGGTCCCCCGATCACCCGTTAGACATTTTCCTGCATTTTTTTTTGAAGGGTCAAATAAGT
>DATMSZ010000251.1:0-2357 GCA_035565175.1 Pseudosphingobacterium sp.
ATGGTTTGAATATTTAGCTATTTTAATTTAGCTTTGGAGGTGCTTGATCTGTTAACAGCAGTCCTTGCATTTTAAAGATTGAAAACTGTTGAAATCATCTAGAAATTGACATGCCTTATAAAGAACGTGAAATAAACAAGCTTTACTACACAATGGGTGAAGTAACAGAAATGTTTGGCGTTAATGCCTCTCAAATAAGATTTTATGAACGAGAGTTTGACATTATACAACCAAAAAAGAATAAGAAAGGCAATAGGCTATTTACACCTGAAGACATAGAAAATTTCAAAATTATCTTCAACCTCGTTAAAAACAAAGGCTATACCTTACAGGGCGCACGTGATTATCTAAAAACAAACAAAACCCAAGCTAAGGAAAATCAGCGCGTAATTGACTCATTAGAAAAACTTAAACAATTTTTGGTAGAAGTTAAAGAGCGTTTATAACTCTAATGTGATCATTATTCTGCTCGCTATCTGTCCTGTTTAAAAAAGACATTAATTTTTTGACCATTATCTCCGACCCAAGAAATATTGCTGACCGTTGATGTAAACGAGCGGGAATAATATCTAATATGCGGTTCATCCCGTCAGTTGCCAAGCCACCCGCCTGCTCCAAAATGAATGCCATAGGATTACATTCATAGACCAACCTTAGCTTTCCATTGGGATACGCGGAAGAAACCGGGTAAAGAAAAATACCACCTTTTATTAAATTTCTGTGAATATCAGCAACCATGGACCCTATATATCTAGAAGTATAAGGTCTATTCGTTTTATCATCTTCTTCCTGGCAATATTTTATATAATCTTTTACCCCTTGAGGAAAATGAACATAGTTCCCCTCATTAATAGAATAAATACTACCATTTTTGGGTATGGTCATATTTGGGTGCGATAAACAAAACTCTCCGATAGACGGATCTAACGTGAATCCATTTACTCCTTTACCGGTAGAATATACCAACATCGTTGAGGAGCCATAAATTACATAACCTGCGGCAACTTGCTCACTCCCTTTTTGTAAGACATCGCTTATTAGCGGTTTCCCTTCTAAGCTTTGTCTGCGATAAATGGAGAAAATGGTTCCGATGGCAACATTGACATCGATATTTGAAGATCCGTCCAATGGATCTATAGCAACTATATATTTCGCATTTTTAGAAATTTCGGATTCGATATAAACACATTCATCGTGTTCTTCGGAAGCGACTACACAACATTCACCTCCACTGCGTAAAGCCGCAATAAATTGTTCATTGGCGTATACATCTAATTTCTTTTGTCCTTCTCCTTGTACATTTACTGTCCCCGCATCACCTAAAATATTAACCAACCCAGCCTTGTTTACTTCTCTATTCACTATCTTTGCAGCTATACCTATATCTCTTAATAATCTACTTAGTTCTCCTTTTGCGTATGGAAAATCTGCTTGTTTTTCTATAATGAATTGGCCTAGGGTTGTTACTGCTATCATAATTATGTCTATTGATTTATAAAACAAAGGTAAAGCTCTTAGTCAACAAATACAATAACCACAACAAACTTAGTGTACAAACTGTGGATATAGCGGTATAAAGGATACACATTTTTTCTCAACAAAAAACTATTAAACAATAGATTAAGACATAAAAATACAGTACTACTAAAAGCATTTAGTGTAAATTATCTACCAATAAGCTCTATAACTTCTAGATTTTTTATGTCGGTATTATCAATAGCGAAGCGCATGAGCGTTCTCACTTTATGCCATCCTTGTTTCCCAGCAGCACCGGGGTTTAGGTGCAGGCAATTAATCTTCTTATCGTATATTACTTTGAGGATATGTGAATGTCCCGTAATGAACAGTTTTGGTGGATTATGATAAATTTCGGAACGTACTCTTGGAGCATAATGATCAGGATAGCCTCCAATATGAGTCATCCATATATTAACTCCTTCACATGTAAATTTCAAATCCTCCGGATAGCTATTTCTAATATCCTTTCCATCGATATTACCATATACACCGCGAAGAGGCTTAAAAGAAGATAACTGGTCGGCCAATTCAATTGTTCCAAAATCACCGGCATGCCAAATTTCATCACAATCTTTGAAATGTTTCAACACGGCATTATCTAAAAAACTATGTGTATCTGAAAGCAGTCCTATTCTCGTCATTAACAGTTACATCTTAATTAACTCTTTATAAAGCCTTGCTGTTGGCAAGCCCATAACATTGGTATAGGAACCTTCAATGTGATCCACAGCGACTGCTCCGATCCATTCCTGAATTCCATAAGCACCTGCTTTATCATATGGTTTATAGGTATTTAGATAATATTCGATTTGCTTATCCTGGAGATCATTAAAATAAAC
>DATMSZ010000252.1:0-39868 GCA_035565175.1 Pseudosphingobacterium sp.
TAAATCCAGCAATAAAAATGGGAAATCAACTATGGGTTTACTATCCGTTCGCCGCCGGGTTCAGTCTTTAGACGGCGAAATCGAAATACATTCCGACTCGAAGGGTACTGAAATAACCATATCCATTCCATTAATATCATCGTAATGCCAAAGTGATCTTCGTTGCCTAGCCATGGCCGTGCGATTGTACCCATACAAGTAGCCCTTTTGTGGGCTCTCCATCGGGTGTGGTCAGTTTTTCGCGTACATGGATGGTATCGGCTATGTTTGCTGTTCTATGAATCATATCTTCTACTATCATACGGTGATTTTAAGGCGCTAAGGTATAGAATGGCTAGCAAAGGCTGTATTCATATTGGCCTTGGCGTTCTCATGAAGAGCTGTCCAACAGCTTGTTGGACGATTTATAATAATTTAACGGATTCGACTAAACCAAAAGCAGATTTGGATAAATCGCTTTGACGCGGTTAAGTGACCTTTGTAGTATCAAAGGAAAAAAACTTATGCGTGTATTTGTTACAGGAGCCACGGGCTTCGTTGGTACTGCCATTGTACAGGAATTAATAAAAGCCGGCCATCAGGTGCTTGGGTTGGCACGATCGGATGCTTCAGCCCAAAGGCTGGCTGAAGTGGGGGCGGAGGTTTTACGTGGTGATCTGGAAGACCCGGATAGTTTACAGGCAGGCACTGCCGGTGCCGATGGTGTTATCCACGCCGGCTTTATTCATGACTTCACCCGATTTCAGGAAGTTTGCGAGGTAGACAAGAAAGCCATTGAAGTGATTGGTGACGTCTTGGCCGGCTCTGATCGTCCATTGATCGTTACCTCCGGCACTGCGTTGGTAAGTCCAGGAAAACTCGCGACAGAAGATGTCATCTCTACTTTTAATCCGGCTTGGCCGCGTGTTTCTGAGCAAGCAGTGGATGCGGTATGCCAAGGGGGTGTGCGTGCGGCGGTCGTACGTTTGTCGCCATCGGTGCATGGTGAGGAGGATAAACATGGATTTGTTCCGATATTGGTCAATACCGCGCGTGAAAAGGGTTTTTCTGCTTATATAGGGGATGGCCTCAACCAATGGAACGCCGTGCACCAACGAGACGCTGCCCATTTATTCCGTTTAGCTTTAGAAAACGCAGAGCCTGGTGCTCGCTATCACGCTGCTGCCGAACAGGGGATCACTGTGAAATCTATCGCTGAAGCCATTGGCCGGCAGCTCAATATACCGGTAAAATCAATAGCAGCCGAGACTGCTGCTGAACATTTTGGCTGGTTTGCGCACATGGCGGCACTCGACTGTCCGGCTTCGAGTAAATTAACGCAAGAACGTTTGAATTGGTATCCCACACATTCAACCTTGCTTTCGGATATTGATAACGGTATTTATACGAGATAAAGCTATGAAACCATCATGATTTATTCAAACCACACAGGGGAATGAATAAACCGAGCTTGCGAGATCTTGAACACCATCTGTAGACACGTGTGAAAAATCTGGTAGCTTCATATCACTAAAAAGCAAATTTAAATAGATGAAAATTATTGTAACGGGTTCCTTGGGGAACATCAGCAAGCCGCTGACAGAAATACTGGTTGCCCAGGGGCATCAGGTAACAGTGGTCAGCAGTGATCAGAAAAAGCAGGCGAACATTGAAGCTTTGGGAGCTAAAGCGGCCATCGGCTCAATCTCCGACGTCAAGTTTTTAACGGACACCTTTATGGGTGCAGATGCTCTTTACGCCATGGTTCCTATGAGCGTTACGGAACCTGATTTGGGTGATTACTTACGAAGGATGGCACAAAACTATGTACAGGCCTTGGAACCGGCTGGGATTAAGCGTGTGGTGCTGTTGAGTGGTTGGGCGGCCGATCTGACGCGGAACGAAAATATCGAGCATGTTTTTGATCATTTAAAAGCCTCGCTGACGATTCTGCGCCCCGCTGTTTTTTATAACAACTTCTATCAGTCTATCGACTTAATTAGAGGTAAAGGTTTGATAGCTAAGTTTCTAACCTTACGATATTCGGGGCTTTGGGCTCTGCTCAGCGGGAAGACTGGCTTGCTTATGGGGAATTATGGAGGGGAGGATCGAATTGTTTTTGTATCGCCGAAAGATATTGCGTGTGCCGTATCGGAGGAACTGTTATTACATCCTGAAAAAAGAACAATCCGTTATGTGGGCAGTGAGGAAATGACCTGTAACGAGGCGGCAAAGATTATAGGCACGGCAGTAGGTAAACCATGGCTAAAATGGGTGCTGCTGTCTGACAAGGAAATGTTGCGGGGTTTGAAGATGGCCAAAGTGCCGGAAAAACTCGGCAATACACTCGTAGAAATGCAGGCGGCTATGCATAGCGGTAAAGCGCTGGAGAACTTCCACCGGAACAACCCTCCAATGGGGAAGGTTAAACTGGCCGATTTTGCCAAAGAATTTGCGAAAGACTATCATAAAAATAGTTAATTTTATGTCGATGAACAATGCTCAACTCCTTCGTTTCAGCACAATACCTGAATATCACCGGACCGCAGGTTTGCCAAATCCTGCGCATCCCTTGATCAGCGTTGTTCATATGGAGGACGTTAAAATGCCTATTGCCGAAATTCCTTTCAGGATCATTTACGATTTTTATTCGATTTCGCTAAAAAAGGCATCTAATGGGCGATATAAGTACGGGCAGCAGACAAGTGATTTTGACGAAGGTGTATTGTTCTTCATGTCGCCCGGTCAAATATTCGGTATTGATTTACCTATTGTTCTGGAGGAGGCAAAACGGCCTGAGGGATGGATGATCTTAATCCATCCGGATTTTTTATGGAATACATCACTGGCTAAAAACATCAAAAAATATGATTTTTTTAGCTATTCGGTAAATGAGGCACTTTATCTTTCTGATAAGGAGGAGGCTATGCTTACGGCCATTACCAACCAGATCGAAAAGGAATACAATGCAAACATAGACGGCTTCAGTCAGAATGTAATCATTGCACAGCTCGAACTTCTGTTAACCTATTCGGAGCGGTTCTACCAACGTCAGTTCATTACCCGGAAGGTAGCCAGCCACGAATTGCTGACGCGCCTGGAAGATTTTTTAACGGAGTATTTTAACAGTGGTGCATTGGCCAACAAGGGCCTGCCAAGCGTTACATTAATCGCCGAAACGTTGAATATTTCGCCGGGTTACTTAAGCAGCCTGCTTAAATCTTTGACCGGCCAAAGTACACAACAACATCTGCACGACAAGCTCATAGAGCTGGCAAAAGAGAAACTTTCAACCACCAACCTTTCCATAAGCGAGATCGCTTACGAACTGGGGTTCGAACACCTGCAATCGTTCAGCAAACTATTCAAAACTAAAACAAATTTCTCACCGCTGGAGTTCAGACAGTCATTTAATTGAAGGTATACAAACCAGCTTACGGAGTCATACTGAGCTTCTAAATACCTAAACTTTTTCCTCTCTCATACCCTTAAGAATACGTGCCCTGTGTTGGAATCCCCATTCGGCAATGGTTTGCGTTAATTGCTTTAATGATTTTCCGTACTCTGTGATTTCATAAGCTACGGAGACAGGAGAGGTGGCTAATACATTTCGTTCGATCAGCCCGTTTACTTCGAGCTCTTTCAGCTCCCTACTTAACATCTTGCCGGAGATGCCCCGAACCTTTTTCAATAGCTCGGAATAGCGCATGGGGTGGTAGCATAGGCAGGCGATAATAAGTACCTTCCACTTTCCGCCTAAGATTTCCATGGTATCATAGATAGCCAATACCGTCTGGCTACAATCTTCTATTAGTTGATCTTCTGATTTCATTGTTGTCCCTTGGTTACCCAAATGTTACTGTTACTTTTTGTCACCTAGTGTCAAATTTAAACATTTCTCCTATACCTTTGCCTCGAAAACATAAAAATTTTATACAATGGAACTCATTAATCATTTAAAATGGCGTTACGCCACCAAAAAATACAACACAGAAAAAGTTAGCGACGAAAAAATCGATCGAATTTTAGAAGCTATCAACTTAACTGCTTCATCATGTGGAATACAGCCTTATCGGGTTTTGGTGATTTCCAATCCGGAAATACGGGCTCAATTGGGTGCGGGTTCTTTTAACGGACAGATTGTAAATTCTTCTCATTTATTGGTGTTTGCTGCATTCAATGAGATCTCTACAACATATATTGAAGAATACATAAAAATGGCCGAAAAGCAACGGAATTTACCCGAAGGTGGGATGGATGATTTGAAGAATAAACTGATCAACTATTTTAGCGCGAACAGTACGGAGGCAAATGCGAGTTGGGCTAACAAACAGGCTTATATCGGATTGGGCACGGCCTTAGTTGCGGCTGCGGAGTTGAAGATAGATACTACACCAATGGAGGGCTTCGATGCACAGCAATTTAACGAGGTTTTAGGTTTAAAGGCGAAGGGATTGCACACGGCCGTTATTCTTTCGTTGGGCTATCGTGATGCGGAGAACGACTACTTCGCCAATATGGCAAAAGTAAGGTTACCAATCGAAGAATTCTCAGCTTTTGTAGAATAAACGAGTTACTGCCTGCTGCTGACCTGCTTATTACACGGTTCATTTACGAGTGAGAAGGTTGAAAAGAATCTACGAACTTATTTTACGCTGAAATGTTACGCTTAGAAAAAAAGAGTGTTATGAGAAATCAATGTAATATCAGTAAAATCAGAAGTGCCGTTGTCGGGCAGGTAGCAGGCGGTAGGGTAGCGCTTGGTGCGATGGCCCTTGGAGCCTTGGCTATTGGCGCCTTGGCTGTAGGGGCACTTGCCATCGGTGCACTCCGTATAGGAAAAGGGAAAATAGGTAGATTACATATCCGTGAGCTGGAAATTGACAAGCTGATTTTAAAAGATCAGAAACAGCCTTCTTAGCTCACCACGGGAAGTTCCTTATAACGCCACTCACCCAAGGAATAGTTTACCGGCAATCGTTGTAAATGGTTGATGCGGATCTTTTTTCTGTGCTGTTGGATATGTGTGAAAAGGAGGTGACTGTCATAGGTGATTTCATAAGGTTGTAACAGGTTAACCGGTTCGGTTGTTTCGCCAAGCATAACATACTCCAATTTCCCTTTTGAGGTGAACCGTTTAATGATGACTTTATCGTCAGTGATGGCTTGTATACTGAACCATGCCCCATCACCCACGCCTCCAAGATACTGTGCGTCTTTAGGCACAGTAATGGGTTTTGAGGAGAAATCCATACAGCCAACCAGGCGGTCACTGGGTAAAAGACGGGCCTTTCTTTGCCTTACATTTTCTCCTAGCTTTTTCAGTAAAAAACGAACGGACTGCCAGCGGTTCATCTTAAAATACTTTAGGCCCTCATGGGGTGTAAATGAATAAATCATTCTGTCTGGCGCTGCATTAACTAAATTACTGATGGGGCTTGCTTTAATCGTTTCGGGGAAATTGATGCTATGTCGCCAGCTGTAACGTTTGGAAGACTGCCTGAGCATGCGGACAATAAAACGGGAGCAATTATTGTTGTTGCGGGCAATGGCGCCATAAGGATATGCACCATGAAGTACACAATCGTCTCCATAAGCTTTGGCGAGTTCAAAATTAATATCACGGGCAATCGCGAAATACAGAATACCGTCTCCATACATAGCGGGTTTCAATGCTTCAAACTGCGCCGCGATTTCTTCAAGATTGACAATATAACGGCCTTCAGCTTTCGCCTTGATCTTAATTTCTAAGCGAGGGTCCGAAAGTTTAGAACGTGTTCGGCCATATCGCCGTGGGGTAATATACCTTCCGAAATCATAGAAGAGCATCTCGCCTGTTTCTTGTTTTATGATAACAATACCGGTATGACCTACTTTAAAGTTTAAGTTTTTTATGATGCCAATTTTCTTTAAAAACAACATCCACTTTTCGTCCCCACGGATGGTGGTATCAGGCCAGGTTAAAATAAGGGCTATATCATTGTAGGTGGTCGTTGACTGCATGATATTCTCTTTTTATTCTCGTTTTCGGCTTTAAAGGAAGATGAAGTGTCGGTAAACAGTATGCGGTGAATGTTTGGTAAATAGATTTAATTTCCTGCACCAACGGAAGAACCGTGTTAATTCTTTTTGACACAAGTGTTCAAAATGAAAAATTTTATGAGGAAATGGAACGGCATTGGAATAGACACCATTTACGGAAAAAACCAGCATATTTTTTTTGTTCAGCTTTTTCGTTAAGCCAAAATTTTTATACACCTCCTGTCTGCACTCAAAGAATAATGCGGCCGGATAATCCCTAAACGTCAAAAAAATGATACAATCACAGCATTTTACCATGTTTTGATAATCAATCTCATTATCCAAACTGCTACGGCTATATACCTCGTGTCCCTTGTTCCAAAGGAACGCTGCAATATGGTCGAGTAACGCCTGCTCTTCTTGTTCTTTATCTCCAACTAACAAATATTTCATCATCAAAATGTTTTTACTTTAAGGCTGCTCATTCGTTTAATAACCGAAACGAATATGATTTTAGGTTTATCTTTTCCATCGTCTGTGTGTCCATAACCAGCCATAGGGTTCTTCCTTGATATTTTCCGTCAACAGGTCAACATATTTTTGGGTTATTTCGCCGTCAGGTATGGATGTTGCTTCAGAGCATATCGGTATACAGGCTATTTTGTAATGCCCTTTGGATAGCTGTGTAATATGCAGGTAGATGACTGCCGATCGACTCGTGCGTGCCAATTTTTCCATGCCTGAAAAAATGTATGTTTCCTGATTCAAGAAAGTAAACCGGTATTTTTCTTCCTTTGTCTGCGGACATTGATCAGCCAGAAATAGATAGATGGCAGCGCGCGAATCTTTAGATAATACATGGCGTATAACGGCCCTATCAGGTATTAACTTCATGCCAAAACGTGACCGGAGTTTAATCATCAGCTTATTCATGGTCGCCGACTTGAGGGGTTTGTAAACGGCATATAGATCGTGGTGTACCTTATAGGGCATAAAATTTAGCATCTCCCAGTTTCCACAATGCCCCAGGCAGACAATAACATTTCGTCCGGAGGCGATGTATTGATCGATTAACTCCTGATTCTCAAATATTATTTTCTTGTCAAGCACTTCAGCGGAAACGGAAATGCTTTTTATAATTTCGGCAAAATAGGCTACAAAGCAAGTGTAGAACTTCTTGACAATTGCACGGACTTCTCCGTACCGCTTCTCCGGAAAGGAACGTGCAATGTTCTGAATGACTACTTCTTTTCTGTAGCCGATGATGTAATACGCAAGAAAATAAGTAATAGAACCCATCGCATACAGCAATGTCATCGGTAGTAGGCTTATCGCGTATAGGATAGCATAAGCACTTCTATAGGCAATATGCTGTAGTATCTGCTTCGGGTTCATATTAGAGCTTCATCTTTAAGCCAACAGATGCATAAGGGGAGACAGAGAAAAAGTAATCGTTATCTGATGCGAACACTCCTTTTAAGGTTCTGTCGCTGTAAGAAGCCGGGCGGTATAGGTTTAGTCCGACCATACCGGTCATGGTTAACCCTGTTTTGCCGAGCTTGAGTTCGGGACGAAAACCTGTAACGATATACTGGTGAGAAAATATTACATCTTTGCCGTCTTTTTTCAGCAAGGCTACCTGCCCGTTCATTTCAATGGCATAGGATAGTTTGAACCGTTCGTTGAAATCATAACCTGCTGATAATTCCAAACCTTCGATCACTTCTACATTGACGTCGTATTTTCCATTGAGCTTCCATTTAACATAAACAGCAGGAAATATCATCGGGTAACCTAAAGAGCTATTGATGGATACCCCACCGCCGATATCCAGATTCGGTTTTAGGTGTCGGATAAAAACAAGGCCCCCGCTTCCGAGCACGTTTTTAAAGGTGAGTTTGGAGAAATTGGTAGTGGGAGCAAATATACCCGCTCCAAGGCTTGCCCTCATCGACCATCTATCATTTAACGGACGTAGATGGTAAACACCTAACTGTATATTCATGATTTCGGAAACCATCTGTTCGGAGAAGTTTTGGTTTTTCAAGGAAACGTAGGATCCACCAAAACCAAGTCCCCAGGCGGTAGGACGATTCTTCTCATTCATTTTCACGGATAGTGGGATACTAACGGCCCCCTGATAAATCATAGCGGACCCTTTACTATTACCAATTTTTTCTCTTGGTTTCTCACCGGGTGGCAGATAGTAGTAGCCAGAATTTCCAATGTACTCTGTCCTGAAAGATATTTGCTGCGCTTTTCCTTCGAGATATAGTAACATAACCAATGTTGTTAAGCCGAATGTTATAAACTTCATGTGATTTTTAAATTTTTATTTGCATTTATTTATTATATGTGGAGCAAAAGAAGGATAAGTGAAGTAGAGCGGAAAGCAGTAGATGATAGACTTCAGCATTAACGGGATGAAATGTAGCATGAATCGGATGAAATGAATTCGAAAAAAGCCATTGCGTACAGAAATTTAGGTGTATGAAATTGCACGGCGTAAACTATTCTTAAATAGCCGGCTTGACCCTTGTTGTTTATTTTCATCGCTTGACTAATGTCTTGTATAATACTAAGACAATTATGAAATGGAATACCCTACGTTTATTTGCTGTTTTCTTTAGGGGTCATATATTTACACTTCTGTACGCTAGCTGATTTTATGGCTTCCTGATTTTTAGAATTTATAGGCTATTCCAATGGCTGCACTTTGGCTTTTCATGGAGCCTCCCTTGGCTTTATGTAGGTCGGCCAGCCCAAATTGATAACTTACATTTATTTGCCAGTTTTTATCAAACTGGTACCCCATGATACCTCCTACACCGTAATCAAAACGGTTGAGGGCAGGCGCTCCCATTTCACTGTTCTTTTTGAACAGGTTCACACCGCCAGCTTTGGCAAGGATACCATAGCCGATATAAGGACCTACTCCGATAAAGGCTTTTCCACTACCTAGCTCTCCTTGAACCATTCCGTAAAGCGGGATTTCTACGCCAAAGGATTTGAATTTGGTAGATGACTTATCTAACTTGGATTCCAGGTTTGAGATCTCATAATATACATCGATACCAGATTGCAGGGCAAAATTTGTGCTGAGATCATATTTGACGAAACCGCCAAATGAACCGCCTATTTTCCTTTTACTTTTGAAGCCTTTCATATCACCACCTAAGCGGTAATTCGATAGGTTTGTTCCGGCTTTTACGCCAAATGATAAAGGGCTGTCTTGCGCCCACAATTGAGTGGAAAAAAATAATGTGCCAACTGCTAGAAGAAATGCTAATGTGTTCTTTTTCATTGTTCTAAAATTTAATATTGTTTTTAATTTTGAACAAAAGAACGACGGATGGACCGGTACTAAAAGGTGTAAACGATAGACCTAAGAATTAGCCCAATGAAATATAGAATGGAAGGGATGAGGTTTTTGGTGTTCAGTGCTATTCCACAATTCCGTCCATCCATTTCAGGAAGTCAGGAACCCGTACGCGGCTTACCAGCACCTCATGTGGGCATGCGGGTAAAAACGAGAGTTTCAGCCGGCTGTTGAAGTATCTGGCGACATTCTCGATCGCTTTTACGTTCCCCAGGCAATTGCGTGATACACGGAAAAACAAACGGCTATCAAGTTGTTGTTCTAACTGGTCTAAGGTATAGTTAATGATATATCGCTTATCGTGGAAGGTATGCAGGAAAACAACCCCGTCTTCACTATAAAAGTGCGCAATATCAGTCGTTTCTATGTAATGATAGTTTTCTCCTTTCGATATCAGGAAGCGGTTTTTGGTTTTAACAGGCAGCATCTGCTCAAAACGCTTGGGATCGGTTATATAAGCGTGGTTATGAAAGATATTTTCAAATTTAACTAAGGCCGCCTCTAATTCTTTCTCATCAAAAGGTTTTAACAGATAATCGATGCTGTTCAGTTTAAACGCTTTGATAGCATGTTCGTCGTAGGCGGTAGTAAATATAACAGGCGTGGCAACCTCTACATGATTGAATATTTCGAAGCAATTGCCATCGGCAAGACGGATATCCATCAAAATTAAATCTACAGAAGAGGCCTTCAGAAAACCAATGGTATCGATAACTGTTTTCGTTTGTTTCTCCAACAGATAACCGGGACGTAATTTCGTCATCATACGTTTTAGTTCTTCGTATGCAAATCGCTCGTCTTCTACTATAAGATAGTTCATGGTTGGATATAAGGGATTTTTACAATAAATAGATCTCCAGTATGCGTAACGATGACATCTTTGGCATACAGCTTATATTGCTTGGTAATGTATTTGAGTCCTATACCGCCTTTATCTACATCGCTAGCTGGTTGAATATTGTTTTCAATCGTAATATAATCGTTATCAATCGTGAGTTTTATCGCTAACAGTGATTCTTCGGTTGCGATATTATGCTTAAAGGCATTCTCGATAAGCAATTGCAGGGTAAGCGGAATAATTTTGTTTTTTTCGCAGTCGGCTATTTTGTTTACGGTAAAAGTGAAGGAGTTTTCAAACCTCATCCGCATAAGGAAAATATACGAATCTAAGGCATCTAATTCTTCCGCTACAGAAACTACCGGCTGCCGGGTAAGGGAAAGCACATACCGATAGGTCTTTGAAAGGGCTTTTGTAAATTTATTGGCATTGTCCGGATTTATATAGATTAATGAAGAAAGTACGTTCAGCGAATTGAAGAGGAAGTGCGGGTTTATCTGTGACCTTAAGGTTTCGTGTTGGAATAACAGCACTTTACGTTTGGCCTTTTCGGAATCGGCTATTGCTTTTTGTTCCGACTGGAAATAATAGATTAACTCGAATACTAGCAGTATGGGAACATTTGCGGCCATTCCAAATGCAAACTTTACAAGGAAAGAGGGCATCCCCGCTTTTGAAATTAGAAAAACATCGTATATAAGGAAATTGAATAGCCATAATAACACCAAGCATATTACGGTTAATCCTGTAAGGCCTGCCACGATACGGAGAAGTATATTCTTTGAATAAGGTAAGTACTTGTTCAGAAACACCAACAATCCGTAATCAGCTATACACATGGTGAAGATGACGATATAATGGGCTGATAACTGTATATGAAAATTGTTCCATAAATCTTCCTTCATAAGAATAATGCTGAAAAGCATTTGACACAAAGCGTAAATCAGTGTGGAGAAGAAAAAAATGAACAGATTTTTTATATTTATCTTTTTCATCTATTTAATTTTTTTATGGCAATGAAGCTGCATAAATTATTCATTGTCTTCTGTATATGGCAATTTATGCAGGTTTTACCTGAGCCATCTTCAAAAGTAAAATTTCCATACAAGATTTATTAATAAATCTTGTCCTTTTCTGATGAACTTCATTTTTTAAGGGATGAATTTGATAGGCTGTCAGCAAACTTGCATAAGAAATAGCAAATCATTTAAGATTAGCTTGTTGCCTTAATACTTGCCCGAAATTCGAGAGGTGTTAGTTTTGTGCGTTTTTTGAACAGCTTACTAAATGATTGCGGATGTTCAAAACCCAACCCGTAGGCAATCTCGCTTACGGAAGCCGGTGTGGTCGATAGTTTTTCTTTCGCCATTTCAATGACTTTGTCCTGTATATGTTGGCGAGTGTTTTGTCCGGTAATATGCCGCAGCAGGGTGCTGAGGTAATCTGGGGTGATATGGAGTTTTTCACTGATATAGGATACCGTTGGCAAGCCTTGCTTGGTCAGCTGTCCGCTGCCAAAATAATCCACTAGAATCTTTTCAAAACGAGTGAGAATTTCATGATTGTTTTTTTCCCGGGTGAGGAACTGTCTTTTATAGAATCGTTGTGAATAGTTCAATAACAACCCGATCTGGGAGACGATGATGTTTTTGCTAAATTCGTCTATATTCGAAGCGTATTCCTGTTGTATATTCGCGAAAATTTGGGCAATGATCGTTTCTTCTTTTTCTGATAGGAAAAGTGCTTCATTTATCGCGTAATTGAAAAAGTCGTATTGCCCGAATTTTTGCGATAGCTCTGTATTCCATAGGAAATCAGGATGGATGAGTAAAATCCATCCTGATGGTTTATTCTTCAACTGTTGTTCGTCAATCGTAATATCCAGCACTTGATTGGGAGCAAAAAAAGACATGAGTCCCTCATCAAAGTCATAATCTTGCCGTCCGTACTGCCATTTTCCAATAACATTCTTTTTAAAGGCAATGGAATAGAATCCTTGCGTAAAATGTAACAGCATATCATCATGGTACATTTGACCATAGTCAGCCAAGCTGATCAGCGGATGCGCTGGCTTCGGCAACCGATTTCGCTGATGAAATTCGCTAATTGTTTTAATATGCGTGCATGTTTTCATTACCCAAAAATACGAAGAATTAAAGATTCATTCCGCCGGATATTTCGATGCGTTGTGCATTAATCCAATACGACTCATCGGTGCATAAAAAGGCAACCACAGCACCGATATCGGTAGGTAAACCAACGCGTCCTAATGCAGTATCAGCGGCTAGTGCTTTGTTAAGCGTTGAATTATCTCGTACTGCACCACCCATAATGTCAGTTTCAATAGCACCTGGTGCTACCACATTGGCGCGAATTTTACGGGCACCCAGTTCTTTTGCCTGATATTTTGTTAGTACTTCCAAACCGCCCTTCATCGCTGCATAGGTTGCAAATCCGGGGGTTGTGAAGCGGGTAAGTCCGCTGGAAATATTAATGATCCCACCGCCATTGTTCATAATTTTTAAGGCATGCTGTGTAAGAAAGAATGGTGCCATCAAATGGATATGTATCATGTCTTTAAACTCGCTGATGCTCGCGGTCTCAAAGGGTGCCGGTGCGATTTGTCCGGCGTTGTGTACGAGGTAGTCAATAGCCGAAGCCTGGAAACGGTTGTTTAATGCTGGCAGTAGTTTATCCGAAAAGAAGGGTTCGTAATTATCATAGATGCTCACATCTAAGGGTAAAGCCAATGCTTTCTGTCCCATTTTTTCAATTTCAGACACCACACTGTCAGCAGCAGTTTGGTTAGACTGATAGGTGATTACTACATCTAATCCTTTTTTGGCGATATTGATGGCCATGTCTCTTCCCAAGCCACGACTTCCGCCGGTAACCAATGCAATTTTATTTGTACTCATGATTTTAATTTTTTCTTGATACAAATTTCAGGATGTAATGAATTTGGTTTGTAGCCCAACCCCGACACTTTGTAGCCCAATCAGTATTATTCATGTTTTACTTATGGAGAAAGGGCAGAGGGTGCGATATTTTTGAAAAATTGATCTCCCTGGTATTTAGGCAATGGTCTCGAAATCGCCTGCTGGGAAATCTTCCGTTTTTGTATGTCTTCGCTCAGGAAACCTCTACCCGACGGCCGATTGTAAGGTCATTTTGGCTTACAATATTTCGGTTTAGATTAATTTCAGGCTTATAGTAATGTCCACTTTTGCATCGTACAATTAAAACAAATAAATATGCAAAAGACAATTTTTATTACCGGAGCCTCATCCGGATTGGGAAAAGCAACAGCCAAATTATTTCAGGCTAAAGGCTGGCAAGTAATTGCCACCATGCGGAGTCCGGAGAAGGAAACTGAACTGGCCCGGCTTCCTAATGTAACCTTATTGCCGCTGGATGTTACGGATACAGCACAGATCCAAAAAACGGTAACGGAAGTTTTGAAATTCCATTCGGTTGATGTGGTCTTGAACAATGCAGGTTATGGCCTCATCGGCCCTTTAGAAGCATTCAGCGATGAGCAGATCTACGAGCAGATGCAGACCAATCTATTCGGTGTCATCCATGTTTCAAAAGCATTCATCTCTTATTTTCGGGAAAGGAAAAGTGGGACATTCATCAACGTTACTTCTACATTTGGCCTACTAGGCTATCCAACGTGCTCAGTTTACAATGCTAGCAAGTTTGCCGTAGATGGTTTTTCAGAAGGCCTCGCCTATGAGTTAGCAAATTTTGGCGTCAAGGTGAAAGTAGTAGCACCAGGTGGTATGCAAACTGATTTTGCAGGAAGATCCTTACAGGGAGGGGGGCACGAAGCTTACAATCAGTTGGTAGCAAAGGTGAGCGAGGGCTACAGCGAAGAGCAGGTTGCCAACTACACAAAAGCAACAGATGTAGCACAGGTTATTTATGACGCGGCCACGGATGAGAAAGATCAACTGAGGTATATAGCTGGTAATGATGCTATAGCCTTGTATAAAGAACGGCTCGAAGCTACGCCGGAGGGACAATTTAAGAAAATACGTTCCCAGTTCATTTTTTAGTCTTCATTTTGTTTCTGTCAACTCCTTATATAGCCAAGAACTAAATTTGATTAAGTTTGTATATCGTGAAAAAACAACCCGTCATATTCAATTCCTTATCTCAGCTGCATAAAGCGATGGGACAAGCTGCACCATCCCATCCGCTCATCAGCATCATGAATTACGGGGAAGCACGGTTTGATCCTAAAGATTTTGAACAGGGCATTATCCTGAACTTCTACAAAATATCATTCAAAACAAGTTTTTCGGGGAAGTTGAAATACGGTCAGGGATTCTATGATTTCGAAGAGGGGGGGATGTCTTTCATTGCGCCTGGTCAACTTTTGAAAATGCAGGACGAAGAGGCTGACTACAGTGGTATGACGCTGCATATTCACCCAGACTTTCTAAGGTCTTATCCACTAAATTCGGCTATCAAACAATATGGGTATTTTAGCTACTCTGCCGCAGAGGCTTTATATCTTTCTGAAAAAGAAAAGGCAACTGTTCTCAGTATTTACAGATTTATTCAGGACGAGCTGAACGAGCGGGTCGATAAATTTAGCCAGGATGTGATTATTTCACAAATTGAATTGCTGCTTAATTATGCCAATCGTTTTTATGATCGTCAATTCATTACCCGAAAGGCAGTGAACAATGATCTCCTGGCAAGATTGGAACAACAATTGGAAGATTATTTTAAGGATGATAAGTCGTTAATAAAGGGATTGCCTTCGGTTAATACCCTTGCAGAAAACCTGCAGGTTACGCCACGTTACCTGAGTGATTTGCTGCGGAACCTTATCGGCTTGAACACACAGCAGTTTATCCACGAAAAAGTGATAGAAAAAGCAAAGGAACACCTTGCAAAAGATGATCTGACGGTGGCCCAGATTGCTTATCACTTGGGTTTTGAACACCCGCAGTCTTTCAATAAACTTTTCAAAAGCAAAACATCCTTATCTCCTTCAAGCTACAAAAAGAGTTTACGGAATTAAACGATAGGCTCCTATTGCGAAAGATTAATGCGATGAGCACAAAAAGAAAACAACAATAAACATCTCGATAAGGAATTCACCGGGCACTATTTCAGGAAAATGACCTTAAGTGGATAATTCTGGAACATATGTTCTAAATATCTTATTAACTTTGCAATAAATTTATGGCAAGAAGTGTAGAATTTGATGAGCAATTGGCAATTTCCAGAGCAATGGATGTTTTCTGGAAAAAGGGCTATAATGGGGCTACTATGCGCGATTTGACCGAAGCGATGGGCATCAGCAGCAGCAGTCTTTACAATACGATCGGCGATAAACATCAACTTTTTATAAAATCCATTAAGTATTATACCGAGTCGAGAATGACTGCCGCCCGAAAACAATTGCAGCCTATTAAATCTCCTTTAAAAGCGATAGAGAAGTTTATTCTATCGTCTGTTTATGTCATTACACATGAACCTGACAGTTGTTTGGCTATCAAAACAACTTTTGAAGTGGCTACTACTGATGAGCAGGTGCAGAAAATTATAAAAGCTGATAACGAATTTACCTATAACCTTTTGATAAATCTGATTAGGAAAGCGATTGAAATGAAGGAAATCAAGGTGAGCCAGGATGCGGAAATGCTGACGGACTATATCATCAACCATTTTACCGGCTGGCATGAATCTTTCATTATTCACCGAGACAAAACACGGATCAAGGAAATGGCTGCTTTCTTGATAAAACAAATAAATCAATAATTTTTTTGCTTTTTTTTGGAACAAACGTTCTATAATTATGAATAAACTAAATATACAACAGGAATATAAAACCTATTACACGGCAAGGGAGCAACCCGAAATTGTGGAGATAGATAAAGCAGTCTATATTTCTATTCTTGGAAAAGGAAGTCCGGGTACTGCTGTTTTCTATGAAAAGAAAAAAGCAATCGCGGCATTTGTAGTAGCACTGGAAAACAAGCATGCAGGGACAAGCAGTGCATTTACCAGTAATATCGTGGAAATATTTTACTGGTTCAATGAAGGGGAGGTTGGATATGTAGATATCGGCAACTTCTATACAACAGTTGATCTTGCATTACTGCACTACCGAATTGCGATACGCGTTCCGGATTTTATTACCGATATGGAGCTTAAAGAGATTGCCAAGGAAAGACCGGATATTTCATTCGCGAATGACTTTCAGCATTTCACCTATACAGCAGGAACCTGCGTACAGCTTCTGCATGTAGGACCTTTTGCCGGAGAATTAGAGACATTACCTGTTTTGCAACAATTTGCGACGGATAATGGTTTTAGAAAATCCGGTATGCACCACGAGATCCATTTAACAAATTTTGAAGTAGGACAGAGTCAGACACATCTGCAAACCATCCTGCGTGATTCTGTAACAAAGCAAGACTAATTTTTTAATCATATCTGGAACAAATGTTTCAGTAATAACAAGCAATAATGGAAAAATCAACAAAAGAATTATCGGGTAAAATTGCCTTAGTAACCGGTGGAACGAAAGGTATCGGAAAAGCAATCGCAGATGAACTTGCTCAACTTGGTGCTACCGTGATCATTACAGCAAGGAGCAAACCTGATGGAAACCTGAGACATGCGTTTATAGCAGCAGACCTTACTAAGCCCGAAGACAATGAGCAGTTGGCGAAAAAAATTATAGCAGAATACGACGGACTGGATATTTTAATTAATAATGTAGGCGGTACCTCGGCACCGGCAGGCGGCTTTAGCGTCTTGTCTGATGCCGACTGGGAAAATGACCTGCAATTGAATTTATTGGCAGCAATTAAGTTAGACAAAACACTTGTTCCGTTAATGATTGAACGTAACACCGGCGTGGTTATCCATATTTCCTCCCTCAATGGTAAGTTACCGCTTTATGCGTCTAATTTTTCTTACGGTGTTACCAAAGCAGCTCTTAATAATTATAGCAAGGCATTGGCTGATGAAGTTGCCCCAAAAGGTGTCCGGGTGATAACCGTTTCACCTGGTATGGTAAAAACCACCGCTATGGAAACCTTTTTGAATAGCTATGGTGCTTCCATTGGAAAAAGTTTGGACGAAACCGCGCAGCTGGTAATGAATAGTTTGGGCGGTGTACCCATGAATAGACTGGCCCAACCCGAAGAAATAGCGTATCTGGTAGGCTTTCTGGTTTCACCTAAAGCCTCTTATATCACCGGAACCAACTATGTCATAGATGGTGGAACCATACCTACTATTTTTTAAGCTTCTATTTTAAAACAAACGTAAAAACAATAAAATGGAACAGGAAAATGCACTTATACTGAGTGGTGGGATATGCCGTTATACTGCACCAAAACAAGTATGTACTTTAGAATTATGTAATATACTTAAAGCAATAATTTTTTAATCATATCTGGAACAAATGTTTCAGTAATAACGATCAATAATGGAAAAATCAACAAAAGAATTATCGGGTAAAATTGTCTTAGTAACCGGTGGGACTAAAGGTATCGGAAAAGCAATCGCCGACAGACTGCTTGAAGCGGGCGCTACTGTGGTAGTAACTGCCAGAAATCATCCGGGGGATGAAAATTTTACACCTTACTTTATCCCAACAGATCTAACTATTCCTAGCGAAACCGATAAAGTAGTCCGGGAAATCAATGCAAAATTTGGAACCATTGATATTTTGGTCAATAACATGGGTGGATCTGTCAGTCCGTCGGGAGGATTTGGCGTTCTTACTGATGAACATTGGGAAAATGATCTGCAATTAAATTTGCAATCTTCTATTCGGATTGACAGGGCAATTTTACCCCAAATGGTAGAAAAGAAAAATGGTGTTATTATCCACATTTCATCACTAAGCGGCATTTTACCCTTATATGAATCGCTTGGCGCGTATGCTGTTGCAAAAGCTGCTTTAAATAACTATAGTAAAAGCCTGTCAAAAGAATTTACACCTAAGGGCATACGCGTTGCTGCGGTTTCTCCAGGGATGGTAAAAACCGATACCATGGACGCTTATTTACAATCTTTATCCAACACATCAGGACGCAGTGTTGAAGAAGTTACACAGAGTTTGATGACCACCCTCGGCGGAGTGCCGATGGGCAGAATGGCCTTTCCTGAAGAAATAGCAGAGCTGGTTGGCTTTCTGGTTTCCCCAAGAGCATCTTACATTACTGGAGTAAACTATATTATAGACGGAGGAGCAAATCCATCATTGTAAGATAACTGGTGGGGTCACAAGTGCTGCAGAAAATATTGCCTTGGCTGCGCTCCCTCTAAAAACAAACAAGTCATAAATAACATTTAATTTAAATGAAGGTTGCAAATACAAATGAACGATAAAAAACGCAAATTGCTAATTTACGGAGCCACAGGATATACTGGTAAAATTATTACTGCCAGGGCAAAAGCATTAAACTTAGATTTTGAGATAGCTGGAAGATCGGGAGATAAGATCAAGGCGATGGCACAGGAGCTAAATATACCCTACCATATTTTTACGGTAGACGATTCCAAAGCCTGGGAAAGGGCATTGACGGACAAACAAGCACTCATAAATGCGGCAGGCCCTTTTCTGCTTACAGCGGAGCCAGCTATGAATGCCTGCCTTGACGCTGGCGTCCATTATCTTGATATAAGTGCGGAACTGGACACCTACCGATTGGCGGAATCTTTGGATGATAAAGCCAAGGTTGCAGGCATTCAGTTGATATCGGGTGCAGGCCTGTTTGTTAGCTATGATGCATTGGTGGTACATCTGTCGAAATTAGTGGTTGAACCCGAATATTTGAAGGTAGGATTCCGTCATTATGGTGGATTCTCCAGAGGGTCAGTTTTAAGTAGCAAGCACATTGCTGATTTGGGTACATTAATCCGTAAAAATGGAGAAATCGTTGATAATCCACACCCAAGGTCTAAAGTGTTTTCCTTCGGAGAAGAAGCGGTGGAATGTATGCCAACGCCATTGGGAGGAATTATCCTGAGCTATAAAGCGACGGGTATCCCCAATATCGAAGAATTTTTCTCTTTGAAACTGCCGGCCACAGAGCTGCCTGACTTAACCAATGAAAATCTACCGGACGGACCAACAAAGGAAGAACGTGCAGCGGGGCGAAATGGGATAGCAGCCGAGATTACGGGTAAAGACGGTAAGGTTGTAAAAGCTTATGTAGATGCACCATCTGGCTATGATCTTACTCCGCTTTCGGTAGTAGCCGTAGCACATCGCATCTTAAATAATGATTTTAAGACCGGTTATCAATCTCCCGGATCTGCTTATGGAGAGGAGATTATAAAAGATATTCCTGATACCTATTTAATTGATATTAGTTAACCAACACAAACATTTCAATAAATGAAAAATCAAAAAATGAGTAGCGAACGCCAAATTTTGAATTTAATTGCGCAATATACACACTACGTGGATCAAGCTAAATTTGATAAAGTAGGTGAACTCTTTGCCAACGGGAGAATAATTGCCCCCGGCAGCACCATGGAAGGAAAAGATGGCGTTGCAAAGCAATTGGAGCAGAACCTTCAGGTATATGCTGACGGTACACTGAGAACAGCACATGTGACCACCAATAGTCTTTTAGATATTCTGGAAGACAAAGACGAGGCGACAGCAGTTTCATACCTCACTATTTTTCAGCAGGATACAGATCGCGATTTTTCATTGCAACCGATAGCTATCGGACGTTATCACGACCTATTCAAAAGAATGGATGGGAAATGGTATTTCTCCGTTCGTGAGCTTATTATTACATTGGCGGGAGATCTTTCCCATCACGCTAAACCAAATACGATAGATCCAAGCACGATCGAAAACAATGGAAAATAAAAATTAGCCTTCATAACCGGCGCCAATAAAGGTGTCGGCTTGGCAACCGCAAAATTATTCGGGGATTTCAAATTTCGGTAGTTGAGATTTGAAAACAATTAGGGATTTAAGTCCAAAAGAATTGTTCTGTGGTGAACTTCAACAATGAGAAGATTCGTCAAAACGGCAAAAGATCATTCCGTTCCGGCGAATGTTCTTTTGATAATTAGTTTCATTTTTGTATGTAAATAAAAAGTTAAATTAAATGAGTTATTGCGATTATATACCCATGATGAAAGAGCCTAGCCGCAGCCTTCATCAAAACTATCACGACAATCATTATGGTTTTCCTATTCATGATGATAATGAGCTTTTCGGACGCCTGATTATGGAAATCAATCAGGCAGGCTTGAGTTGGGAAACCATTCTAAAAAAAGAAGAAGGCTTCCGAAAAGCATACGACGATTTTAACATCGAAACGATTGCCAGCTACACGGAAGCAGATCGACAAAGGCTGCTGGCAGATGCCGGTATCATCCGCAACAAACTGAAAGTAAATGCGGCCATCGAAAATGCCAAAATTATTTTAGCGTTGCAAAAAGAATATGGCAGTTTTGAAAAATGGCTGGAACATCATCATCCGAAAACCAAAGAGGAGTGGGTAAAGCTGTTTAAGAAAACCTTCCGTTTTACCGGTGGCGAAATCGTAAATGAGTTTTTGATGAGCATCGGCTATCTACCGGGTGCACACGCTGAAACCTGCTCTGTCCATAAAACAATTTTAACAACCAAACCCATGTGGTTAAGAAAGTGAAGCGGATAAATTGATTCAAAAAATCACATAACAATGAGTAAAGAAAATTTTGACGAGATTATTCGTCGTTCTATGGAAATTAGAAAGGAATACCACGAACTGGAAATGCAGCATCACGGCAGCAAATGGACGGTGGAAGAAGATGCGCTGGCCTATCTCACCGATGCAGGCTTGGTAGGGCGCAATATTATGTCTCAGCAACAACGTTGGCCTAAAGCTGATTCAGAGGCGGAGCTGGAACATAAACTGGGCGAAAATATTTGGTGGTTAATTGTGTTGGCTGAGAGATTAGGAATTAACATTAAAGATGCGGTTAATAACTTTTTAACAAAAACAGAGGCGTTACTAAAATAAGACCGTATGCCCATGAACTCGCGCTTTGTAAGGCGCCGCCCCGTAGACAGGAAAGGGGAGAGGGAAGGGGAACGCTGATCTAAATAAAACAAGGGATAAATTTTGGATCTTATCCCTTGTTTTATTAGGTCTACAAATTCACTCCGCGCATGCCGGCCGCGTCATACCGCGCGCCTGTTTCTGCTCCTAATGGTATGATGGCTTCCAGCCTGGCAAGGT
Organism: Pseudosphingobacterium sp.; assembly: GCA_035565175.1. Lineage (GTDB taxonomy): Bacteria > Bacteroidota > Bacteroidia > Sphingobacteriales > Sphingobacteriaceae > Olivibacter. The sequence continues at coordinate 21,452 of DATMSZ010000252.1, forward strand.
CTTCTGCTGTAAGTACTACTTGGGTAGCAGCAATGTTCTCTTCCACATATTTTACCCGCTTGGTGCCGGGAATCGGTACATGTCCTTTAGCAATTACCCAGGCGATGGCCAGTTGGGCAGCCGTAATACCTTTTTCTTCTGCTACTTGTTTTATTTGGTTTACCAAATCGATATTTTTGAAAAATTGATCTCCCTGGTATTTAGGTAAAGATCTCCTAAAATCGCCTTCTGGGAAATCTTCCGGTTTTTGTATGTCTCCGCTCAGGAAACCTCTGCCTACGGGTGAATAAGCTACTAATCCGATACCTAACTCATTCAGCGTATCTAGAATTCCCAATTCCTCAATCTGTCTTTCAAAAAGGGAGTATTCGCTTTGTACAGCTGTAAGTGGTTGCACGGCGTGTGCTTTTCGGATGGTTTCCGATCCCACTTCCGACAGACCGATATAGCGCACCTTTCCTTCTTGTACCAGTTCTGCCAGCGCTGCCATGGTTTCTTCTACAGGAGTTCCGGGATCTAAGCGATGCAGATAATACAGATCAATATAATCTGTCCCAAGGTTTTTGAGGGAACGCTCTGCCGCTTTTTTTACATAGCTTTTGCTGCCATTCAGCTTACCGGTGTATTGTTCGTTATCACCCACCTCAAAACCAAATTTGGTGGCTAGGATGTATTTTTCCCTATTGCCCTTGATGGCTTTTGCAATCAGTCGCTCGTTAAGTAAAGGGCCATAAGCCTCTGCGGTATCTAAAAAATTACCTCCTAACTCCAATGAACGATGAATAGTGGCAATGGCCTCGTTTTCATCGGCATCTCCATAAATATTGGTTCCGAAACCTACGGTCATTCCCATACAGCCAAGACCAATAGTAGGAACTTTTAGTCCCTGATTTCCTAAGTTTACTTGCTTGATAGTACTCATATAATTATTTATTTAATAGATTCCAAAATTTGAAATATTATGGTAGAAACAGGTGTTCAAATCCGATGTTATTGTGTCCAAACTGTGTTTTAAATGAAAGTTAAGTATAAGAAATTACTACGGCATAATCTGTAACAGTAAAGTCATTACTTTGCTGCATGGGTGTTCGGTAATGAACCATCTACTGTGCGTTTTCGAACAAGTATAAGATGATGAAATATGTAACTGATTGTTTTTTAGTGTATTAATATAGTGGTATGCCCTTTGGAACGGCATCTGGTATCTCACCACGCTTTGGACATCACAATGTCGACAGTTTGTCGAGCCAGTTTAAACGAATCGATGAACTAGGGCGGAGGGTGTTTATAAACCAAACCCGATTGAGAGAGATTGGAAGCAACGTATAAAAATAGTTAAAATAACAGCGTATGATGAAGAACCATATAAGGATCGCTTGGCGAAGCCTTTTGAAGAACAGCAGTTATACTGCCATCAATATGATTGGACTGGCTGTGAGCATGGCCGCCGTATTGCTTATCGCCTTATGGGTACAGAACCAGCACCTATACGATAATTTCTATTCGAATAAGGATAATATTTATAAACTATGGAATCGTACGGCCAATGAAGGGAAGATAAACGTGAATGATATCACCTCGCCGCCGGCAGCAGCGGCTCTTAAGCAGGAGTACCCCGAAGTGGTGCATGCGGCACGTATGTATTGGCCTATTGATCATCTTTTTTCATATGAAGATAAAAAGCTTAAATCTGGTGGAAATGAAGTAGATGCCGATTTTTTGCGCATATTCGATTTTCCATTTCTTAGTGGATCTGCCAATCATGCATTGGAAGATCCGAACAGCATTGTGCTCACAGAAAGTCTGGCAAAAAGCCTGTTTGGCCGCGAGGATCCATTAGGAAAAATGATTGCCATCGATAACAAAGAACCTTTTAAAGTGACGGGTGTGCTGAAGGATTTACCTAGTTATACGGATTTTAATTTTACCTATCTCACGCAAATAAGCCCAGAAAAAGAAAAAAACTACGGCACCGGCTGGAAGACGAATACCTATTACACTTTTGTTGAGCTGCAACAGGGAGGCGACGTGGAGGCTTTCAATAAAAAAGTGGAACCCTTTATCCGAACAAATGTGCCCGATATTAACGGGAGCTCAGTTTTTCTTTATCCCATGTCCAAGATGCATCTTTATAATCGTTTTGAAAATGGAATCCCCGCGGGAGGTCAGATCGAACAGGTACGTCTGGTGGCCGGAATCGGTCTCCTCATCTTATTAATTGCCTGTATCAACTTCATGAATCTGGCGACTGCCAGGAGCCAAAAGCGCAGCAAAGAAGTAGGTGTCCGTAAAGTAGTGGGGGCCACCAGAAAAATATTAGTCGAGCAGTTTCTCTTTGAATCCATTCTTTTAGCTTTTCTCTCGGGTATCGTCGCCTTGGGCATAACCGTTCTTTTTTTACCGGTATTCAATAGTATCCTTGATAAACCGCTTGTGATGGATTGGACGAACCCTTTCATTTGGGGCCTCGGTTTTGCATTTATTATTTTGACAGGATTTCTTGCCGGTGTCTATCCCGCATTTGTCCTTTCTGCCTTCAAGCCTATCAAAACGTTAAAGGGGATGATGGCTAAGCCGCGCCAGATAAACCTGCGGCAGGTTTTAGTTGTTTTGCAATTCGGTATCGCCGTCGTATTGATTGCAGCAGCCATAGTTATTCGCATGCAGATCGACTTTGCCGGGAAAAGAGCTGTTGGCTATCAGGTTTCACAACTGATAGAGATTCCCTCGGAGGGCGATATGGGTAAAAATTATGAAGTATTTAAGGCGGAGCTGATTCGAAGTGGAATGGCCAGTCAAGTAACGCGCACTGGGTGGCCAATTACGGTAGACGGGTCAAGTGCCAGCGGTATGTTCTCTTGGGAAGGTGCTACGCCGGAGCAGGAAAAGAAGAGCTTTTTTAGTATTGTAAAAACAGAAAGTGATTTTGTGCACACACTAGGCTTAACCTTAGCCGAGGGGAGAGACTTAGATTATGCAAGATTACCGGCCGATAGCGCTTCCGTTATGCTGAATGAGACCGCGGTCAAAACAATGGGACTGAAAAATCCGGTTGGCAAATACTTGAAATGGGGAGATAAGACCTATACGATTGTGGGCGTTTTAAAAGATTTTATCACCGCGTCCCCTTATCGGGACATCAATCCGATGTTGATCCGCGCTTCAAAAAATTACATGATGAACATCGCAATCCGAAGTAATCCGCAACTTTCCATGGCTGAGAATCTACAGGGGATCGAAAAGATTGTCAAAAAGTTTAACCCTGCCTATCCTTTTACCTACAACTTTGTTGATCAGCAGTATGCAGAGAAATTCCGCGATCAGGAACAGATGGCAATGCTAGCACTTGTTTTCTCTTTATTGGCCATTTGTATTTCTTGCCTTGGTTTATTTGGGCTCGCTTCCTATATTGCTGAAACACGTGTCAAGGAAATTGGTATACGGAAGGTGCTAGGCGCTTCCGTGATAGGCATTAGCACCATGCTGTCCAGGGATTTTATCAAATTGGTTGTTATCGCTATTTTATTGGCTTCACCGGTCGTTTGGTGGACGATGAATAGCTGGCTCAATGACTTCAGCTATCGCATAGAATTTCAATGGTGGATGCTCGTGTTATCAGGCGGAATAGCCATTACTATTGCGCTGCTTACTGTAAGTACGCAGGCCGTGCGTGCGGCACGCGCCAACCCAGTGAGCAGTATTAAGGATGAGTGATAGCGCTTGAAACGTATGATCTAAAACGAAAAATTGGATTGTTTACCCATAGGGCATTGCTAAAGCGAAGCTAGGAAACAGGTATAACTGTTCGTTTTCGGACAATCAATGTCCAGATCCGAACACTTATAAATAGTAAAAAGCTGGTTGTCAATTGTACAAGGCAAGCATACGGTATGGCACCGTTCTTGAAACAGCGGAAGAAAATGCTAAATTATGTTAAGAAACTACTTCAAGATTGCCCTGCGCAGTCTGTGGAAGAATAAGGTGTTCAGCCTGATCAATATCGTTGGCCTGTCTTTAGGAATGGCCAGTATCCTTACGTTGACATTGCTTGTGAACCAATACCTGGCGCGAGACGCATTTCATCAGCATAAAGAGCGGATGTACTATCTAAAGAGTTTTACGCCCGACGGCAACAGTTATCAACAAACCACGTTTCCCTTATTGTATGCGATTAAAAATAACTGCCCAGAAATAGAAGCGATTACACATTGGCAGAATTGGGAATGGTACCCAATAAAGGTTGGTGAAAATGAAGTACTAGAAAGTACAATTTTTGTCGATCCGGACTTTCTAAAGGTGCTGTCATTCAATTTGATAGAAGGGAATCCAGATCAAGCGATGCTGGGCAATAACTCCGTCGTTATTTCTCAAAAAGTGAAACGTCAGCTATTTCCTGATGGGCTTGCCTTGGGGAAAACAGTGCTATTGTCTGACAGTGTTCCTGCTACAGTGACGGGCGTAGTAGACATTCCATCGAATTCCTCACTCCGCGCTGAAGTGTTCCTGCCTGTGCAATATTTGAGGGATCACAATGCTGGATTTGACGATATTGCAAACTGGTATAATACCTTTGCTGAGAATTACCTATTACTTCGTGAAGGAGCAGATCCCAAGCAGTTGGATGAAAAAATAGCTGCAATAGTCAAACAACATTACTCACCGGAAAACCGGAATCAAATAGTCAGAACCGTACCCTTTACGCAGTTGAAGAGCGAAGGGGGAGCTACCATCCGCAAAATTATTATCGGCGCAGTAGCCGCATCGATTTTTATCTTGCTGATTGTGGTAGTTAATCTGATTAATCTAAACATGGCTACCCTATTTACACGGGTCAAAGAGGTAGCCGTGCGCCGCATAGTTGGATCGACAAAAAAGAACATTATCATGCAATTCTGCGTAGAAAACGCATTGATCATGATCATTTCGCTTGGTTTAGGCTTCGTTGTTTTCAGGCTGGCGCTGCTTTCCATGCTCAATGAGTTACTTGGAGAACGGCTAGGGGGAGTAAGCTCTATAGGGCAGAGCTATACATTGATTGCGCTGTTGGCTGGGGTGGCCCTCAGCATCGTACTTCTTGCCGCCGGTATACCGAGTCTCTATTTAACTTCCATCAAAATAAGGGAAGCGATTAAAGGCGAAATTGTAAAGGCGGTGGGAAAAAAACAGGTTGTGCGGAACGTTTTTATCGCTACACAATTTGTGCTGGGCATCACCTTTCTATGCATGGCCTTGATTCTAAGCAGGCAAATCCGTTATATGAAAAGTGTGGCCCCAGGCTTCAACACAGAAGAAGTGATGGTCGCTAATCTCAATATGAGTTTTAAAGACCCTGAGCAAGCTGAGAGCCAATTTAATGTGATCTTACATTCGCTTCAGCAGAACCCCTACGTGAAAAGTATTTCTACTTCAGGAGTGATTCCTTCTGGTTATGACGAAAATTTTAATGGATATGTAGAAGAAGAAACGGGTAAAGAAGTACACTTGAGGCACGCCTGGGTTGGTGCTGGATTTGCCGAAACTTTCGAAATTCCCATCGTGGCTGGCCGGAATTTCGATGATCGTTTAGAGGCTAGTGAAGGGGATAAAGTGCTTCTCAATGAAACAGCGGCGAAAGCTTTTGGTTGGTCGGATCCAATAGGCAAGCATATTAAGCAAAAGGGTGGAGGGGGTAATGCAACGGTGGTTGGCGTGATGAAAGACTTTCATTACAATAGTTTGGATCGCCCGATCGAGCCTTTAGTGCATTGGTATGGAGGTAAGCTAGGAGCGAAGAATTATTTGAGCATTCGTATTGATCCCGGGCATCAGCATAAAGTGATGTCAGATTTAGAAGAGATGTTCCGCAAAATACCTTCCAGAAAAGCCTTTAGCTACCAGCCGATGAGCGAGCGGGTGGAAAAGCAATATGTCTTGATCGACGGTATCTTGAAGGTGACTAACTACGTAACCTTCCTGATCTTGCTGATTGCTTGTATGGGGCTGCTGGGGTTGAGTATGCTGTTTGCGCGGCACCGCACCAAAGAGATCGGCATCCGCAAAGTGCTGGGGTCTTCGGTGCTGGGTATTTTGTCTCTACTTTCTAAGGATTTTATTAAACTGGTGCTGATAGCCATCTTCATTGCCACGCCTATTGCCTGGTACGTGATGCGTACGTGGCTCGAAGACTTCGCCTATCGGATTGACATCCAATGGTGGATGTTTGCATTGGCAGGACTGGTGGCGCTGATAGTTGCGTTGCTTACCGTAAGTTTTCAGTCCTTGAAAGCTGCTCGGATGAACCCTGTGAAGAGCTTGAGATCAGAATAACCAGCAAATCTCTTTGCCATACAGATCAGTCAGCCGAATGTAGTATGACCCTTTATCTTAGGAGATCTTACACTAGTTTTCGTTTGAAGTACGAGTGCAGATTCTAAAGGCTGGGCGTTTAATTCATGAAGATCACTATTTAGAATTTGGTTTGATTTTTGTAATTTTAGGGTATGAAAAGAATTGATATGAACCACTTTCTTACCGCGCAAAATAAATTGCTGAACAAGGATTTGGGGAATTTCAATATATTCTGGGTGCATGAACTGGATGCTTGTGCCGTTCAGCCTGTTCCTTACAACAGAAGAGATTTTTACAAGATAAACTTACTTAGAGGGGAGTATACGATCCATCTCGCAGATAAAACCTATGAAATTCAAAAACGCGGTTTGTTCTTCGGTAATCCTTCATATCCGTATAATTGGATACCTAAAGGATCGGACTTCCACAGTGGGGTCTATTGTATTTTTAATAAAGAGTTTTTTCATCATTTTGGCAACATCGATTCCTACCAGATGTTTCAGCCTGAGGGTGATAATGTTATTGAATTGACCGAAGAACTATACCATGAAATTGAAAGTGTTTTTGAAAAATTGGATAGGGCCTTCCGATCTGATTATCAACATAAATATGATAAAATACGCAATTTAATTTTTGAAGTGCTGCACAGTGCGAATGAGGTATCTACTAAAGAAACGCGGATCAACAAACATGACGCAGCCGCTAGCAGACTTACTAGGTCGTTTTTGGAATTATTGGAAAGACAGTTTCCCATTGAAATGAAAAATCAGCATGTGCTTCTACGAAGTGCAGCGGATTTTGCGCATACACTAGCTGTTCACGAAAACTATTTGAATAGGGTATTGAAAAAGACCATGGGAAGTACGACCACCCAATTGATACAGCAGCGATTTTTACAGGAGGCGCGGGTTCTTATCAGGCATAGTTCCATTGATATTTCTGAAATTGCCTACCTTCTGGGCTTTAGAGAAATCAGTCACTTTTCCAACTTTTTCAAGAAAAATGAAGGGCTTTCTCCATTGCAATATCGAAAGGTTTGATTTTCGTAAATGATGGTTTGTTTTCTGTAAAAAACAGGTATAATTATCCACGAACTTTGTCTTGTAAATAATACGATAGCAATCATGACAAAGAACTGGTTTATTACAGGCACATCAAGCGGTATTGGCCGCATCCTTACAGAACAATTATTGGCATCCGGCCATACGGTTTTCGCGACACTCCGGCAAACCGAACAATTGGCGGAACTGAAAGAAAGATATCCCAATCAACTTTATGTGGGTTATTTGGAATTAACGGATACGCAGAGCATTTATAAGGCAGTTGCAACAGCTCTGGAGAAATTGGGACAAATAGATGTTGCCGTGAGCAATGCCGGACTGGGCGTTTTCGGTGCCGTAGAGGAATTGGATGATCGTATCATCTCGAAACAAATTGAAGTCAATTTATTAGGTTCGATCCGGCTGATAAAAGCATTGATTCCGGTAATGCGTCAGCAGCAAGATGGAGGACATATCATACAGGTATCCTCAGAAGGTGGTCAGATTGCCTACCCGGGATTTAGTTTGTATCATGCATCTAAATGGGGAATTGAGGGATTCATAGAATCCGCAGCGCAAGATGTACAAACTTTTAATATTAGATTTACAATTGCAGAGCCAGGGCCTACGGGAACCAATTTTGGCAGTAGTTTGCTGATAGCAACTCCCTTGGAGGCATACCAGCAGACGCCCGTAAACGACTTACGCAAATTTATCGATGATGGCTTTGGAGAATTGGATGATGTGCATGATGTAGTGCAAGCTATTGTAGATTGTGCTACCCATACACAGCCTCCGTTTAGGTTGCCTATCGGAAAAGTAGCTATAGAACATGTTCAGGATGGATTACAAAAGCGGTTGGATGCCATTCGTAGCGTAATACAGTAAATAAAATTGTTGAAAATAAAGTTTCTAAATGAGAACGCCATCGAGAGATCAGCCATTTACACCTGCCTGAATAAATTTTTTAACAAATGGTAAGTGAATTGCCCGTAATAAGTTCGAAATTTAACGTATGAAAGAGTTTATCAATTACGTATTGCAGTTTGGGAATTTGAATAAGCAGCAAACCGATTTCATTTTGAGCAAAGCAAAAACGCTGGAACTTCATAAGGATGATTATTTTTCTGAAGCCGGGAAGATCCCCAGACACGTTGGATTTATTATTGAAGGTATTGTTCGTTTCTGCTATTACAACAACAGAGGCGAAGAGATTACGCATTCATTCATTGACGAGCACAATTTTGTTTCGGACCAACAAAAGTTTGAGGCACAAATGGTAGCTTCCGAGTATATACAGGCAGTTACCAATTGTAAGTTGCTTATTTTTTCAAAGAAAGATTGGGACGATATCGGAAACACTATTGTTGGCTGGGAGGCTATTACTAGTCTGATGGTAAAAAATTGTTTGTTAAAAACGATTGAAAGAAGGAGCCCATTGGTTTCAGAAGATGCAACCACCCGTTATTTATCGTTCATTGAACAGTTTCCCGGTCTTGTCAATCGCGTTCCACTTTCTCATGTCGCTTCTTATCTAGGGATCACCCAACAATCATTGAGCAGAATAAGAAGAAATATTCGTTGAGATCACTTTTTACCAAATGGTAAATGCTTCCCGTTTCTTGATGCCGACATTTGTATCATGAATTTAAAGGAGTAAAAAATGAGCAAAAAAGTTGTGTTAATTACAGGAAAAAATGTTTAGTGCCCTTGGTCAGCTATTTGAAACGATAAAACCGAATCCTCAGGAGATTGCAGATGCAGTGGTAAAACTGATCAATTTGCCTAAAGGACAAAGACCGTTGAGTGTTCCCCGTAAACATTCAAATGGGTTTTAACTTCAAGTTTTAAACAATACATAACCCACATCATGACGAAACGCCTTTTCTAAAGGCGTTTGGGGTACACCCCGTGTTCTTTTTAAAAAAAAAATTGAAATTGGGTTGATCAGAAAAACCCACAGCATAGCTAATTTGCTCCAAAGTCCATGTGGTCTGTATTAAAAGTGCTTTGCATTCATCCAAAAGTCTTCCTTTGATGTGTGTACTTACGTTTTGACCGGTTCGTTTTTTAAGAATCCGGTTTAAATAATTAGGGTGGAGATTTAGGGACAAAGCGAACTCCTGTGCGGTTCTGAGTCTGATGGGGTTTTCATAGTTAATATGGGATACTTCTTCTTCTAGTAGACCAAAAAACCGATGAATATGGTCGTACTCTTCACCCGTACTTTCCGGAATGAGGTAGTTGGATTTCCTTGCACTTTCAATCATTAGCAATTGTATATATGCTTGAATAGCATCATCTCCTAGCTCATTACCCTGCTCACTATACATGCTTTCCCAAAGGCGGTTAAAACCCGGAAGGTCTTTATCTTCAATGCAAATGACCGATTTTGATTTGTCTTTAAATAATCCCAGCCGCTCTAATGTTGTCTTCAACATAGGATGGTGGTTGATGAAATCCCTTTTAAAAAGCAAATAATACCCAGCTGATTCTCCCGAAGTTTTCTGCCATGAAATAATATCATTGGGATGAATAAAAATAATGGTCGGCATGGTTACGAGATACTTATTTAGCCCCAAAGTGAAAATACCTTCTCCTCCGTTGATCATCAGTATTTTATAGAAATCCCTTCTGTTAGCGGATAGATAATTTCTACAATCCTCAATCGCACGATTGAAAACTTTGATTGTTTGGGAGTCGTGGGCTTCTCTGTATATAGGTGTAAGATCCGGAAAATCCCGGAGCCGGTCTATTGCTTTGAGATCCATGGTTGATTTCATACACGTGGTTAGTTTTGATCCATAAAGTTATCAAAAATCTTAAAATTCTAATAAGGTTTGATTTTCATAAAATCTGTCTCTTTTTTCCTATAAGAATCCTTCTAAATCTGCCGCAACTTTGTCTTAACAAAACGAAACAACAATTAAAAACAATATGATGGAAATCAATCTCAATGAATCAAAACAGGTTGTGCAGCAGGCCAGAGCAAAGGCTATACAGCTTAATGTGAATGTAAATATCGCGGTGCTGGATACTGCAGGGCACCTTAAAACTTTTGAAAGGATGGATGATGCCTTTTTAGGATCAATGGACATCGCCATAAAGAAAGCTAAAACGGCGAGCCTTTTCAGAACGAGCAGCGAAAATGTCGGACAATACCTAAAACCTGAGGCGGGTGCTTATGGAATGACAGCCACCAATGATGGTTTGGTAGGATTTGCTGGCGGACTTCCTATCCTGAAGAATAATGATATCATCGGTTACATCGGTGTTTCAGGTGGAGCAGTTTCAGAAGACCTTCAGATCGCAACAGCAGGCGCGGAAATTTTTAACCAAAACTAATAAAAAGATAAATAAGCATTTTATTACCAATTCTAAAAAAACTAAAAAATGGAAACTAAAACAATTTTAATTACAGGAGCAGGTTCAGGATTTGGAAAAGGAGCTGCAATAGGAATAGCTAAAAACGGGCACAACATCATCGCAACCGTACACGTGTCATCACAGGTAACACCGCTTCGTGAAGAAGTTGCCGCCTTAGGTTTGTCAGATAAAATTCGTGTAGAACGTTTGGACCTTACGGATCAGTACGATATTAAACAAGCTTTAAAATGGGATTTTAATATCCTTTGGAACAATGCAGGAATGGGCGAAGCGGGACCTGTTTGGGAAATTCCTGTTGATCTGGTAAGAAAGAACTTTGAAGTGAATGTTTTTCTGCCACTGGTTCTTACACAGGGCGTGGTACAAAGATGGGTAAGAGAAGGTAAAAAAGGAAAAGTAGTATTTACATCGTCTATGGGAGGCTTATTCACCCCTGCCAACTGGGGAACATATGTGTCGACCAAGCACGCTTTGGAATCTATAGCGGAAGCCTTACAACAAGAGCTTGCGGCATATGGCATCAAGATACAGACCATTAACCCTGGAGCTTATTATACCGGGTACAACGAAACGATGGCCGACAATCCATTCCGTTGGTTAGATGATGAGGTGAACTTCACGAAAAGAGCTGACCTCCGTAAAGGCTTTGACGATTTCTTTGCTACGCCGGAGGGAAAAATGGATCCTACAGAAATGATCGACCGCATGATTGAAGTAGTGCCTGCTGATGAAGGGAAATTCAGAAATGTAGTTCCTAAAGTGATTGAGGACATGCTCAAAGATCATCAATTGAAAGCTTGGGAAAATAGCATCTAGAATAAAGCAGTCCTAAACCATGGTTTAGGACTGCTTTATTCTTTTATCAATCAATTTAAAAGATATTCCAATGAAATTTTCATTAATCTTTCTAGTTATGATTTCATTTTCTATAGCATCTGCTCAAAATCACAGTAAAGCCGAAATTGCAAACAAAGAAATTATTACCAAGGCTTTTCACGACTGGCATAACGGCACTGGCAATTTTTTTGACTTACTGGCGGATGATATGCGTTGGGAAATAACAGGTTCAACACCTTACTCAAGAGTCTATGATTCCAAGCAGGAGTTTTTGGATAGTGTAATTATTCCACTCAATAAAAAATTGAAAGTAAAAATCAAACCAACCGTACGCAATATTTTCGTGGATACGGATATGGTGATCGCTCTTTGGGATGGCGAAGCAACGGCGCTGGATGATAGGCCTTACCGCAGCTCTTATTCCTGGTACATGAAAATGAAAAATGGTAAAATAACTGATGTGGTTGCTTTCTTGGACGGAATTGAATTTACGGATGTAATGGAAAGAATACAGGTTGAATAAAATATCAGATTAACTATGTTCGTAAGCGTACACTTAGGTGTTCGCAATCGTACATAGGTTAACATAATAGGGGGCGCCGGAGGCCCTTTATTAGCGAATAGCTAATTGGCAGCTTTATTGACAGAGGTGGTTAGACTCGTTAATCTGCATACTATGTTAAAAAATTATTTTAAGGTAGCCTGGCGAAACCTGATTAGAAATAAGGTACATGCCGCGATAAACATCTTTGGTTTAGCATTTGGTATGGCAATAAGCATCCTGATTGCCTTATGGATATGGGATGAGGTGTCATTTAACAAGAGCTTCAAAGATAATGAACGCATTGTAAAGGTATTGCACCACTCATTCAACGGCCTTCATATCAATACGTTTAACACGATATCCATCCCAGCGGCGGTAGAACTTAAAGACAAATTCGCTCAGGATTTTGAGGGTATTGCTTTGTATCGTAACGGCAGGGCAACGCTCACAAAGGTAAATGGTGAGGAGAAAGCTATTAGTCAAGGTTTTTACGCAGAGCCAGCATTCACGGATATTTTGTCGCTAATATTGGTTAAAGGATCGGTTGGTGATTTCACGGATCCATCGTCCATTTTAATAAGTGAGCGCCTTGCGGCCATTCTTTTTAACCAAGCAGATCCGATAAATCAGACCATCAAGGTAAATAACGAATCGTCTGCAAAGGTGATAGGCGTTTACCGTGATTTTGCACCCAACACCGATTTTAAAAAACGGGACTTTATTCTTCCCTGGAGCCACTTGCTTGCTACGCGGCCTTGGGTTAGCAGCGCTTATAACCAGTGGAATAATAATTCATTTTTTGTTCTGGCCAAAATAGCGAAGAATGCTGACCTGGCTAAGGTGACTAGCAAAGTGAAAAACCTGTTGGTGGGTAAGCCAAACCGGGATGACCGTCCGGAAATTGTTCTTCAACCTGCCTCCGAATGGCACCTGTATAATGAATTTAAAAATGGCAAAAATGTCGGCGGCAATATCCAGTTTGTATGGATGTTCGGATTGATCGGTATTTTTGTCTGCTTATTGGCTTGCATTAACTTCATGAACCTCAGCACGGCGCGGTCTCAGAAACGGGCAACGGAGGTGGGGATCCGAAAAACGGTCGGTTCTTCGAAAGCATATTTGATTGTCCAGTTTTTAAGCGAATCAATACTCATCGCGTTTTTTTCCGCCTTCGTAGCTATATTATTGGTTTGGCTGGCCTTACCTTGGTTTAATAACTTGGCCAGTAAGGAGATTGCTTTTCCGCTGCAGGTTCCACTATTTTGGTTGGCAATTTTGCTATTCGCGCTCTTGACCGGGCTATTGTCCGGAAGTTATCCTGCGCTATATCTATCGTCATTCAAACCGGTGGGTGTTTTGAAAGGAGCCATGAAAGTGGGGCGTTTTGCGGAAGTGTCAAGACGTACTCTGGTCGTTTTTCAATTTACCGTATCGCTCTCGCTGATTATCGGAACGGTTATTATCTATCAGCAGATAAACCATGTCAAAAATCGGCCTTTAGGTTATAACCAAGATGGCTTGATCAGTGTGGAAATAAATACACCGGATTTAAGATCGCCGGGTGTTTATGATGTCTTACGAAATGAACTGCTGAATTCAGGCTATGTAGCGAACACTGCTGCGGCTTCCAATACACCTACGGGTATCAATAATCATTTCGATGGTTTTGATTGGCCGGGGAAACAACCTAATATCAATCAAAGCTTTGGGGTCTCTTTTGTAACGCATGATTTTGGAAATACGGTAGCATGGCAATTTAAGGAGGGAAGGGATTTTTCGAGGGATTTTCCGACAGATAGCAGCGCTGTTATTCTAAATGAAGCGGCTGTGCGGTATATGGCTTTGAAACACCCAATTGGCGAAACGATAAAATTCGAAGATATGCCTTATAAGGTGGTTGGTGTGATCAAGAATGTGTTGATGGAATCGCCTTTTGAGGAAGTATACCCCAATATATTTATGCTCAACTATACAAATCTGGAGGCAATAACGATTAAGATTAAACCTACTGTAAGCACGGCTAAGGCCCTTCATGTAATTGAAGCGGTATTCAAAAAATATGATCCGGCGTCACCATTTGAATATAGTTTTGTGGATACGGATTATGAGGAAAAATTCTCCTTTGAACAGAAAATAGGAAGCCTGGCCACATTATTTGCAGGATTTGCCATTTTCATCAGTTGCCTGGGGATTTTCGGTTTAGCTGCTTTCATGGCTGAACAACGGACGAAAGAGATCGGCGTACGAAAGGTGCTGGGAGCGACAGTACTAAATCTTTGGCTTTTGCTATCGAAGAACTTTTTGTTGTTGGTAATTATTTCGTTTTGCCTGGCTATTCCGATTTCGTGGTATATGATGGAAAACTGGTTGGCCGATTATGACTATCGTACGAACATTTCCATATGGGTGTTTATTTTAACAGCAGTAGGGATAATAGTGCTAACGCTGGTTACCGTAAGTTTTCAAACAATAAAGGCCGCTTGGGCGAATCCGGTGAAATCGCTTAGGAGTGAATAACCCATTAAGTTAAATACTGACTTAAGTACTTTGCCGTGGCAGCAGTTTTATTTTTGAGTAGCTGCTGCACGGTTCCTTCAAACACAATTTCACCACCATATTTTCCAGCTCCAGGCCCGATGTCAATGATCCAATCTGCTTGAGCGATAATGTCGAGGTTATGCTCGATTACAATAAGCGTATTATGTTGATTTACTAAATGGTTCAGAAAAGTTAGTAATTTTTGGGTATCGCTCGGATGTAGCCCCGTGCTGGGTTCATCCAAAATGAGGATATGTCCGGTACCTACTAGCTCTTTGGTTAATTTTAAGCGTTGTCTTTCTCCGCCAGAAAAAGTATCCAACCGTTGGCCAAGTGTAAGGTATTCCAATCCTAATTGGATTAACAGGTCAAAAGCTTTTGAAAACAAGGCTTTCGGAAAGAATGAAATAGCCTCGGTGATGGTGAGTTTCATGATGTCTGCGATGGTAAGCTTACGATAGGTATATTGTAAAACGCTAGGGTCATACCCCGAGCCACCGCATACTTCACAGGGCTGTTCTATATCGTCTATGAAAGCAAGGTCAATCTTTTCTACACCTAGACCTTTGCAGTTTTTGCAGGCTCCTTCGCTGTTCCTGCTAAATAGTTTTTCGGATACCTGATTTGCTTCAGCGAAAAGCTTTCTAACGGCATCCGACAGATGGAGATAAGTTAATACATTAGATCGGGCACTGCTTACAAAGGCAGATTGATCGATAATCGTAACTTGGGGATAAAAACTCGGAAGTACACCGTGGATTAAGGTGCTTTTCCCTGAACCTGCTACACCCGTAACAACAGTGAACACACCTTTTGGTATGCGCACAGAAACGTTTTTTAAATTATTTTTGATAGCATTTTTAATTTCAAGGTATCCCTTAGCGGAGCGTGGATTTTTATTAAAAGAAGGGTGTTGCGCAAAATAGCCTCCCGTTTTTCCTTGCGATTGTTTGAGACCGGCAAAGCTACCCTGGTAGATGATCTCACCGCCGTTGCTGCCTGATCCGGGGCCCATATCTACCACCCAGTCGGCTATTTTGATCAGATCGGGATCGTGTTCTACGATCAGCACCGTGTTTCCTTTTTCTTTTATCCGATGGATAATTGAAGCGATATGCTGAACATCTTTTGGGTGCAAACCAATACTGGGTTCATCAAATATATAAAGCAAATCGACCAAGCTGCTTCCTAGGTATTTTACCATTTTAATACGCTGCGACTCACCACCGGATAGCGTATCCGTTCGCCGATCCAAGGTTAAATACTGCAAACCAATATCGCAGATGTTCTGGAGTTTTTTTGATATTTCCTGAAGAATGACTGCATAAGGCTCGGATTGCAGACCGTCGATAAAAGGCAATAACTCATCAATAGCCAATGCGGTACAATCCGCTATGTTTTTTCCATCTATTTTGCAAGACAATACCTTATCATTTAATCGTTGTCCTTTACATGATGGACAGGTTTTCGTGCTTATTACTTGCTTTAGGGCATTTCTGCGCGTATGGTATTCTTTAGCGTCTTTTCGTAAAAATGCCTGCTCGATTCGCGGAACTACACCCTCATACTTTACCGTCTTGCCCCAATTCTTGTCGGGATGCGGAGGTTTATGCTCGGAAGCATAGAGCAAAGTATTCCATTCGCTTTCGGTGTAGTCTTTCAGTTTTTTATCATTATCAAAATAGCCGGCATATACATAGCGCGTCCAGCGCCAGCCACCGGGCTGAAACGTCGGGAACAGAATGGCTCCTTCATTCAATGACTTCTCTTTATCAATGAGCGCTGTTATATTGATGGTCTGGACAAAACCTAATCCCTCACATTGTGGGCACATTCCTTGCGGGTTATTAAAAGAAAAAACATTGGAATAGCCTACAAAAGGCTTACCCAATCGCGAAAATAGCAGTCGTAAAGGAGCATATACATCGGTTGCTGTACCAACTGTGGAGCGTGCATTGCCTCCTAATCTTTTTTGATTGATAATAACCGGAACGTTAAGGTTTTCGATCTGGTCTACGTCTGCAATGCCATAATGCTGCAAGCGGTTTCGTATGAAGCTGTTCTGTGTTTCATTGATCTGTCGCTGTGCTTCCGCACCTATTGTTTCAAATACCAAAGATGATTTGCCCGAACCTGACACGCCCGTAAAAACGGTGATGCTTTTTTTTGGAATCTCGAGCGAAATATTTTTAAGGTTGTTCTGCCGTGCATGAATGATTTTGATAGAAGACATCTTTTTTTATTAACTTTGTTAATAGTTAACTAAGTTAATCAATTTTTGTTTCATGACAAAAGCACAGCAGCGGTTTTTTGAGGTCTTTACAGACTTTCAGTGTTATATATTGGCTAATATGAACAAAGGTGACTTTAATGGTGTCACTGCAACGCATTATAATTTGGTAGAATATATATATCGAAAGGGCAAGACTACGGGAAAGAAACTGGCAACCGATTTTGGTATCAGTGCACCGGCCATATCCCGGCAGGTACGGTTTTTATTAGAAAATGATTTGCTGTCTCAGGAACAGAGCGGTGAAGACAGGCGAATTTTCTACCTGAAGGCAACTGATAAAGGGAAACTGCTAATAGATGCTTCTGAAAGTTTCCGCGAACAGGTTACCAAGCAAGCAAGTGCTATACTTACGAAAAAGGAATTGGAAGATTTAGCCAGTTTATTGGGCAAAGTACTAGCAAAAATTAAATCTTAATGGTTTACAGCAATACTTACTTTAAAGCGAGCAGCACTTGATTATTATCAGGCGCTAAGACTTTAATGCATAAAATGCTCGATCATCTAATAAAGAAAATGGTCTGTAAATGAATTTCACAAGTCTATGGAGTATAAAGAAATAAAACCTCATATAACATTAGAGCCTTATATTCATTCCTTTTGGGAGCTTAAGGGTGACGAAAGCGATCGGCAATGGGAACGGATCTTTCCTGATGGATGCCCCGGCTTAGTCGTTAATTTGGGTGAAGCTTGTTTAACAGACAATGGTTCGGTGGCTATGGATTCTGGACAAACGTTTGTGGTAGGTGCAATGACTTCCTTTAAGGATAGCTTTGTCGATGCCAACACCCATTTAATAGGCGTATGTCTGAAACCGGCAGCTTTTTCCAACTTTTACAGCTATGTACCACAAAATGAATTGATAAATAGCACCATTGCCTTTGACAAAAAGCAGTCGTTTGATATCGAAAAAATTAGTAAAGATCCATCTGTTTATCTCAATAAATTCTTTTTGGACAGAACTAGAAATACCTACGGGCAATTACATGCAGTTTTAGAAGATATGCATAATACATATGGTCAGTTAAGTGTCTACGAAATTGCAAAAAGAAATTGCACAACAGTAAGGCAACTAGAGCGGTATTTCAAGACTCAAATTGGTGTTACGCCCAAAGAATATTCAAATATCATCCGTTTTCAAAGGGCCTTATCCTTCATTAAAAATGCTGATGGGAAGAGAAGTCTGTTAGACATTGCTTTTGAATGTGGCTTTTATGATCATTCACATCTTGCTAATGAAATCAAGAGAAACACAGGGCTTACTCCTTCAGAACTTTAGAGCCTGTTTAAATTTTATTGCTAAATATTTTTATAGCTATGTTGAGAAGGATTTTTGGCTTCGTGTTCGCAGATTTAGCGGGCTAAATCAAGAAAATGAAGTGAAAAATAGGCTCAAAAGAGCATCAAAATATAGCAAAGATAAGTGCTCACCTGACCATAATAAAAATTTCGGT
>DATMSZ010000253.1:0-12311 GCA_035565175.1 Pseudosphingobacterium sp.
CCAAAGTTAGGTAGCCTAAAAATAAGAAATTGTTAAATCATGTTATATTATAAAATCTGACAATTTAGAGATATTTGTGTATTTAATGAAGCGAAAATCATGAGCATTTCGGGTTATAATATGATATTATGCTCGTTGTGTCAATAAAATTACTAATTTGTTTTTAATGTAACATTTAGTTTAACTTATATTGACGTTTGTTCGTTATGCTCGTAGGCGTTTTAGACGATCGAATTTTTTTAAAGAATAATTTTACTATCATTCATGAATAGATTTTTCTTTTATATTTTTCTTTCTTTAATTGGGTTTTTTACACAGTCGAAGGCACAATCGAGCGATCTTGATGGATTGAAAATCGCTTTTTTGGCAGATATTCACTTACAAGATTTGTATGGCAGTCTGAGCGATAGTGAGTATAAGGGGGTGTTGAATCCTAAAAACAACAACTATACATTGTTACGAACAATGGATGCCCAATTGCATTCGACACGTATTTTTAATGAAAACTATTTCGCATTTCTCGCCGCGTTAGATGATATTGCCAAACGAGGTATCAAATACATTGCTCTTCCAGGCGACTATAGTGATGACGGACAAGCCATTCACATCCGCGGGCTTCAGCGGATTTTACAGCAATATCGCCAACGCTATGGTATGCAATTCTTTATAACTACTGGTAATCATGATCCCGTTGGGCCTTATAAGCTAGATGCTGGGAAAGACGATTTTCTGGGTGAAGGAGGAACGCGTCAAGCAATCTTTAGCAAAAAAGACTCGTATCATACTGAGCATAACCTTGAATTGCCGTTAGTAATTTCGCAGGACCTCGCCGAAATGGGATATCTTGGTATTATCGATCATTTAAATGAATTCGGATTCTTACCAAATAAAAACTATCTATATTGGGAAACGCCTTTTTCTAATTACTCGCCCGAAAGCTACAGCTATGAACAAGCAATAAAAGAAGCCGCTATGAAAGATAGGATGTATGATGTGGCTCCGGGATTTGCTGTTCCCGACGTGAGCTATTTGGTTGAACCCGTAAATGGATTATGGTTATTAGCCATTGATGGCAATGTCTATATCCCGCAAAAAAATAAAAAAACTAATGGAGAAATTAAGTATGCTGGAGCAAGCTTGGGATATAATAATGTGCTTACGCATAAAACACATTTAGTTACGTGGGTAAATAAGATTGTCAAAGAGGCAAAAGCAAAGGGTAAGGTATTAATTTCGTTTAGTCACTATCCCATGATTGATTTTAATGACGATGCATCGCCTGAAATTAAGGAGTTCATGGGGCAAGACAAGTGGCAATTAGCACGTATACCTAACGAAAGGGTGGCAGAGACATTTGCAGATATAGGATTACAGGTTCATGTTGCTGGACATATGCATATTAACGATACGGGAGTTAGGACTACAAAAAAAGGTAATACACTAGTTAACATCCAAACACCCTCATTGGCAGCCTATATACCGGGTTATAAGGTGTTCACGGTGCGGTCTAACAATAAGATTGAAGTGGAAACCATAGAAGTGAATGATGTTCCTCGATTTGATGAATTGTTTGAACTCTATGAAATGGAATATGAACTTTTAAGGAAACAGAAAACAAAGGAATTGTGGGATAAACGTATTTTAGAAACCAAAAATTACCGTGAATTTACTACCTGGCACTTAAAAGAATTGGTTCGTTTGCGTTTTTTGCCAAATGATTGGCCCGACGGTATAAAAAATGTACTCTTGGATATAAGTGGCGAGGAGCTAGCGATCCTTTCAAATATAGAGTCCGACGCTTCTTTTGATAGTATTTTAAAACATAAAAATGATAATTTTCGACAACAATGGGAAACCGCCAAAAGCAAAGTTGAAAAAGAACTAATAGATAAGCATTTAAGCCTTCAGGATTTTAACGATTGTAGTGGATTTAATCTTATCGTTGATTTTTATAAACTTCATAGTGCAGATGTGCTGGCACTTGAAGACATAGGCAAGGAACGGCTCGATAGGTACCGCTACATTTTTGAATCGTTTTCTAGAAATAGGTCAATAAACGCAAATAAACACTTAATCCAACAACAATTTAGCTTGTTTTTTGCGATTTTTAATAAGTTTTTACACGGTGCTCCAGCTGGTCATTTTTTGATTGATTTAAAATCTGGCGCTATTGAAGATTTAACCGTGAAACACTAATGTTCCTAATAAAGCGGCGAGATTTTATGGAATCCGTATTAATGTGAGGATTGAAGTAAATGTCGAATAGAGGCTAATGGTCCTACTGGATGTGATTGTTTCTCAATCAAACAAAATTCTGTTTTAGGTATCATTTTGTCTGCTTCGCATTTATTGAGGCCATAATTTCATTTATGTTAAAGTATCTTTGTTTATAATGAAATTAGTCTTTCCTATCCGCAATTGGATAAAGCAAAGTTTGTTGTTTTCCATAATTGTTGCGACATTGGTAATGTTGGGAACCATTATGGAAGGTAACGCCTTTTGGTTTGTATTAGATAAATATCTCTCTTCTTTTTTAGTTGTTTTTTTGGTCTGTTTGGCGAATATAGGTATTCATACATGGGCAAGATCAGAAAATCCCCTAAAGTCATCCGCCCTAGCAAAATGTTTAAGCGTTATTGTAAGTGTTTTAATTTTGTACATAATTTGGGAGGTACGTTTTAATTTAATAAGTAAGGACCAATTCTTAAGTATTAACAAGTTTCAGCTAGCTGGAGGCAGATTATATTTATACCTTGCGCTGCAAGCAGTGATGATAGATTTCGTGGTGCTTCTTTGGCTTTATTTCATGATGACACAACATGCAAAAGTGCAGATTGAACTAGAGAATTCCCGGCTTGCCAAAGCGAAAAGTGAAGCAGCAAACCAGCTTTTGAGACAACAAATTCAACCTCATTTTCTCTTTAATGCGTTAAGCACATTGAAGGCTTTGATTCGAAAAGATAGCGATATGGCGGAGGCTTACCTGCTTCGCTTATCGGATTTTCTACGGGTGTCGGTGTCCGCTAACCAACAAGGCTTATCTAGCCTAAAACAAGAGGTTAAGCTTTGCGAAGATTATCTTGAGATGCAGAAGATGCGTTTCAAAGACGCGTTGGTTTATGAAATCAACCTCTCGGAAAATCTTTTAGAAAGTGGTGTCTTACCGCTGTTTTCACTACAACCATTAGTGGATAATGCGATTAAACATAATCAGTTTACGAGAGAATCGCCATTAGTTATCACAATTTGCCAAGAGAGTGATTGGATTGCAGTCGAAAATAACAGAAGTAAAAAGAACTATGTGGTAGCGTCTACGGGTAGTGGTCTCTCAAATCTTTCGGAGCGATATAAGATGCTTTCAGAAGCGGATATAAAAATCGAGCAATCGAATGACATCTTTTTAGTAAAAATTAAAATTCTGGGAAATGAATATTCTTTTGATCGAAGATGAGGAACTTGCCGCAGACGACTTGGTAAACGCTATTAAGAAAGCTGTGCCATCTGTGCAGGTGAAGACCATTTTAGTTTCTGTTAAGGAAAGTATCTCCTATCTTAAACAACATACATTACCCGATCTGATTTTTTCGGATATCCAGTTAGGGGATGGATTGAGTTTCGAAATTTTTGATGCGGTTCGAATCGAAACGCCTATTATCTTTTGTACCGCTTATAATGAGTATATGCTAGATGCGTTCAGAAGTAATGGGATAGATTATCTTCTAAAACCGGTCACCGTTCAGGCCGTTTCTGAAGCTATAAATAAGTACTATACGTTAAAAAGGAATTTTACGGCGAATCTGAACTTGCCACACGACTTCTACAAAAATTTATTAGACACAATTGTTCAAAGGCCCGTATCTTTATTAGTCAATCAGAAAGACAAAATTATTCCTCTATCCGTTCAAGATATTGCGTTATTCTATATTGAATATGAAGGGACATTTTTACAAACGTTTGAAGGCAAATCATTTACCATTGCAAAATCACTTGAAGAGCTGGAGCGACTGATAGGGGTGAATTTCTTTCGCGTGAACAGACAATATTTAATTAACAGATTGGCGGTGAAACATGCTTCTTATTCTATCTCTAGAAAATTAATTGTAAATCTGTCTATCCCATACCGAGAGGTAATTACAGTGAGCAAAGAGAAGTCGCCTTTATTTCTATCCTGGCTGGCGGGGAATTAAAAAAACATCCACCCCGATTTAACTAGCTTTTTATTTCTTTCAAGCTAATTTTTGTCCGTTTCGGGCCTTTTCCGCTTTTCGTAAAGCTTGCTTTCATCCATCTTTGATTTTAATGAAAAAATCAACAGTTATTAGGAAGCTTCTTTTAGGGATATCTACATCTTTTCCTCTTTTTGCATATGCCCAAACAAAAGATACTATACCTGCGGTTAAGCAGCAAAGTTACCCATTGGAAAAACCACTTATATTACAGTATGATCGAATAAACAATGCTGAATATACTACGAGAGATAGGGATGGGCAAATCCTTAAGGAAGGAAAGGCGCAGATAAGTAGATTTAGGGCATATGGCTCTTTTAAGATCTATCAAAAGGAAAAAGTTACTTTGTCTACCAGCTTGCTGTATACGCATGAAAACATTACGAACTATACTCGTAATGTTACTGAAAATTCTTTAGCTAAGAATAGTTTCAATACCAACGACGTTGATTTAATAGTAAATGGATTTTACAGAAGTACTTTGTGGAATAGACCCCTCATTCATAGTGCAAGTGTGATTATAGCAAGTCCGAATGTATTTGATGTTAAAAAGGTGTTTGCAATGGTCTCCTCTTCAGTTGTTTTTGTTAAAGGGCCGCAAACACGTTATACGCTAGGACTGGCACTTGCTTTAGATCCGTCAACTATTATACCCGTGTTGCCACTGGTTACTTACTGGCATCGATTTGATAACCCCTTTTGGGAAATAGATATCGTTTTACCGCAAAAAATCGCATTACGAAGAGCGAATTTTTTAAAAGGATGGTTTACGGTTGGTACCGAGTTATATGGGAACGGTTTTTTTGCCACTGAATCAACTAATCGCCAAGGAAATTACGAATACCGTTATACCGATCTATATTCGGGAGTGGGGTATGAACGCTTAGTAGGTAAACTTTTGATTGGTGCTCGTACTGGATTTAGAAGCACAATTCAGGGAAGGATGTTGAAGGTTTATAACCGAAATAATGATTACCTTTTTGATACGAAAAATAATACGGTGCCTTACCTTAATCTTAGTATCTCTTTAGCAATACCGCAACTCTTTACGCGAAATGTTAAGTAGATGATAAACTACTGGTTGGTTAATTAAAATGTGTTGAACTCTATTCGGCCGAAGGTAAAAAACTTTGCGGTTCATGAGTGCCTCTCAAATAAAAATTAAACTAAAAGTTATTTACGAATGAAAAAGTATATTTTGATATTTAAAACTTCAATCAATACCTATGAGGATAAGTTGATGGTTAAGCCTTTAATAGAAAAGATGGTTGATAAGAATAGTTGGAGTGTTGATTTAACAGATTGTGACAAGGTGCTCAGAATATGTGCCGATATAGATATCACGGAAAAGATTATACATTCTGTGAAAGTAAAAGGCTATGCTTGCGAATTACTTAATTATTAAAAGGTGATTTCCATAAACCAGATGGTTGTCAACATTATTGTAACAAAACGCGTTGTATGTTGTTATAAACAACAGCGGAGATAAAAAAGAGCGCAAATGGATGAGGCCGCTTTTTTCCATATTGTTAACCCTCTGGGTTTCGTTGATAACCATGGTGCAGGATTACAGCAGTTTGCGTAATAACATGGTGCGCGTGCAACTCGAAGCTCGTGATATCAATCATCAGCATACGCTTGAAGCCATGCGTAAGGTTGAGCGGCACCTATTTGTGCCTTCTCAATATGAAAAACAGGCCTATAACGATCATCCCTTACCAATAGGTTATAATCAAACTATTTCGCAACCCTATATAGTGGCTAGCATGACGCAACTGCTTGAACCTAAAAAGGATGATCGCGTGCTGGAAATTGGAACGGGTTCCGGTTATCAGGCTGCCGTATTAGCTGAAATCGTTAAGGAGGTATATACCATCGAAATTGTTAAAAAACTGGGAGAGCGTGCCAAGGAACTCATGGGACGATTGGGTTATAACAATGTGAAGGTCATCATAGGAGATGGTTACAAAGGTTTCGAAGACAAGGCGCCTTTCGATGCAATTATTGTAACGGCTGCTTCGAAAGATATCCCGCCACCCCTCATAAAACAGTTGAAGGAGGGAGGGAGAATGATCATACCAGTAGGTAATCCGTCTGAGGTACAAACCCTTGTTTTACTGAAAAAGAGAAATGGAAAGATTGTCAAATCGAAGTTGATACCCGTCCGCTTTGTACCGTTAACACGCGGTGCAGAGAACGATTGAATACCTGATTTATTCAAATTGGTACGATTTTCAATAGTCGCAGGGAGTGGCGCTAATAAGTCAATTTCGTTCAAAAAATAGTTCAATAACAAAATCCGTGCAAGGTATGGTCTCATTTCAGAATCTCACTAAATAAGATGGATACTTCTTTTTTGTTTCTTCTTCTCTCGATACTTATCCATCTTAATAGATTGCCCTATTGACTCACGTTTTTTTTGACTAAAACAAGAAATACGGGTGCTTGTTTACGCAAACATGGAGGTAAATTTCTGACGATCTATTTTAGGTAAAAATATTGTAGATAAATTGGAGATAATAAAAGGTAAATATTATGACGGTAAGAGCAGGGCAGTTTGTTGCACATCCAGGGGAGCAATTAAGAGAAGATGTTATTGAAGCAAATAAATTATCTGTTTCGGACGCGGCTAAATTACTTGGCGTAACACGAACAACCCTATCTAAAATAGTAAATAAAAAATCTTCCATAACCACCAATATGGCACTGAGAATTTCTAAAGTTTTTGGCGGGACTCCTCATTTTTGGCTAAGGCTTCAGATGGAACATGATCTAAATAAAGCCGAGAAAGAATGGAGAAAGAAATCATTACACAACAATTAGCCGGTTACCTTCCCGTCCGCCAAATGAATGGTCTTATCCGATTGTTCAGCAAAATCATCGTCATGTGTTACGATCAACATCGTTTGTCCCCGCTCAGAAGATAGTTTTCTAAAGAGATCAAACACAATAGCGGTATTGTAACTATCTAGGTTTCCTGTTGGTTCATCGCCCATAACAATTGATGGTTCGTTGATTAAGGCTCTGGCGATTGCAACACGCTGCTGTTGGCCCCCAGATAGTAAGGAAGCTCTTTTATTGGCCTGATCCTGAATTCCCAGCAGTTTGAGTAGCTCTGACGCATTATGTTCTATTTCTTCTTTGGAATATTTTGCAAGTTTCAATGCCGGCAACATCACATTTCTGATAACAGAAAATTCTGGTAATAGGTAATGAAATTGAAATACAAAACCAATATGCTGGTTTCTGAAGCTGGCCAACCAACGGTTTGACATACCCTTCATCTCTTTACCAGCTATCTTGATACTTCCTTCGAAATCAGTATCCATTGTTGATAGCAGATAGAGAAGCGTTGATTTTCCACTGCCTGATTTTCCTGTGATGGACACAAAATCTCCTTTTTTGACAGTGAAGCTTACATCTTTCAGTACATGTAGTTCTTCCGGTTGATAAAAGAACTTGTTTATATTTTTTACATCTAAAACGTTGTTATCCATTACTATCCTCTTAAAATGCTTATTGGGTCTACACCGGCAGCTTTGCGGGAAGGGATCAAGCCGGAAAATATCGTTGTCAGAATGCCAAAGCTGAATCCCGCGATATAGTACATGGGGTTAAAGCTAACGGGAAGATGATCTAATGTTATCATCACATCACTTTGATAAGGCACCTTGGAAATGGCATACGATAGTATAAATCCAAATAATAAACCTGTTATTGCACCGATAAGGCCGATAACCAAGGCTTGTGTTAAAAAGATCCATCTAACATCTGTGTCGGAAAACCCCATGGCTTTTAATATGGCGATGTCTTTCATCTTCTCATAAATCATCATGGTTAAAATATTAAATATGCCAAAGCCAGCTACGAGTAGGATGGTAGTTGCTACGCCATAAACGATCAGATTTCGAAGCACTTCTCCATCCAATAGCGCTGCATTGTCTTTTTTCCAATCAGAACCGAGATAGTTATATCTCTTCTGTAACGCTAAGCTCATCTCCGGCGCTTCCTCCATGTCATACAATTTCATTTTTATATCTGTAATATAGGACGCTGGTACGTTTAGAAAACGTTGAACGGTGGCTAGACTTGCGTAACTTTCTTGCTGATCAATATTAGAAAGGCCAGTTTTGAATATTCCTACCACTAATACTGAAAAATTTTCTCCTTCTTCTGTAGTAACGGTAAGCCGATCACCTTTTCTTGCATTAAGTTTTTTTGCTAAACTAACACCCATTACCATACTGTTGGGAACCACTTCGAGGTCTTTGAAGCTGCCTTCTACTGTTTTCTTTGCCAAGTTGAAAAGCTTGTCTTCGTCTTCAACCTCAATTCCATTAACTTTTCCATTGATGCTACTGGAACCAAATCTGAAAAACACTTGGTTCACCACCGATCCGGAAACAGCTGCCACTCGAGGGTCTTTCTTGATCTCTTGAACGGCTTTTTTTCCATCTTTGAGATTTAACAGAATCTCTTTTGGTTTTAGATGATGTACGATATTGATGCTAGTAGGATATACCTTGTCAATGGTGGTTTTCTCGGCTATTTTTGCTTCATTGTATAATCGTAGATGTGGTGATTGTTCGAAAGTTACATTTTTCATGTAGTCATTTGAGCCAGTAATAAAGCTGACCATGAAAATGAATACGGTAATGCCAAATGCGACACCAGCCGTGGCAATTATCGTTTGTTTTATTTTGGCGTGCATATGTGTAAACGCTACAGAAGCTGCCAATTTTTTATCCTTTAAAAACTTCATTACTTAATTGGTTTTATAAGAATATCTCCGGTATGAAGGCCACTTTTTACCTCTTGTATATTTCCATTTCTATATCCGGGAACGATCTTTATCTTTTGAATGTTCTCTCCGTTCTGTAGTTTGACACTGTCACTACCTATTAAATAATCAATAGGAATTGTCAGTGCTTTCGACTGTTCTCGGATAAGAATATTTGCTTCGATCGTAGATTGCGGGAAAAAACGCTCTGTTGTCGCAACGGTTGCTTCTACACGAAAGCTCCTGGTTTCCTTTTGAGATACTGGATCTATTTTGCTTACCAGTGCTTTAAACTGCCGACCTTCATAGGCATCGGTTTCGAATAGTACTTTTTGGCCTACCTTGATTTTAGATATATCTCTTTCATCCAATAATAATTCGAGCTTAAATGCCCTTTGACTTCCTACCATCATAATCGCTTCGCTTGCTTGAACGAGTTCGCCTTCATCGGCGTTTATATGGTAGACAATCCCGGTTATCGGACTATTTAATACATTGCGCTCCCGCTGTTGACTAAATTGTGCCAATTGTTCTTTCGCAATTAAAACCCGGTCGTTCAACTCGTTTTTTTGTGTTTTAT
The DNA here is from genome assembly GCA_035565175.1 of Pseudosphingobacterium sp. Classification (GTDB taxonomy): domain Bacteria; phylum Bacteroidota; class Bacteroidia; order Sphingobacteriales; family Sphingobacteriaceae; genus Olivibacter. The sequence continues at coordinate 9,587 of DATMSZ010000253.1, forward strand.
ATTGCTGCAAAAAACTTTCATATTCCGTAAGACTATTTTGCGCTTCGATGCTAGCTTGATCGGCATCTTTTTGCGATACAGCCTTTATATTGGCGAGCTCTTTATAACGCGTGGCATTAAGTGAATCGTGTCGATATTTTTCTTTTAAGAACCGTATTCTATTTTTTAATTCATTGAGGGAAGGAGATTTTTTACTCACATTTTCCTGGGCAAGCGATACTTGCTTTCGAAGAATAGTTAATTGGTTATGTGCTGAGGGAGTGCCTAAAATTGCCAGAATTTGTCCTTTCCTCACCTCTTCTCCTTCGTGCACAGCGAGTTGCAAAAGCCTATCAGTGATCGCAGGTTTTAAGAAATAATACGTAGCAGGCATTATTTGTCCAGAAGCATATACCGCTTCATTTATAAGCTGCTCTTTCACTTGAAAAGTTTCCACCTTATCCTTACAGGAGACGATTAATAACACGAATAACAGGGGAGCGATTAAATATTTTTTCATGTCTATTGTTTACCACTTTGTAAATAAATCAGTTCAACTTGATGCTCAAAAAGGTCAAGCTTTAATTCGTTCAACTTTTCTTGCGATTTATAAAGCTCTTCCTGTACTTCTCTCAATTGAATCATATCAATAAATCCTTTTTTTATCTTTTGGACAGCTAGCGACTCGTTCTCTTCGGCAAGGAGAAGGTTCTTCTTTTGCTGCTCCATAGCATGCAATGTTTCCTCCAATCGGAGTTTTTCATGGAGGAAAGATTTTTCTTTGTCCTGTTTATAGTTTTCGAAATCTAACTGAGCTTTTTTCCATAACGTTTTTTGTTTCGCTGGACCGTAAATCGTTTTTTCTGGAGCGAGTATGGGAATTCTTAATTGTATTCCTACTGATCCGATATCAAACCAGCGCGCGTTATTAATAAAGTTTAATTTTTGTCCATATGCCATTCGTTCATATGTACTTGTCAGGTGTAGACTTGGAAACCAAATCGCTCTCGAAGATTTCCAGTTTTGTTCGGCTATTTCAACTGTTAATTTTTGCAACGTGTAATCAGGTAAAAATGCCTCATTGAAATTGGTTTTTTGGCTCGTAGTCAAATCTGTTATAGGGCAAATGCTTAGCGAATCCTCTTGCGGGAAACCCATCCAAAACTTTAGATCAACCAAAGCCAATTGCAGATTGATAGCCGATTTCTTTTGGTAATCCTCCCTGTCGTTGAGCAACCTGATGGATTGATTGAGTGCTATTTTATCAATCAGACCCTTGGCATACTGTGCGGCAATAAGCAGATGGACGTTTTGATAATTTTCATGCGATTTCTGCGCGATATCATTGGTTTCTTGCTGTATCTGTACGTTATAGAAGGCCATATGTACATTTTTAAGTAATTGTTTTTTAACGGCTTCGTAAGAGGAGCTTGCCGTTTTTTCCTGTAAAATAGCTAGTTTTATTTGCTGCCATTGTTGTACGTCCAGCAGCTTTAGGTTCGCTTCGAGGCCATAAGTACTCATCCAGGGTGTGCCAAGTCTAACAGGAACATAGGTGCCAGCGGGTTGTCCCACTAGCTCGCCGGGAAATACTTGTACCGGTATTTTCCAATAGTGATCTATTCCTGCACGTGCTTCAATTTGAGGTAACAATTGCGATTTTACCGACTTTCTCTCTTGCTTAGTAGATTGTACATTAAAAGCTTCGGCGAGGAGCTTCTTGTTATTTTCCTGCGTGTACTGCAGGCAGCTATCTAAAGACCATCCCTGAGCGAACAGATGATTAATAGGTACAAAAGTGAGTATAAGAAATGCTATTAATTTTAATCGTTTCATTTTAATTCTTATAGTTCGGTATTATGAGAACCAATTGGTTAAAAAAATTAATCGTCTTTCTTTTCAAATGCTATTGTACGTCTCCATCTTTCCAGCAGAATAGGGTATTCAATAGCCATCATTTTGTAAAAGGTAATTAAATCCTGAAGTTCCTGACGATCTTTATCCTCTTTACGTGATTGCAGAATATCTTCGAGCATATTGCGCATTTGGTTTAGTCTCGCGATAGCAAAGTCAGCACCGGTATTGGCCTCTAGGTCCATTTTGAAGTACCTTTTACGTTGGCCATGCATGGTTTTGGATATGATTAATTTTATTGTTTCCAAATACTTTAAACCATTTGAAATAGCACTTTTACTTACTTTAAAATAATTTACTAGATCATCAAAGGTGGATTGATGGTCGGGCGCGTACAATAAATAAATATAAATTCGTGCACCTACGGGTGAAAAACCCATTTTTTCTAGCACATCCGCATGTTCTTCTATTTTAGCTCTATACTGTTCCAACGTATGGTTAATTTATATACAAATATAGAAAAACATATTGGTTCTTTTTAAAAAGAACCAATATGTTTTCGGCCTAAAGATTTTCTCAATATGCTTAATGATTCCACTGTTATACTTAGATAGGAGGTAATCATCATTTGCGGTATGCGTAAGATTGGGGTATAGTTTTATAAAATCTAAATAGCATTCTTCTGCCGCAGCTCTTTCTGCTAATATGCTGTTTCATTTTGATAAGATAGATTCTCAAAATGAAGTACAATAAGACGTATTCTACTTTTTATAAATCGCAGAAAAAGGGGTTTAAATCTAATAACGTTTGATTCTGGCCTTAGCAAATTTCAGCGGCATTGCATTTGTTATTTCATTAAAAAAAATCAGAAAACCATGGAAGACGACTGTAT